>CAZEDO010000079.1:0-17964 GCA_964511085.1 uncultured Lentimicrobiaceae bacterium
CAAATCTGCAAATTTGCAACCAACCTATGCCATATGGTGACTGATATATATTGATGGAACTGTATTATTCCTGTTCAGCCCGCTTCGGGGCTGGTATTGCGTGGTATGCTTTGCCATGGGCTGCACCCATGGTTATTAAAATATAGCCCTTTCAGGGCTTTGTAGATTTGGGACTCTATTTTTAATCCATTTATCCGTTTTAATAATATTGAATTAACATGTCGCCCTTTCAGGGCTTTCTATATTTGCAACTTTATTTTTGACCCCTTGATTCGTTATATTTTTATTGAGTTAACATGTTGTCCTTTCAGGACTTTATCGATTTGCTACTCTATTTTTAACCCCTTGATTCGTTTTATTTTTATTGAGTTAACATGTTCCTTTCAAGGCTTTGTCGAATTGGTAATTCCTTTTTGAATCATTTTATTCATACTATTTTTTGAATTCAAACACCACCCTTTCATTGCTTTATTATACAATCTGTTTGTTCGGATAATAGATTATTGCTCCTTTGCCACGAAGTGGCTAAATTTCAATAACCGTGGGTGCCAGCCCACGGTAGCTGCAACGCCAGCAATAACAGCCCCGAAGGGGTTGAACCAAGTCATCAGGGAAAATACTTGTCATTCACTTCGAATCCTTGTTCTTTAAGCAGTCTTCGCAACTCAACTTCAAAAGTTTCTACTTTATGATGCTCCTGCTGCTTTTTAATGTAGTTTACAATCATATCTTTATCCTTCCAGCCATAAGTCAATGCTGCATATCCATCAGCCCATCCTTCAAATTCAGGAAATTTTCCAGAGTGTTTTAACCACATGGAAGATGATGCTTTCATATCCCGCATATATTCGGCCAGGGCAATTGACGGGTGCAAATCACTCAAAATATGCAGGTGATCTTCCATTCCGTTAATCTGGTAAAGAAAACAGTTTTTGTTCTTAATAAAACCCATCAAATAGGCATAAAGTTGTTCGGAATGTTCCCGCACAATAGTTTTCCTGCTATCCTTTGTCCGGAAAATCAAGTGAAATAGAATCTGACGGTAACTTGACATCTTTATCAAATTGTTCAACCCCTTCGGGGCTGGATTTGTATCTGGCTTTTTTTCCGTGGGTTGCACCCACGGTTATTGAAATTCAGCCACTTCGTGGCATATTGGAATAGTCAATCATTGCTATCCACCCCACGTCTCCCTGTCCAAACTACGGAATTGAATAGCTTCGGCAAGGTGTTCGTTCCGGATATCGGGGCTGGCATCAAGGTCGGCAATGGTGCGTGCTACTTTTAGGATGCGGTCGTAGGCGCGGGCAGAAAGGCTGAGTTTTTCCATGGCTGTTTTGAGGAGGGTTTGCCCTGCTTCGGAGATTTTGCAAATGACACGCAATTGTTTACTCGTTATCTGAGCATTGCAGTAAATGCCTTTTGAATCTTTAAACCGTTCTTCCTGTATATGCCTTGCTTTTATAACACGTTCGCGGATAGATTCACTTTTTTCAGTTGCCCGCAGCGAACTCAGTTCTCTGAAGGGAACAGGGACAACTTCCACGTGAATATCAATACGGTCAAGCAATGGTCCTGATATTTTATTGAGATATTTCTGAACGATTCCCGGGCCACACACGCAATCTTTGGCAGGATGGTTATAGTAGCCGCACGGGCATGGGTTCATAGCTGCAATCAGCATAAAACTGGCTGGATATTCCACTGAAAACCTTGCCCGGGAGATGGTGATGGAGCGATCCTCGATTGGTTGCCGCAATACCTCGAGAACTGTTCGTTTAAATTCAGGCAATTCATCCAAAAAAAGCACACCGTTATGTGCAAGGGATATTTCGCCGGGTTGCGGGTTGCTGCCACCTCCTACGAGAGCGACGTCCGAAATTGTATGATGTGGGCTGCGGAATGGCCTTACCGCTATAAGTGCGGACTCCTTGCTCATCTTACCAGCCACAGAATGAATCTTCGTGGTCTCAAGGGCTTCATGCAGATTCAAAGGTGGAAGTATTGATGGCAGGCGCTTGGCAAGCATCGTCTTTCCGGCGCCGGGAGGACCGATCAGAATTACATTATGTCCGCCGGAAGCAGCTATTTCTAAGGCGCGTTTAATATTTTCCTGCCCTTTTACATCCGAAAAATCAAATTCATATTCATTCAGATGGGCATAAAACTCTTCCCTGGTATCTACAACAACAGGAACAGGTTTGAACTCGCCCCTGAAAAAATCAATCACTTCTTTGATATTATCCATACCATAAACAACCAGGTCGCTTACGATGGCTGCCTCGCGTGCATTTGCACGAGGCAGGATAAACCCTTTATATCCCTGTTTGCGTGCTTCTATGGCAATGGAAAGTGCTCCTTTTATCGGCTGAAGTCCTCCATCGAGAGATAGTTCGCCAAGTATGATGTATTGGGCTACTTCCTCATGCGGAATTTGTTCCGAAGCGGCCAGAATACCTATTGCTATTGGTAGATCATAAGAGGAACCCTCTTTTCGCAGATCGGCAGGAGCCAGGTTAATTACAATCTTTTTGCCGGGAATGCGGTAGCCAATGTTCCGTAGAGCTGCTTCAATGCGCTGATGGCTTTCCTTCACGGCATTGTCAGGCAGGCCAACCATAAAGAACTGGACTCCCTGGTCAATATTCACTTCCACGGTGATAGTGAGAGCGTTTATTCCGTGGATAGTGCTGCCGTATGTTTTTACCAGCATAAGATGCAGTATTTGAATAGTTAAAGTTAATCATTTTATGCGAATTACAGAAAATCAGTTTCATTTTTGAACAATGCGCCAATTAATCGGTTAATGATGTAAACTAATCCAAAATGCCACCGAAAACAGGACCCGAAATTAAATCGCCATGCCGGAATATTTGCCAGTTGGATGAGAAAGGTAAGTGTGTTGGCTGTTTCAGGTATCTTGATGAGATTGCCAATTGGAGCGCCTATAACGTAGAGCAAAAGAAAATAATCCTTATCCAGTCCCAACTGAGGATGCAATTGCCGGAATACTTTGAATAGTCATCACCCGGATACTTTTTTGATTAAAATTGATCTGGGAAAAGCATGCCTTATGCAGGCATAACACAGAAATTTATTTATTAATTCCATTAGATCACTTCGCTAAGTTGAAATTAACGAAGTTTGCCGGAACATTTTATTTACGCGGCTTGTAGCGGGACCCTTCCAGTATTTTTTGTGCGTCTTTTTCCTGCATCATTTTGGCTACAGGTTCATCGGGATTTCGCTGCATATAGTTTTTTACAATCTGCCAACCAACCCATGCACCAATTCTTCCCGGAGATTCCTGCCCAAATCCTGAAGTAAAAGGGCCATCAGTCATCAGCTTACCTACTGCTTCCGGATCTGTTGTAAAAAGCAGATTATTCTCTACCAGAAAAGCCCATATCCTGGCTTCGTTGGCTACACACCAATCTATTTGAGCAGGACTATAGCCGATTTTTAATGCATCAGGAACTTTGGGGAGTGTGATATCAGCAAAGTAAAGGATTTTGCCTTCAGCCACCATAAGATCAAGCAGGCTCTGTCGTTCCTCGTCAATAACAACAAGGCTCCGGCCAACTTCTTCCATGCACTGGGGAGTAATATGTTCACTTGTGAGCCGGTCAGTTTTATAGCGTGGCAGACCTGATTTGGTGTAAATAGGTTCGTCCTTACCCAGGAAGAGATCAAGACTAATAATCATTCCATCGGAGGAATAAAGTACCGGGTTATCAGTATCAAGTCCGGAGATATAAGTAAAAACCACGGGTGTGGCTTTTTCAGGAAAATAGTATTTGAAATACCTGAAAGCCAGGTCAAGTTCTGAACACAATTGAGAAAGATCCGGATAGTCCTGTTGTGAAGCTCTGTAGAGCGCCTGCATGGCTGTATCGGAAACAAATGACTGAAGACGCATAAGATTTGCCTGTTCCAAGAATTGATCGCCTAAAAAGATCCTGAACTCGCCGGCCAGTGCTGGCAACTCCTGTTTCAGATTTTCGGGAGGAATGGAAAACAAAGCTTTTTCGTAACGATGAATTGTAACAGGTTTTATAGTGATACCTTTCAGGCTGACATCGGAGGAACTTTGCCGGCATGAGCATGCAATGAAAAATAATGCAAGAGTTAATACTGCACTTAAACGCATAATGCTAAAATTGAATGACAAAAGTAAAAAACCTTTGAACCTACTCTACTGTAGATTCAAAGGTTCTGGTGCAAAGATTAAATAAATACAAATATTTTAGAATAATTTAAGGCCGAGGCTTACATTAAAGAGATTATTTTTCAAGGAGATACCCGAGGCATTGTAAACATCGCTCAAGCCTGCTTCGTAACGGATATCAAATGTAAACTTCAAAACATCAATGCCAGCACCTGCCTGAATAGCCCAGGATGCGGTTTTGAAATCACTTTTTTTAGTAACAGGGAAATTGCTTTCGGGGTCAGTAATGCTTAATTTTTTATTAAGCGTAAATGAGGCTACCGGACCAGCAACCAAATGTATTGATGCTACTTTTAGATCAAGAACTCTTACCCCAATCAGGATTGGAATAGTTAACGTTTTGAGTGTCACTTTCTGGTGGAGAGTTTCATTTAATTTATTAACTGAACTTATCTCTCCTCCTTTAGTAACATAATTAATTTCGGGCTGGACAAAGAGTTTATTGCCAAGCCTTACAAATGCACCAAACTGAAAATTACTCTTAAGCTTTGATGTGATAGAATCAGTATCGGTTGACAATTTTGTTGTGTTGAATCCGATCTTTGGGCCAATAGTAAATCCTGGAATTTGCGCGAAAACAATCCCGTTTAATCCAATTACCATCAGAAGGATGATTATTTTTTTCATGGTGTTTGATTTTTTGCGTTTATAGAGATCAAATATACTGAATTATTACTTCCTTAAAGGAATACATTCACAAAAGATAATAACAAAAACGGAATAAGCCGTTATTATTGCTAAAGTTAAAATTGAGCTATTATTCTTTTATTAATTTTGTGAAACAAAACACTGCTTTTATGAGGATTAAACAATTGGTTGCATTGATTCTTGTTCTTCTGTTTATGCCCGCTCTAAGTAAAGCGCAATACAAAGCATTTGCTCTTGGGTTTAAAACTGCTCCTGCATTAGGATGGTTAAAAACCGACACCAAAGACTATGATGGAGGTTCGTCAATAGGATTTTCCTGGGGGATTGTAAGTGAGTTCAATTTCTCTGAAAGTTATTGCGTGGCAACAGGCATCAATTTTGTTTACAACAACAGCAACATAAGTTATCCTGATCTCAGACCTGTTGGGGGCGCGGATGCTAAGGAGGTTAGAGTCGAGAGAAAGTTACATATTAAATACCTGCAGATTCCATTTACACTTAAAATGAGAACAGGCGAAATCGGTAAAACCAGATTTTTTGGTCAGTTCGGACTTGCTACAGGTTTCCGGTTGAATGCAAAAGGAAAAGATGAATATAATAACGGTACAATAATCGAGACGCAAAACAATATAGGCGATCAGGTGGCTTTTATCAGGGAATCGTTATTGGTTGGAATTGGAATTGAATATAATATAAGCAGCGGGAATCTAGTGTCAGCTGGAATATCATTCGATAATGGGTTTACTGACGTTTTAGCTAGTAAAAATTCTGTTGATCCGAATCTCAAACCTAAGGCAACAACAAGTTTTATTGAACTCAGCCTTGGAATCCTTTTCTAATAAATAAAATTAACCATCTTTCGATAACTTTTTTACGGTGAAAATAGCATTAGCCCAACTCAATTATGTTATCGGGGATTTTGAACACAATGTCCGGAAAATCATTTCTGAAATACAGAATGCACGAAAACAAGGAGCCGATCTTATTGTTTTTGCCGAGTTGGCAGTATCAGGATATCCGCCACGTGACTTTCTGGAATTCGACGATTTTATAAGCAAGTGTTATTCCGCCATTGAGGCAATTGCAGCAGAATGTAAAGGTATTGCAGCAATAGTTGGCTCTCCGAGCCGAAACCCGGATATCAAAGGAAAGCGCCTGTATAATTCAGCATGGGTACTTACTGACGGGAAAGTTGATACTGTCGTCAATAAATCCTTGCTGCCGAACTACGACGTATTCGATGAATACAGGTACTTTGAGCCGAACCGGTCTGTTACTCCTGTTAAATTAGGGGGATTGAAAATCGCACTTACTATTTGTGAAGATATCTGGGATATCGGCGACTATCCATTGTATGTTAATTCGCCAATGGAAGAGCTTTCTAAACTACAGCCAGACATAATGATAAACATCGCTGCTTCACCCTTCACTTACGCACAACCTCATTTGCGCGAAGAAGTGATGCGTGCAAATGCACTTCGGTATGGAGTGCCACTCATCTATGTGAATCAGGTTGGAGGCCAAACCGAACTTATTTTCGACGGAGGTTCCATGGTTGTGGGTAATGATGGTACAATAAGCTGCACAATGACCCGTTTTGCTGAAGAAATAAAAATGATCGATTTGGTTCAGAAAGGTGGAAAGTGGACAATCGCGGAAGGTCATATTATGAAAAAAGGGACTAGTGAAAGTAAAATTTCGTTAATCCATGATGCCCTTGTTCTTGGTATTGGTGATTATTTCCGGAAAATGGGATTTCAAAAAGCTATCCTGGGCTTATCCGGTGGTATAGATTCCGCAGTAACTCTGGCTTTAGCTACAAAAGCTCTTGGTTCTGAAAACATGAGGGCTGTATTGCTTCCATCAGCTTTTTCATCACAACATTCAATAGACGACGCCTTGTTGCTTGCCGGAAACCTTGGAGTTAAGTGCGACAAAATAGCTATTACCGATGTTTATGAGCAATTCAGGACATCTTTGAATCCTTTATTTGGCGATTTGCCGTTTAACGTTGCCGAAGAAAACATTCAGGCACGGGCAAGAGCTGTCTTTCTAATGGCCCTGGCAAATAAATTTGGTTATATTCTTTTGAATACATCCAATAAAAGTGAAGCTGCAGTAGGCTATGGAACGCTGTATGGCGATATGTGCGGCGGACTTTCAGTACTCGGAGATGTTTATAAAACTGATGTTTTTGCTCTGGCTCATTTTATTAACCATAATAAGGAGATAATTCCAGCAAATACGATCACAAAACCGCCATCAGCTGAACTAAGGCCAAACCAAAAGGACAGCGATTCGCTGCCCGATTATAGTGTGCTTGATCGTATATTATTTCAATATATAGAAATGCGCAAAGGACCAATGGACATTATTGCTATGGGTTTCGACAAGGAAACTGTCGCCCGGGTAATGCGGTTGGTAAATACAAATGAATGGAAACGCTATCAGTCAGCGCCCATACTTCGTGTATCGCCTAAAGCATTTGGCATGGGACGCCGAATGCCGATAGCAGGCAAATATCTCTCGTAAAGAAGCTTCGCTGACAGGCGCAGCTTTTTTAAACCGAAACTTAACTACTGATTCACAGCTTCAACAGCTGTAATTTCAGGAAGTGCTTTGCGAACGGCCTCTTCCACGCCATTCTTAAGTGTCATCCGGCTAAATGGGCAAGAACCACAGGAGCCTTGCATTTCAACATTTACAACATTATTTTCTGTTAATTCCATAAATTTAATGTCGCCACCATCTGCTTGCAGGTACGGCCGGATTTGATCGAGAACGTTACGAACTTTATTTTCAAGTTCAAGATTTTGAATAGTTGACATGAGGTTGATTCTAAGGGTTTGAAAGATATATAGATTAATTAAACATTACGTATTAAGTGATACATGGATAGTGATTAACTTTTCACTTCTACAATTTTTGTTGGAGCCAGTGTACTGTTTCGGATAGCAACTTGTTGCGCAATATTCTCAGCCAATTTGCGAAATGCCATTCCAATGATAGTTGAATCATCCAAAGCAACAGGACTACCATTGTCGCCTGATTCGCAAATACCCTGAACGAGAGGAATTTGACCAAGTAATGGCACATTCACTTCGGTTGCGAGCTTTTTACCACCTTCTTTGCCAAAAATATAATATTTATTATCTGGTAGCTCAGCGGGAGTGAAATATGACATATTCTCAATAAGGCCAAGTATAGGAACATTGATGCTTTCTGTCGTAAACATGTTAACAGCTTTTCGGGCATCAGCAAGTGCAACTTCCTGCGGTGTACTAACAATTGCGACTCCTGTAACCGGAACTTGTTGAACCAGTGTAAGGTGGATATCCCCTGTGCCTGGCGGCATATCAATAATCAGATAATCAAGTTCGCCCCAATCAGCCCCTGTAATCATTTGAGTCAAGTAATTTGAGGCCATCGGTCCCCGCCATACAAGTGCTTTGGCCGGATCGACAAAGAAACCGATTGAAAGAAGTTTTATTCCGTATTTTGTTACAGGAATTATAGTTGTTATACCATTGTCTTCAATTACTCCCGGATGAGCATCTTTGAGGTCGAACATCAACGGAACCGATGGTCCGTATATATCGGCATCCAGCAACCCAACACTGGCTCCTGATCTACTCAGCGCTATAGCTAGATTGGCTGCAACAGTTGATTTTCCAACTCCGCCTTTGCCCGAAGCAACAGCAATGATATTTTTCACACCCTTCATCATATTATCAGTATCCTTACGGCGGCTGGTTACCCGGGAAGTGAGTTCAATTTCAACTTCGGCAGCTGCATCAACGTACTGGTGAATAGCATCTATGCAATCCTGTTTCATTTTCCCTTTCATAGGGCAGGCTGGAGTTGTTAGTACAAGGCGAAAACTTATCTTTTTACCATCTATCTTTATACCTTCAATCATATTTAACGAAACAAGATCTTTGCGGAGGTCTGGGTCGTTAACATGCGTTAAAGCATTAATAATTTGATCGTTAGTGTAAAACATCCAGTAAAATATTATGTTAATTTAGAATGGGTAAAGATAGACAAAATCGAATTAAACATACCTGAATATATTTTTTATAAAAAATATTGTTAACTTGCTAATTATTTGGAGTATAGACAAGTTCTATGAGAATTAACAAATATCTGGCACTATTTGTTTTGCTTCTGGTTATAACTTTATCAGAAAGCGGATGTAGTTACAAAGGAGGAAAAGCTATAATACAAGAGTCCGGTTCGGCAAAGTATGTTAACGTATTTGGCGATTCCCTGCTGGCAATTAAACTTGGTGAAATTTCGAAATCAGTACGTAAAGTTAATTGCTATGCCGATTACAGGACCTATATTTTTTACGAAAACAGCAAAATGGTTAAGTCCGGACTTTCTGATGAAGCAATATTCTCGAAGGCAATGGCCAGTATTTCATCAAATGAAGCTGTTAGCGGAACGGCAACTGTAATTTATTCCGATTCAACACACATTGCTTTGCTCACCTGCGCTCATATTGTAAATTTTCCTGACACCGTTATCAGTTATTTTGAAGGAAGCGATCTTGCGTCCAACAAATACATTCAAAGTATTTCGGTGAAAGAAAAGCAGCAGGTTTTTGTTCGAGGATTGCCAGATGGAGGAAGCATTGATGTTTTTCTTTCCGACACGCCCTCTGATATTGCCATTCTTGGCAAAGTTTACGACACTCCAAAAACCAAGGTTCCTGTCATGTCCGCAAAAGTTGGAAAATCAACCTTGCTGGAATGGGGCAGTTATTTGTATTTGCTTGGCTATCCTTTAGGGCAGCAAATGATAACAGGAGGAATGGCCAGCAAGCCAGTTGCGCCAGGAGAACAGTTTATTGTGGATGCCTTGTTTAACGAAGGGTTCAGCGGGGGCCTTGTAATGGCAATTAGCAGTTGTAACCAGGACCCTGAATTTATTGGATTCGGGCGTTCGGTTTCCGCCCGATCAGAATATATTCTTAAACCCGAGAAAGAGAATTATGAATTTTCCTACAATCCTAAAATACCGTATAAAGGCGAAGCATTTGTCCGGCTTCGAAAAGATATTAATTATGGAATAACCTATGTTGTTCCGGTAGAGAAAGTCTTTGATTTTTACCAAAAAAACCGTCCTGTATTAATTCAGAAAGGCATTGATCTGGATTCTTTTTTCGAGAGATAAAGAAACACAAAAGTGTCGAATCAGAGTAAGTCACTTTAATTCTTTAGAGGGATCCCAAAAAAGCAGTGCAAAGTTCTGAACTTTATTATCAATCACTTTAATGCCTTCGCTTTCCAGTAATTGTTTCATTACATCAGGGCCATCAAAATGATGTTTTCCACTAAGTAATCCAATACGATTCACTACACGGTGTGCGGGAATATTTTCGGGCTGAAGATGAGATGCATTCATTGCCCATCCTACCATTCTAGCCGATCTGCCTGTCCCCAGATGTCGAGCTATAGCTCCATAGGATGTCACTCTTCCGTAGGGAATGCACCTTGCAATATCAAATACCCTGCTAAAAAAGGTATCATCTCTCATCATATGCGTATATCAGGATGATGCTCTAATCTAATGTCGGATCAGGATTCAGGCTGAATTTCATGTATTTGATTTTAAGTCCTTTTTCCAGCCACATCTTTTCATAATGGGTTTGAACAGCGATTACATCCTGTATCTGATTATCAGCATTATATCCATATAAATCATCGCAGGAAAAATGCAGGAGATGCCCTTCTGATTTTATCACTTCAAGAGTCGATTCATAAACCAGATCGCTGTCGGTTTTGAGGTGAAGTAGGCCGTCAGATTTCAAAATTTGTCTGTATCTGTTAAGAAATTGCGAGGATGTGAACCGTTTTTTAGATCGTGGGCTATTTGGCTGAGGTTCAGGGAAAGTAATCCAGATTTCATCAACCTCCCTATGGCCAAAGATAAGTCCTATCAGTTCAGCCCGCGAGCGCACAAATGCAACATTTTGCATCGCTTCTTCATGGCTGGTTTTGCCACCTTTCCACATCCGGGCGCCTTTTTTATCAATGCCAATAAAATTTTTTCCGGGATATTTTGTAGCCAGGGCTACAGTATATTCACCTTTACCACAACCTAATTCGACAATAACAGGATTATTATTGCAGAAAAAATCTTCACGCCATTTTCCTTTCAGTGGAAATCCTGCTTGCAGATCAAAGAAAGATGGTTGGAAAAAGTGCTTAAATGTTGCGTTCTCAGCGAATCGTTCAAGTTTTCGTTTAGCCAATCTTTAGGTAATTATAAGTTGGGGATAAGCATGTAAGTTTTTTGCTATTAGCGCATCATCAGCCAGGCCTCCGGGTTTTCGGATGAACGGATAAGCGCAAGTTGGGCAGTTGCCGCATTTTTGTCCCTGAACCCTGAAATGCTGACAACAAAAAGTCCGTGACGGTTTTTATCCACTATAGACGCAGAATATCCTTTTCTTTTAAGTGCATCCACATAATTTCCGGCATTTTCAAAAATCCGGAATGCGCCTCCTATAATATGGTATTTGGCAGAAATTGCATCACTGCTCTCCTTGGATTCTGATTGAATCCCACCTGCAGGAACAGTTTGTATCATTGTTAGATTTGGAACCTCCTGATTTAAGGCAATCTTTCCACTTCTGTCGGCAAGAATTGATGAGTTTACTTTATTAAATTCAGTAAATACCATGCCCGAAGATTTGATTGACTCCGCTACTGGTCGAATATTTCCTGTTGCATTTTCCCAAGGCATTAAACTGGAATAACTGGCATAGAAAAGATTAATATCATGCGAGTACAATGTTCCCCACAGAGCAACGCCGGCAAAAGGAATAATTGCAGCAGCCCATTTTAATCCTTGCGTTAACGGGGGAAGGTTACGTGACCTCTTAGCTGAGGCAACACCTAAATCAAAATCAAGACGCTTTATCGGTGGTGATACAATGCTGGTAAGGCCATAGGATTCCATCAGGTAATTCACCTTGTTTGATGGTTCGAATTGAAGGTTTTCTTCACGATCGAGAGAAAGTGAACCGATGTTTCCGATTGGCCAGTTATGTCCGTTTTTTAACTGGTATTGATGCTCATTCACCCACTGGACTATAATATCCATTGCTTCCCTGAAAGAAATATTCTTCAGTGATGAAAGGTGATTGGCTAGAATTCCATCATTGTATGAAAGGCTGGCATTAAAAACAATATACCTGGATGGTGGTACAAAAACGTGATGAACAGGATGAATTCGTGCCGGTGAATAGTTGGTAAGGAAACCGCCTAACCCTGGTACAATTACACATTCATGCTGATGCAAAAGTTCGCCTATTAAAGCGTCCATATTAAAATAAATAAAATATTACAGGATGCGAATATAGTCCTAACCGGGACAAAATTCAAGAGATGTTGGTAAGTTTTAATAAATCTTCGGGTGTGTCCACCGAAATACTATCTGTATTTGTAAGATCCGTATGAATAAAAAATCCATTCTCGATCCAACGCATTTGCTCAAGCGATTCAGCAATTTCAATTGGTGAAGGTTTAAGCCGGGAAATGATTTCGAGCACCTGTGGGCGGTAAGCATATAGCCCGATATGTTTAAAGTAAATGTGATGCCGGAGCCAATCTTTTATTTCAGCCCCACGCATAAAAGGAAGAGCCGCTCTGCTAAAACATAGGGCCCTGTTCGTTTTGTCGATTATAACTTTTATAACGTTTGGATCTATCAACTCTTCCAGAGAATTAATCTGATGTATAAGTGTTGCAATCTGAACATCCTTATCTCTGAAACATGCTATTAATGCATCTATCTGGGCAGGATCGATGTAAGGTTCATCTCCCTGGATATTTATCACTACATCCCACGAATGCCCTGGGTCATGTAGTTGTAATTTTTCTACAACCTCACTTACCCGTTCAGTCCCTGTCCGGTGCGAATGCGATGTCATAATAACATTTCCGCCGAAAGCGTTAACATGATCTTCAATACGGACATCATCAGTAGCAACATAAACTTTGACCAGACCAGTACATTTCTTTGCCTGTTCGTAAACACGCTGAATCATGGAAATACCATTAATTAAGGCCAGCGGTTTGCCTGGAAACCTTGTAGAATCGTAGCGTGCCGGAATTATTCCGATAGCCCGGAGTGAATTTGAAGTAAGTATCATGGATTAATATGCTCTTGCAAAAACAACCCTTTGGGAGGAAGGATTGCCTGTGTAAATACATTTTCCCTGTTCAGGTTTATTGTTCAGTGGAATGAGGCGGATAGTAGCCTTGGACTCTTCTTTTATTTTTTGTTCTGTTTCAGGAGTACCATCCCAATGCGCCAGTATAAAACCACCTTTCCCGTCGAGCAAATCATTGAATTCCTTCCATGTGTCTGCTCTGAAAGTATTGTCCTCTCTGAAAGTAAGAGCTTTCTGAAACATGTTTTTCTGAATACTCTCTAACAAGTGCTCAATCTTTGTTGCGATGTCAATCAGTTGATAACTTGCTTTTTCCAATGTGTCGCGGCGGGCAACTTCCACGGTACCGTTTTCGAGATCGCGTGGGCCAATTGCCAGGCGCACAGGAACACCTTTAAACTCATATTCATTGAATTTCCATCCTGGTTTATAGGTTTCGCGGGCATCGTACTTCACACGAATACCATTTTTTTTGAGTTCGTCACAAATCTTATTAGCTGTTTGCGTTATTTGGGCAAGCTGCTCTTCGTTTTTATGAATCGGAACAATCACAACCTGAATAGGTGCCAGTTTAGGTGGAAGTATTAACCCATTATCGTCGGAATGTGCCATTATCAATGCCCCGATCAAACGTGTTGAAACACCCCAGGATGTTGCCCAAACATAATCAAGTTGGTTTTCCTTACTCAGAAATTTAACTTCAAAAGCCTTGGCAAAGTTCTGCCCCAGAAAATGTGAAGTGCCCGCCTGTAGTGCTTTCCCATCCTGCATCAATGCCTCTATACAATAAGTCTCAACGGCTCCTGCAAAACGTTCGTTAGGCGACTTAACGCCTTTCAAAACAGGAATAGCCATCCAATTCTCGGCAAAGTCAGCATAAACTTCAAGCATTTTTTCAGTTTCTTCTAATGCTTCCTGACGGGTAGCGTGTGCTGTATGTCCTTCCTGCCATAGAAATTCGGCTGTACGCAGAAAAAGCCTTGTGCGCATTTCCCAGCGTACAACGTTGGCCCACTGATTAATGAGTAGAGGTAAATCGCGATATGATTGAATCCAGGTTCGGTAAGTATCCCAAATGATAGTTTCTGATGTAGGTCTGATTATAAGTTCTTCCTCCAATTTTGCATCTTCATCAACTACCACTCCTTTGCCATCGGGCGAACTTTTAAGGCGATAATGCGTAACAACGGCACACTCTTTGGCAAACCCTTCAACATGACTGGCCTCGCGGCTGAAAAATGATTTTGGAATGAAAAGAGGAAAATACGCATTGGAATGCCCGGTATCCTTGAACATTGTATCGAGAACGGCCTGCATCTTTTCCCATATGGCATATCCGTATGGCTTGATAACCATGCAACCTCTCACTGCCGAATTCTCGGCTAAATCTGCCTTGATAACAAGGTCGTTATACCATTGGGAATAATTTTCAGCCCGTGTAGGAAAATCTTTAGCCATATGATGAATTGTGGTATAAAATTTGCAATATTTGGAAAAAACAGAACGAAGCAAAGTTAGAAAAATATATGATTGCCAGAATGCTTGCTTACACAGTCAAACTGTTAACATCTAAACTCAAGGAGGAACTGAAAATGAAAAAACTATTAATTTTCGCAGCATTACCACTGTTTATAGCCGCAGGCTGCACAACACAGTATCAGGCAAAGGCTCCATACGATGATGTATATTATTCATCCAGAGATATTCCTGCTGCTACTTCCAGTAAGGTTGTTGTTAAGCAAGTCCAGGCACCTGCCGTTTCCGACTATACATCTGCAAATAACGGGGAGAATACGCAAGATGCATCTCAACAAGCAGATAATCAAACTTCCGGCGCTACTGAATATTTAAATTATCAGGAACAGCCGGCTGGTGTTATGACAGAGAGTTATGTTGAACCTGGTGGAGGCTCCTCTGTAACCAACAATTTTTATGGCGATTATTACGACTATGCTTATGCTTCGCGTTTGCGCCGGTTCCATAGTAATTCTTACATGGATAGCTATTACAACCCATATTATTCCAATATGTATTATTATGATTATAACCCATGGAGTTGGGGAACAAGTATTTATTTCAATTCAGGATGGTATTCACCGTCTTTCGGAATGAGTTTAGGATGGGGATGGCCTTCCTATAGCTATGGAGGCGGCTATGGAAGTTATATGAATGGATATTATGATGGTTATAATGATGGCTACTGGGCAGGAAGTGGCAATTATGGAGGGTATTATAGCGATGGCGGATACAATGGCAACAGTCATTATTATGGCCACAGGGGATCATCAGGATATCGCGGTGGTAGTTCCAATGGACGTACCAGTACAGCTTCCGGTGGCCTTACTTCAGATCAGAGAAGAAACTCAATGAATGACAATTCAGAAAACAACAGGGGATATGGAATTGGAACCGGTAACGGCTCAGGTCAAAGAAATAATACGACAGCAGTTGGAAATTCTGCCCGCGGAGTTACACCGTCTTCCGACAGTCCTTCTACCATTAATGGCCGTAGTCAGAACAATGTGAGCAGTCAGCAACAAGGAAGAACAACCACTCCTTCGCAGATAAATGATAGAAACAGACAGAACACACAACCCGACCGGACTAATACACCTGGATCGCGAGGACGCTATATAGCTCCAGCTCAGAATACTCCAAGAAATTCAAATACCAGAAACTTCATTCCAGGAAGGCAGGTGGCTCCACAACCCAGAATTGTAAATCCTCAACAACCTGCAGTCAATCCTACGAATACCAATTCAAGGAGTCAGATAAACACGGGTAGGGAAACACCGGTAAACAATGCACAGCCTGCCAGAACATACCAACAGCAAGGCGCACGAATTCAGTCCTATAGTTCACCTTCATATTCCAAACCAAGGTCGAGTCAGGAATACACTACTCCAAAATACCGCAACATACGGAGTAATGATAATCCCAGTCCTTCACCACAATACAGTCAACCTCAGCAAAGGGCAGGGTCTTCTGTAAATACTGAAAGAAGAAACAGTGAAAGCCCCAGGCAGTCCACTTCAGCACCGGTTATTGAAAGGCAGCAAAGTGCTCCGGTATACTCAGCACCAAGCCGTTCAAGCGAGAATAGTTACTCAGCACCTTCACGCTCAAGTAATAGTTCCAACTCATCTTCAACTCCTTCACGTTCATCCTCTAACTCTTCTAATTCCTCAGGATCAGGAAGGCCAAGAAGGTAAAACCTGAACGTTTTAAACCAACCAGGAAAATGTCAACATGTGCATTTCGTTACTTTTATACAGAATACTTTCGAAATCTGCAGGTTTGATTATAATAACTATTTCTTAATACTATTAAAATGAAACGAATCTTCATCTTTATAACTCTGTCGGCATTAGTACTGAATTTAAATGCCCAAAATGAAGTAGATGCTTTGCGCTATTCCCGCCTTTCAGTAGTTGGAACTGCACGCTATTCGGGGCTTGGAGGTGCCTTTGGGGCACTTGGTGCTGATTTCTCAACACTCAGTGTCAATCCTGCAGGAATTGGCCTATACAGGAGTTCTGATTTCTCAATAACACCTTCGCTGAATATGGGTAGCACAAGTTCTGTTTATCTCGGGGAAAAAGGCCAGGACAGCCATTTAAACTTTAACCTGGGGAATGTAGGCTTTGTTTCTGTTATGGATGCAGGGAACCCTAAGACCAGCTCCATCCGTAAGGTAATGTTTGGATTTGGAATTAATCGCGTTAACAGTTTTAACAACCGTGTAATAATTAATGGATTTAACAAGAACAATTCCTTGCTTAAAGTCTATATAGACGAAGCTAATGATAAAAAACAAAGTCCTGATCAACTTGATGCGTTTGGAGCACGTCCTGCTTACGATGCTTATCTTATTTATGAAGATACAATTGGTAGCAGGCACTATGTGGCTGATATGCCTTATGGAGGAGTTGCCCAGCGTAAAACTATTCAATCCTGGGGATCGATGAATGAGATGGAATTGTCGATGGGCGCGAATATTCTGGACAAATTTTATATTGGCGGCACATTGGGAGTGCCGTTTGTACGCTATTTTGAAAGAATAACTTACACCGAAGAAGATACTCAGAACCGGAATAAATATTTTCAGAGATTTGACCGTACCGAAAGACTTAACACCACTGGAACCGGAATAAATTTCAAATTGGGGATCATTTATAAACCTGTTGAATTTATTCGGCTTGGGCTTGCCGTTCATACGCCAACTTATTTCGACAAGATGTCGGATTCTTGGAGTAGTGAGATGTCTTCTGTTTTTGACACAATAGTTGCTAATAATGAAAGCGCTTTCAGCAGCGCTTCTCCCAAAGGCACCTATGATTATTCCCTCACAACTCCATTCAGGGCAATAGGAAGCGTTGCTTTCATCATTGGAAAATTCGGCCTTTTAAGCGCGGATTACGAGTTTGTTGACTATCCTGGCGCAAGACTAAGGAGTGTTGACTATAATTTTTATTCTGAAAACGATTCCATTTCCCATAATTACCAACCTACCGGCAATTTTCGTCTTGGAGCTGAATTGAAATTAGCCCAGTTTAGTTTCCGGGGAGGATATGGAATTGAAGGCGACCCATATAAAAGCAGTGTGAATAATAGAATCGGCCAATCCTATTCATTTGGCCTTGGTCTTCGTGAAAAGGATTATTATATTGATTTGGCTTTTACACATTCTAAACGTGCTGAAGATTATTATATATACGATCCTTCTTATGTGCAGGCATCAAGGAATACTGCACAGGCCAGCAATCTTATGATAACATTTGGTTTTCGTTTTTAGTTCAATCTAAATATTCCAAGTGTCACTTAACCTACCAAAGAGTGAAATGAAATGACTGGTAGTAATAGTTGGCAGCTTTGCGGATTCAATGGCTATTGTTTAAGTAAA
>CAZEDO010000080.1:0-17842 GCA_964511085.1 uncultured Lentimicrobiaceae bacterium
CACCTGCGTAGATATCTGTTTTTGCTTTCTCTTTGGCGAGCCCTTCAAAGGTATATAATTCCTTTATCTTCGATCTGAATACTTTGCCGTCCTGTTTCACAAGTGCAACAGTCATTCCTCCGCGCAGGATTCCCCGTTCAAGCCTGCCCACTGCAATACGGCCAACATAGGAAGAGTAATCCAGTGAGGTGATCTGCATCTGTGGTGTGCCTTCTGTATATTTGGCAGCTGGTATGTGTTTAACAATCATGTCGAGAAGGTAGCTGACATCAGTGGCTGGTTTATTCCAGTCGTCCGACATCCATCCTTCTTTTGAAGAGCCATAAACAGTAGGGAAATTGAGCTGATCCTCGTTGGCATCCAGGCTAAACATAAGATCGAACACAGCTTCGTGAACTTCGTCGGGGCGGCAGTTTGGTTTATCAACTTTATTGATAACAACAATCGGTTTCAGGTTAAGAGCCAGTGCTTTCTGCAATACGAAGCGCGTTTGTGGCATCGGCCCCTCAAAAGCATCTACCAGCAGGATAACGCCATCTGCCATATTTAAAACACGTTCTACTTCACCACCAAAATCGGAGTGGCCAGGCGTGTCAATTATATTAATTTTAACCCCGTTATAACGGACAGAAACATTTTTCGATAGAATAGTGATACCTCTTTCGCGCTCCAGATCGTTGCTATCGAGAATAAGATCGCCCATTTGCTGGTTTTCCCGGAATAATTTTACCTGGAATAAAATTCGATCTACAAGTGTTGTTTTTCCATGGTCCACATGGGCAATGATGGCTATGTTACGGATGTCCTGCATTTAAAATATATTGATTCGGAAAATAATTGGCCCAATCTGATGTTTTGGGGGTGCAAAATTAGGCTTTTAAAGCTTTCCATCTGTAAAACAGTTACATATTTGCATATTTTGCTATTGAATTTTTCATTAAGATAGCTACTAAAATGGGGATTACAGCACATTATTAAAAGTTCTCTGGGAGGATACTTTTAAAATTATTATTAACAGTTGTCGGGTGGAACAAAATTTTAGCGAGATTTATGCACTCAAATACTTTATTACGCGATATGTCTAAAATTGTTGCCTACTCAGAAGCTGCTTCCATTGGCATGCATAGCATGGTGTTAATTGCCCGCTCGGGCGAGATGGTTAATGTGATGAAAATAGCAGAAGCCACAGGCTCATCCAAGCATCATGTTGCTAAAATACTTCAACGGCTGGTTAAAGAAGGGTTCCTTGGCTCTACGCGTGGACCATCCGGAGGCTTCGTACTCAATGTTGATCCTGCTGAAATATCACTATTACGTATTTATGAAGCTATTGAAGGGAAAGTTATCATTCCTGACTGCCCAAGTGAACACCAGGTATGCCCTTTCGGAAAATGCATTACGGGTAACGTTGTAGGACAGATGACACAGCTTTTTATCGACTATCTTTCAAATAATACTGTGGCAGATTTAATTCACTATTAGGCGAATTCAAAACTGACAACCTTACTGCTAAAGCAAAGTATTGCTATTAATACTCTTTATGGTTGTGACTGATTTACCCGTATATATTCAAATATTTCATTGACACTATCCGATAATCTTCCATCTTTGTATGAGGTTATTCTAAACAATGATTTTATTACCCTGATATTCCATTGATTAAATTTAGAATATATATTTCATAACTTTTGACGCAGATAATAAAAATGAAAGTATATTTGCGTATTCAAATACCTAATTACCTTTATAAGCATGAGTAAGGTTGTTCACATCTCTGAAGCAGCGTCGTTAGCTGTGCATAGTATGATTATAATTGCTTCAGGTAAAGCCAAACTTAATGTTGGACAGATTGCTGCTTATACCGGTTCATCCAAAAACCACCTTGCCAAAATACTACAAATATTGGTAAAGAACGATTACCTTAATTCCGACAGGGGTCCAAAAGGAGGCTTTGTTCTTAAAGCTGATGCTGAAAAAGTAAGTTTGCTTGAAATTTACGAATTAATTGAAGGGACGATTGAAACCTGCCATTGTGGTATTGTTGAAAATAAATGTCCTTTTATAAATTGTGTATTCGGAGATCTTTCGGAAAAATTCTCAACTGACTTCATTGAATATCTTTCCAAAACGAAAATAGCCGATATAAAAACAAAATTACAATGACTATGAAGAGAACTATAATAAAAATTGACGAAGACAAGTGTACTGGTTGCGGGGATTGCATTCCAAACTGCCATGAAGGTGCATTGCAGATCATTGATGGAAAGGCAAGACTTATCAGCGATCTTTTCTGCGACGGGCTTGGTGCTTGTATTGGCCATTGCCCCGAAAGCGCTATAACTCTGGAAGAACGTGAAGCAGAAGCATATAACGAAACCCTTGTTATGGCAACAATTGTTCCCAAAGGACGGAATACCATAATCGCCCATCTTCAGCACCTGCGTGACCATAACGAAACCGGCCTTCTGCGTGAAGCAGTTGCTTATATCAAAGCCAATAACATTGATATGAGTGAACCAGACCTGCCAACTGCTAATGCTCACTTACACGACAGTTACATGAACATGCAGGAAGTCTTTAATCAATCAAAGCCTGCAGATAGCGGTTGCGGAGGAGGATGCCCCAGCTCAAAAGCAATTGATTTCAAAATTGACATGGAACAGGTAAACGAGGTGGCAACTGCAGCAACAGTAGCCAGTGTTTCCACTCCTGCCCCATCTGAATTACGCCAATGGCCTGTACAATTGCATCTCCTAAATCCACAGGCATCCTATTTCAAAAATGCTGATGTAGTATTGGCTGCTGACTGTGCTGCCTTTGCCATGGGTGATTTTCATGATAAATTCCTCAAAGGAAAAACCTTGGCCATAGCCTGTCCAAAGCTCGATTCCAATAAAGAATCCTATGTTGAGAAACTTACCAGCATGATTGCTGATTCGAAAATCAATACGCTAACAGTCGTAATGATGGAAGTGCCTTGCTGTGGAGGATTACTGCAAATGGCTAAAATGGCCGTGAATAATTCCGGACGGAATATAGCCATCAGTAAAGCTATTATTAGCGTTCATGGAGAAGTTTTGCAGGAAGAACCGGCTTAAAAGAGTTTCTCAAATGGGAGAAAAACAATTGAAAGAAATAGTTTTTAAAATGCGACCATCCCTGGCATTCGAAAAGAGAACTTTGGAAACCATGTTAGGGATGTTTTGTAAACATTTAACCCGAAATGGAATAATCTGTTCCGATTGCCAAAAATTGCAGACCTATGCTTTTAATAAAATTGATAAATGTAGATTTAGTACATTTAAGCCAAATTGTAAAGATTGCAAAGTACATTGCTACAAACCAGTAATGAGAGAAAAAATAAAGGAAGTGATGCGTTATGCCGGGCCACGAATGATTTATAAACATCCTATAATGGCACTGAGGCATATACTTGGCAACAGATAATTAAAATGAATTAAAACTAATAATCAAAATCTTTTCTGATGGAAACAAACCTTTTTGATACGGCACAAACCTTCAGGTTTGAAGCCAAAGTTGATTACTCTTTTGGAGGAATCGTAAGTAAACGCGTTATTGACCGGCCAACAGGAAACGTAAGCCTTTTCGCTTTCGACAAAGGGCAACGATTGAGTGAACATACAGCTCCTTTTGATGCGATGGTGCAGGTTGTAGAAGGCCAGGCCGAAATTGTTATTGATGGCATTCCTCACAAAGTAGTGGCCGGAGAATCCATCATTATGCCTGCTAATATTACGCATGCGGTAAATGCGGTTGAAAAATTCAAAATGGTGCTTACGATGATTAAAGGATGAAGCTAATTTGAAATTCAGGCTATTAGACTATTAGACTAAAAGGCTATTAGACTGTAAGGCTATTAGGCTATTAGAAAAAGAGGCTTACCGGTATCAAATTTTTCAAACTATTCGCACTTTAAATATGGACTTGATTACTAAAATAGAATAGAAATGAGTGAACTTATAAATAATTCATCGAACCGTAAAGAATTGCTGAAGCATATGATTCTGCAACTTCATGAAGGTGTGGCCCCCGAGCATGTAAAACAACGTCTGCATCAGTTAATGCAGAAAATTCCTTACGGCGAAGTGGTAGAAGTGGAACAGGAACTCATTTCCGAAGGTCTGCCACAGGAAGAGGTTTTAAAACTTTGCGACATGCATTCCGCTGCCCTTGAAGGCAGTATTGACCTCTCAGGTGCAAAGATCGTTTCAGCAGGACATCCTGTCGACACATTTTCTTGCGAAAATAATGAACTGGCAAAAGTTGCAGGACAGTTGAGCAGCTTATATTTATCCGCAGATAAACTGTTGCAAGAGGAAGGTTCTGCCACATTTTTATTAAAACTGAAAGGCCTCTTCAATTTGCTGATGGATGTTGACAAACATTATCGGCGCAAGGAGAACCTTCTTTTTCCTTATCTGGAAAAATATGGCATTACCGGCCCTCCCACTGTTATGTGGGGAAAACACGACCAAACCCGCGTTTTACTAAAGGCTGCATTACAAGCCATTGATACATGCGGCGAACCGGATGCATCGGAAGTAAAAGAACTTATCACCTCTGTTTTCAAGCCTGCCTCCCAGGCCATTACGGATATGATTATGAAGGAAGAGGAAATCCTGTTCCCGATGACGATGGACAAATTAAGTGATTCGGACTGGTTCGAAATATACAAACAGACTGATGAAATCGGGTATTGCCTCTACGACCCAAAAGTTTCATGGAATCCGGAAGGAGTTGAAGCAGTTTCATTAGCTCATTCCGATTCAAACAGCGTGCAATTGCACAGCGGAAGTTTCACACCCGGCGAATTACTGGCAGTACTTAACACACTCCCTTTCGATATCACTTTTGTTGATAAGAATGACAAAGTGAAGTACTTCTCACAAGGCAAAGAACGCATCTTCGACCGCAACCGCGCCATAATTGGGCGCGATGTACGCATGTGTCATCCACCATCGAGCGTGCATATAGTGGATCAGATCATCGGCGATTTTAAATCGGGTAAAGCTGATAGTGCTCCATTCTGGATCCAGATGCATGATAAATTTATTCACATCGAATATTTTGCCTTACGAAGTGAAGCCGGTGAATACCTTGGTACTCTTGAAGTATCGCAGGAACTTACCGACAAAAGAGCATTACAGGGTGAACAAAGGATTCTTTCCTACAAGAAAGCATGATTTCATAATAAGCATAGTGTGGGCATTTGAATAATTGAACAAGCACACTATCAAACTTTAAACTTTCGACGCAACTAACCTTTCAAATAAATAGTACAATGGTAAAACCAACATGGCTTAATGAAGCCAACATCAGAAAATCGCTTGATGCCAGAGAAATATTAGCTTCAGGCGGACACCCGCTGGAACAGGTAATGGGTGATCTCACCAGCTTTGTTTCGGGGGAAATTTATGAACTGATTACACCCTTTACGCCAACTCCTCTTATTGAGAAAGTGAAAAACATTGGATTTGAATCATATAGTGAGCAGGATGGATCAGGAGTTGTAAAGAGTTTTTTCAGGAAGAACTAAAGTACTTAAAGTATCTTTGCCACACAAAACCGATACAGTATGAAAATTACCAGATTAGCTGAAGCACCAAATATTCCATTTGCTTTGGATGGCAAGGTAATGCTGAAATCTGATGATCTTGAGATTATCCATCTACGCCTAAATCCAGGGCAAAAATTAGAGAATCACCGCAATCCTTTTGACACCGTTTTTTATATCCTCGAAGGACAAGCTATTATTGAAACAATGGATGGTGTTGCTCTGGCAGAGCCAGACATGATTATCGAACTCAACCAGACGGCAGAAAGAAGCGTTCTGAATACTGGCGCTACAGATTTCAGGATGCTTGTTTTAAAGAAGATTAAAACCGTAGATAAATAATTCAGCTAACTACAACTCCTCCGGCTTTTTAAGATTATCATCCGGTTGCCTGTCGATTAAATAATTATAGGGATCAATTCCAACCTGCCATGGCTTTTCTTTGGTGCGGAAGGTGTAATTATTATTCTTTCTGGTGATCTTTAAACGTCGATATACCAATACCTTCCCCAGGTTTTTATCGTTGGATGGCTGTGCAAATACGCCAATATCAATATAATCGGCTATCGGCGCAGCGGTTTCTTTTCCCAATGAATCGGCCCTGAATTTTTCTGAAGAAGTTTTGAAAGAGATTTCATACTCTTTACCAACTTTTTTATAATTAGCTTCCATCACACGATTCGAGAAGAGCGTTATATTTTCGAACATGTCATTGATTAGATACTGAAGACTATCAGGAGTTACCTTCCTGAATGCCCGGATAGCCGATAGCGAAGTAGGATATGGAGGTTGTTTATAGGAAAATGAATCGATGAGTGAGCATAACGCTATGTTTACCTTGTCCTCCCCAATCATTTCTTTCAGATAATACATGATTATACTTCCTTTCTGATAATGGATATATCCCTGGCTTTCAGTCTTCATCAGCGGACGTTCAGCCTCGTATTCTGTACTTCTTCCACGCAGGTAACCATCCATTTCATATTTCAGAAACTTTTTCATTTTATCCTTGCCGTATTCTTTTTCCATTACCATAAGCGCAGAATATTGTGCGAAACTTTCGCTTAACATTTCACTACCGCGCATGTTGGCGCCACACAACTGATGCGCCCAATATTGATGAGCCATTTCATGCGCAACCACATAAAACACCTGGTCAATATCTTCTTTGGTAACTTTGCGCAGATCGATAATGAACCCAATTCCTTCACTATAGGGCATTGTTCCCGGAAAAGCCTGAGCATAACCTGCGTATCGCGGGAATTCAATAATCCTGCATTGTTTATGATAATACGGACCAAAGTTTTTGGTATAGTATTGCAGGGATTTCTCAAGGCTGTTTAGCATGTTAGGCACATTGTATGCATGCTGTTTTATGTAATAGACCTCCAAATCGATGCCATTCCATTTTTTACGGGCAACTTCATATCGGGCCGACATAAACGAATAGAAATTCAAGGATTTCTGGTCGAGCCTGTAGTTGAAATACTTCCTGCCTTGCGCCATCCATGATTTAAGTAAGCTGCCCGGCGCTATCGCTATCTGATCGGGTGCGGTGCTTATTGTGGTATTTACCTCCACCCAATCGGCATCGCTGCTTATGTAAGTATTTGCGCGCGCTTCCAGGTTCTTTTCGTCCAGATCAGGCATGCGTATGCGCTTAGGCAGTTTAAGTTTGGCACGTTTGTTTTTGTCGCTGATCTCAAGGCCGCGGTTATACCCGAATGATGGCATTATGTCGGTATTGTTAAAAAACGATCCGTTTTGCGTTAGTTGTGTAAAACTGACTTCATTTTCGAATCCTCTTTGAATTTTCCGGAGATCAACCTTTACCAGAACAGAATCGCCTGGCTTAAGTGGTTTCGCAAGCTTATAGATACAATATTTATGAAGATTATCCCTGAATTTCAATTTACTCCCATAAATTGAAATTTTCACACTATCCGATGATTGTGGCATTGTGAAATGCAATTCAGGAATCGTGACGTTTGATATATTTCTTGCCCATGCTTCTATATTGGCAGTCATACTGCGATCATAAGGCATAAGGTCAATAGTGTAATTGAGTTTATAGAAACGGGGCTGCACCAGGTGTTCAAACTTTTTAAAGGCCTTTTCGTATGCAACCTGCATATTTTCCTGCTCCTTAGGCGAATCATAATGATTCAGCACTTTGGTATTGTAATAAACAAATCCACCGCAAACAACAAACAATAATGTGATTGCTGGGATAACAAATTTGTTTCTCAAAATTGTTAGCCTGGCCGAAGCCCATCGTTGCTTAAGCCCATACTCTTTACCCCTGATAAACCAGGAATAAGTTATGAAGCCAATAATAACCGAAAACAAAACCCAATATATATTGAACCAGGTTATAGTGGAAACAAAAGGGCCAAAGCCATTCATGTCGGAGTATGTAACAGAAGCAGTCCCACCAAACTTAAGCATATTGCTGTTAATCTCGAACAGCCCCCACACAAATTGATTTGCGATGATAAAAGCAACAAATGCAAAATAAGCTATGTATCGGTTATTTATGACATAATGGAAAAACAAAGCAATAACAATGAGATATGCAAAAGACAACAAATCCAGAATCAAAAGAGATTTAACATATACATCTATCTGATAATGATAATATCCGAAAATCGTCTGCATAATTATTCCAACCAGAATTGAACACATTATGACCAATGTAGTTGCAGCTAACATGGCGAATACTTTAGATGAAAACAGCAAGCCGGATTTAACCGGTGTAGCATCCTGTATTTCATCAATTTTCGCATCACGCTCTTTCCAAACCAAAACACCGGAATAAAAAGTTATAATAGCCACCAGGAATAAATAAAATCCGCCACGGATACCATCAATCACATCATAAGTTACGGGATATTGGTCCACTCCATAGCGCCCTGTAAAACTACTCAAACCAGCTACAAGGTTTAAAAGACCGATAATAACAATTATAATGAACGTAGGATTTTTAATAATGGCTTTAGTTTCAAAGCAGAAAAGAAACCACAATGCTTTCCAGGTAAATGAACTGTCTGTCGACGACTGGAATACAGCGTTGGAAATGCTGTGTTGTGTATCTTCCTTTTTACTTATAGCTTGTTTTTTTACTCTCTCTCTCTTTTCATTAAATGAGAATTTGAAATAGGCAGCAAATAAAACTACCATGCTTATTCCAATCCAAATTATCCTGTTCAATAAAAAAGAGCCGGCAAGAGGCACAGGGGAAAGATTTTTTTCGTCCACTGTCATATATTTAGCAACGATAGCTTCGGGCCTGAAACCAAAAGGATCGAGAATATTCGCCAGCCATTCTTTTTCAATATCCTGTGTAAATCCTGAGGCAACAACATACAAAACAAGGATTAACATAGCGCCTATGAAAGAGACTATGTTGCTCCTGAATAAAATCGCCAAGGTGTACAAAAGTACTGCCGCAATAATCGTATTGGGAATGCCAAAAGATAGCAAGCCCTGCAGGTGTCCCGACCAAATAACATCTCCATAACGCTCAGGTTCAGCCCATGGCATATAAGGACCGATCAGGCTTCCCAATGATACGCCCAGCAATGGAATAACAGCGATACTGGTTGCACCTATGAATTTACCAAAATAATAATCGCGTTTTTTTATTGGAGACGAAAACACAAATTGATACATGTTGTAATGGAAATCCCTATTGGCCGTCGCATTCATGAAAGCGGTTGTCATGAGCAAGCAAATCAATGACATCACACCATAATATGTTTGAATAACATAGGGGGCATTTTTATGAACACTTCCTACCCCTCCTCCGATATTTACGTTATCGGATGAAACAGCCCCAAATACCATCAGGGTATTAATGAGAAGGAAAATCCATACCATTGGCGAACTTAACCAATACTTCCACTCGTGTTTAATAAATATCCACATGCTTTTAAGTATAGAAAATTAATAAATCATAATGCACTTCAAAAATTCAAATTCCAAGTTCCAAGTTTGTAAATTCTCAAATCCTTAAATACTATCCTCTTTTTCTTTCTTCTTTGGATTTAGGAATTTGGAGCTTGAAACTTCGCCTTGCAGGCTGTTCAATTTGGCAAAAAATACATCCTCGAGGGTTTCCTCTGCACAAATGAATCCTTCACCTAATTCAACTTCAGAAAAAGCATGAATCAATGGCTTCCCTCCTACTAATTTATTTGAAACTATTTTGTATTTGGACTGGTAATCCGGCAGTTCGGCTTTATCAACTTTTTTCTCCCATACTTTACCTTTTATGGCGGCAAGAGCATCATCAGGATTTCCGCTATAAAGTACTTTTCCGTTGTCCATTATAGCCATATGGGTGCATAGTTCGCGTACATCCTGAACAATATGAGTGGAAAGGATAACAATAATATTCTCCCCGATTTCGCTGAGAATATTGTAGAAACGATTTCGTTCTCCCGGATCAAGACCTGCAGTAGGCTCGTCAACAATTACTAATTTCGGATTACCAATTAAAGATTGTGCAATACCAAAGCGTTGGCGCATACCACCGCTAAAACTACTCACTGACTTCTTGCGAAGCTCATAAAGATTGGTCTTATGCAATAATTGGTTCACTATCTCCTTTCGTTCCTGGCTATTTCCAAAACCCTTAAGCAATGCCAGATGGTTTAGCAGATCAACAGCTGAAGTCCTTGGATAAACACCAAATTCCTGCGGCAAATATCCCAGAACTTTACGCACCGATTCCTTATCGTTGAGAACATCAATGTCGCCAAGTGTTACTGAACCGCTGTCAGCATCCTGCAAGGTGGCCAGCGTTCGCATAAGTGACGACTTTCCTGCACCATTTGGCCCCAGGAGGCCAAACATTCCTTTGCTAATCGTGAGTGAAACGTTATCCATTGCAAGTACACCATTGCTGTATTGCTTCGTCAGGTTTTTTATTTCTAAGTCCATCGTATGAAATTGAGATTTGAGAAGTAGCAAAAATACTAATTTGTATAGACGATGATATCTAAAGAAAGTTACTGCTCCTAAAGTTCATTTTATGGATTACCGGTTCGGGTAATGCTGTGCGGCAGCCGAATATATTATTTCAGGTTACAGCCATCAGAAAAAGACCACTTTGCTTTTTTATCAAAAGAAAAAATGTTAGATGCAGGTCGAGCCTGAAGAATAGAACTGCTCAGGTGGAGCCGAACTGCGCCGAACTTAGCATAACTGAGGCATCAGGCGAACGGCAGTGAATAGTTTTATAAGTTTGAAGCTTAATTATTTGTAAATAATATACACGGCTACATGGGTTTACTTTCAGTGAGCCTTGCAGGGTTGTAAAATAATTCAACAAGGCTCAGTATATGATTGAAAACCCATCAACTAATCATTACTAAATCTTTGCAGTATGCTTTCGCAACCCTGCAAAGATCCAGTACAATCCCAAAGCTTATGAAATATTTAAGCCTGATTCAAGCTATTCTAAAACTGATTTAAATTGGGTATCTTCCCCCTTCTCACCTCTCTTTTTTTGACTTCCATCTATGATTTTCTTAAAACCATAGGTTGCTGCCAAAAGCAAAAGGAACAGTGTACCGTCTTCTATTGGAGCTCCTCCGCCAGGAGGCTGATTCCCTAAAACCAGATGTTCCTGCATAGGTGGCGCAGGCTGGGCATCAGCAAGGCCTGTTTCAATTGTTAAGAGTATTGACACCAGGAATACTATTGTAAAAAAAGTTTTTATTGAGTGTATCATGATCGTACGTTTTTATAAGTGGTTACACAAATTTTCTTATTAGTTAACAAATATTTTAGTGTTGCTTACACTGTTTGTGCTAATAACACTCACGATGAAAATGCCCGAATGTCCCTGCATATCAATGCATGTGGATGAACCGGATTTAAGGTTTGAAGCAGCAACAATCCGCCCTGCCAAATCGGCTACAGTCACCTTGCCACACATTTGATGCTCATACAGGATATTGATTATTCCATCCGATGCGTAAGCACTGAAATTATTTGTCGTTTTTGTATCCTCAATGCCTACCGGTGAAAAATGTAACACGAACCGGTCCTGTAAATCACCTGCATCGGCAGCGAATGTATATGTTGGGTTCAGTGATAAGTTGTGATCGGTATTTGTCTTTTTATCGAGCAGGTAAGCAGTCAGGGCAATGGATTCAGTACCTGTGACATCAATCTGGTATTGATTACCCGCGTTTGGAACAAAATTAAAAGGAACCTGTAGTTCGGGTGTAAGTTCAGGCAAAGCATCGGTGCTGAGTTTTCTTTCCCCGGCAACAGCATAAAAAGTTGGGCCGTAACCTGACAGAGCTTCGCCATCATACATCAGATCGAAGCCTGGAGTGGCATCTATGTTAAAAACAACATTGCATTCCTGGGCATTGCCTGCATCCATATTTCGGGCAATAAATTTCAATGCTTCAACATCAGCGGATTTGTAAAAAGCCTGCGCATCATGTACACGCTTTATTGCAGGAATAGTTAGGCTGCCTGTGCCTGATACAACCTCTACCATAAAACCATTTGTTGCAGGAATGCTGGTAGGTGGCGAGGAAGTAAGATCAGAATAACTCTGGTTTGCTTCGTTCCATATTTTAGCAATACCCGAAACATTAGTCAGTCCCCATGGGAGGGATGCATCCCATGTAAGGGCACATGCAAAGGGATTGCCAAGTAAGTGCCAGGCATAGTAGTGTGTAGCTCCTGTGATGGTAAGACCCGAAACATCAACATCAGCTACATTAAGCATTCCGTTGAATTCTTTCGGCGCTGCATCTGCATAGGCAGCCATATATCCTTTGCCTACAATAAAATCAGTTGAGGAATTATTTGCATCTGACCATGTTGGGAATGTGCTGGTGTTTTTATAATTAACCCACACATTGCCTGGTTCATACCATCTGTAAAAATCGTAATCAGTTGGTGTGAAATTCGGGGAAATAGCTTGTGAAGCAACGGGTGAGCTCAGGAAGTGCCATCCATCAATCCCAACAGTCCAGTTGGTCATATTCATATACCTTTCTACCTTAGCTATAACTGAAGCAGTATTGTGTAACAGCGAGCCTGTTCCGTCGGCCGAACTAAGAATGTTGAGTGTACCTCCATTTGTGAGTGTGCCGGAAACAGTAAGCGTTCCAATCTCTCCAATAGTAAGGCTACCTGAACTTATTATGAGGTCTGCACATTCATTACCGGAGGAATTAATAATCGGTGCTGTACTGGTGGTAACTACTACAGCCGTTATACCAGTTGCTGGCACAACTGGAGGTGTCCAGTTTCCAGGGGTGTTCCAGTTTGAACTTGCGCTGCCATTCCATTGAGTTGAAGTAGCTGCTGTGATGGTTCCATTGCTGCTTGTTGCAAACGAATAGCTGTAGTTGTTTCCGCTGTTGCCATCAGTTACTATCCCCGAAGGCGTCATCACCTTGGATGCGCCAACGGTGGCATTGTCATATGTCTGTGTAAAAGCTGCTACATCACCGCTCTGCACAACTCCCGAAGTAACGGTTGGATTGGTTGCAGAACTGGTATTGCCATCAAAAGTTTTGCTGTTTGCCGCACCGGTGATGGTTAATGGCCGCGCAGTTATATTGGCCGTTAAGCCTGTTGGTTGCGTAAGCGAATAAGCGCCTGCATTTGCTCCGGCGAGTGTGCTGGTGGAGGTAACACCTATTCCGGTAGAAACATTTACACTTGCAAAAGTTCCTGATTGAGTAAGCGTGACAACATCACCTGATACTATACCAACTAAAGTTCCTCCGGCCACAACTGCCATATTTGTTTTGTCATATATTTTGCTGGTTGCTGCTGCACTGCTCACCGTTAAAGGAATGGCAGTTTCTCCCAACTGAACATCATTGGAAACATTGGTAGTTGAAAAACTACTTGAATTGGTATAAGTTGGGCTGATGAATGATGTTGCATTTGATGTAACTGCACCCGTCCCTTCTCTTCTTAGCATTACAACCGTTCCTGTAGGAGTAAGGCCACTGTTGTTTAAACCGATAGAATAACCAATTCCCGTAGCCGATTGAGTGATATTCCAATATCTTGCTCCAAAACGCGCCGTGCTTGTATTGGCATACGATAAAAGACCGCTTTCAAATTGTTCGATAGTAACGGTTTTTGATGTGGGTGCTGCAGTGTAGGTAAAAGTAACAGGCCGGTAATTTCCTCCTTTGCCGACGGGGAATAAGGTTGCAGAAGTACCAGTAATAACCCTTGCCAAATTGCCATTCACATAACTTGATGCACTTGCATTGCTTATTGTTCCGGATGATCCGATAGTCAGAAGGTTGCTTGCTCCGGAGGTAAAATTGCCACTGGAAAGATTCAGGGTGTCATTCACAGTTAACACACCGGTAAGTGTTGCCCCTGATGAATTGCTTATGGTAAAATTATTTACCGTAGCAGGAAATTTGTTTCCGGTTACTTGTGGGGCCGAACCGTTAAATGTGTAATTTCCTGCTGTGTTAAGAATATAATTGGCCGCTGTAGGAGCGCCAATGTTTATACAACCTGTGCTCGCAGTAGTTGAAATTCCCTGGGCATGTTTGATAATCATACCACCACCGCTTTCAACTGTAAACTTGCTGTTAACTGATGAATTTGATAATACTGTTGTTGCTGTTGCAAATTCAAGTATGGAACCGCTTTTTACATTAAATTCAATACCATTTGCTATTGTACCCCCTAAGGTAAAGAGTTGTGTTCCACTTTTGGTGAAATTAATGGAAGAAAGTGTATTTGCCCCTGCGTTATTATCTAATGTACCACCCGAACAAGTAAAGTCACCGGCAACATTAAGTATTGGAATATTTGTTCCAGCCGTGGTTCTGCTTAACTGAAAATTACCTCCTGTTTGATTGTAATTCCCGGCCACATTAATTGTGTAGAGAGAGGTATTAAAAGCACTTGCTCTAATAGCAAAAATTCCACCTTCCATATTAAGATTTCCACCGATTGCCATTGACCTTGGAGTAGCACCAAGGTTCCCCAAATAAAGAACTTGCAAATTCGTACTTTGAACTGTAAAACTGCCATTGATCGTATTGAGATTATCCTCTAAACCAATAGCTCCAGATTGTGATAGGCAATTCCAAATAACATTTTGATATGTTCCAGTCGCTGTTGGCATTGTGCCAGCAACCCCAGTAATTTTAAGAGCAGAACCTGCATTCCATGTAATTGTTGGAATTATGCCACCGTTTAACGCATGTTCATATATTCCTCCATTATCACAATAAACAACTCCAGTACCAGCAATAGTAGTCAGAGAAGCTGTTCTTTTATATGTGCCTTTTATAATAAAATCGTCTGCATCTGCTCCATTATTTATTGATAGCGTACCTGCTGATAATAAAACCGTCCCACCCGAGTTGATGGTTACTTGATCAACAGTTAAATCTGAAGAAACTGTTACAATATGTGGAGATTGAATTGCTATTGCCCCTGAAGTTGAACTGGGAATTCCGCAAGTACCGGTAATAGTTATATTGTCAATAGATGATGTGATGGCAGCTGCGGCAGAAGCATAAGCATTTCTAAATCCAAGATAGTAAGTCCCGGTTGTTGTTGCTGTGAAAGAGAGTGTTCCAGTATTATTTACCCATGCACCGCTTGTTGCCTGCAATGCGTTATATAATTCTGTTGCACCTGTCCAGGTTGTTGATGCGGTTGGTATATTTGCGCTAATATCGACAATTATTCTGCTATTTGATGCTGTCACATTTGACGTTTTATAGTCAAAAGTAAGAGAATAAGTAACCCCGCCGGTCAAAGTAATTGATTTGTAATACCAGGTTCCACTTGAAACGGTGGTTATTGGATTGGTATATGACATTCCCCCATTTCCATTGCCGGAAGCGCTTCCCCAAATCCAATTTAGACCACTGCTTATTTGAACATTCGTCCATGAAGGATCAGTGGTAAATGCATTATTATCTGTTGATAAAGTAGTGCCCAACGCTACCCATGAAGAGCCATTGTAAAATTCCCATGTGCCTGAAGTTGTCCAATCGCCGGTTGCCTTCGATCTGTAATCTATTACCGACTGCCCCAATACCATTTGTGTCGGAAATGTGAATGTAAATATTAAAATTATAAGACTTTTCACCAATGAAGCATAAAAAGTATGCTTTGTTTGCTTAACTGCCATTGGCTGGTGATAACAGAATCTTTTGGCAGAAATTTGTAATACAGAGAATAGTTTTGTCATAAGACTGAGTTTTTTTTAAGAATGAATAGATATGATGAAATGTAAGAATATTAGAATTTTAAATTCAATGAATAGGATGTTTCCTGTTTCTGTTAACCCCTGTGTTTCCCAAGATCAAATAGGTTACACAGAATTTATCCTTTTTTGTATCCGGCAAATATTGAAAAACGAATCCAAACAGCTTGTAATGAAAAGGATGAAATGCTTGTAGGGAAAGTCTGAAATGTCTGTAGCTGAAACAATGATATCATTGTAGCGAAATGGATATTTGAAATAACCCATTTTGAAAAAAGCATCTATCAGCGGATCCCGCAAACAGATGCTTTACTGGCTGTTAGCCCCAGATATAGGCCATTGAATGTAATAAATTACTAAGGCCAGCAGCCAAAGCCAAAATCCTCTTCTTCTTTATTCAGCTACTCCACAATTGAAACCCCGGTGCGCATACGACAAAACCTGTAAGCTCCGTATGCCATGGCAGCAATCAGAAGTACGCATGATCCGCTATCTATTGATGCCCCACCGCCAACAGGGCCATTAGTACCTGCTGTTGGAGCAATGCCATTATTAGGATGCGGTGGTACCTGTGCCAGCATGAGTAAAGGAGATATAACAAGAAGGGCTGCTATAATCAATATTTTAAAGTTCTTTTTCATGATATTTTGTTTTTAAGTTAGTTAAAAGGGACAAGGGACAGGTTCCAAATCCCAAATCCCAAATTCCAAGGTGCTGCGTGTTTTATTCACTTCGTTCATGAGATCGCTACGCTAAGTTGCATTTTACATTTTGCACTTTTCCCTGTCCCTTTTCCCTTTCCCCCTGCGCAATGTCACCCTGAGGAGTAATTTATTTCATAAAAAGCAATATGAATGACGTTAAACGAAATCTTTGAATTGATTATTCGCTTAGTTACTCCCTCCGGTCGTGAGATCGCTGCGCTAAGTTCGCTCATGAGAACGCTGCGCTAAGTTTAAGAACAAGGAACAACGATTTTAGATTTGAGAAGTTCAGTTACTTCATAAATCATAATTCGTTAATCGATATTCGATATTCAACATAAAAATTATTGATATGTAAATAATAGATAATCTGCCACTTACAACTATACGTCAATGGTAGCGGAGTCGAAGGGGGAGTGTAAGGCGTGCTTAACCGTCCCCCTGTCCCCTGTCCCATTAAGCTACTCAATAAAAGCCTTTTTCACCAACGCCATCTTTTCCGAAACTACTTTCACAATATAATTCCCGGTATTTGCAAGGTAAATCCTGTTCATTCCACTTGCTGAAGTCACTGAAGCCACTAACTGCCCTGAAATATTACAGATATAAATATCTCCCTTAACCTGATCCTTCAGGTTGACAAACACAGTTTTCTGATAGCTGTAAATGTTTGCAGCTTCAGACTGATTATCAGTAATACCAAGTGCGCTTAAATGCAGCTTAAAGCGAAGTTCATCCTCTCCCGGATTAAAAAAGAAGGAGTACGCGCTCTTCGCCAATTCAGTAAAAATGCCGGTTTTAGTATCTTCCAGCGTTACATATTGCAGGTTGTTGATCTCGGTGGCCGCAATGATATAAGTGCCGCTAACGCCTGCTTTAACGCCAACCGGAACAATATCGGTTTCGGGCAGAGAGTTGATAGCTAATTCCGTGCTTCCAAATGAGTATATCTGTGCAGCTTCGGCCACGTCGCCATAGAGTTTATAGGCATCATAGCTGCCATCAAATTCTGCAGTGGCTAAGGGAAGGAAGCGTACAACAGTTTCGTCTTTATAATTATTTCCGGAAACTTCAAGGCGGACTAAGTTTGGAACAACTTCTCCGGTATTCTTAAATAATGGTGTTTCATAATGAACACGCACAGCATTTGTCATTGAAAGCGAACCGGCAGATGAAGACCTTACGAAGAATCCCTGCCCCGGAGCTATGTATTGCGTTCCTCCATTGGTTGCAACGCCTCCGACATAAGTTGCAAATGTGGCAGCATCAATATGGATATAGATTGCATTATTGACATTTGTTTTTGTCCAGCCTGAAGCTGCATCC
>CAZEDO010000081.1:0-1103 GCA_964511085.1 uncultured Lentimicrobiaceae bacterium
CTGCATACCATCTATACGTACCCCAACTTTCAGGTTTTCGGCCATCCATGTCTGGTCGCCTATTAGTACTATAGGATAGTTATTATTATCTGCATCCGTACAATCATGAAAATCGAAAGTTATTGTTTTATTGCTGACAGGGATATCCGGAACTATTGTACTGTATATTCCCGAAATTCCTTTGAAAAGTAATCGATCGCCAGCTGTATATGGCATATCAACAGTCGCAACACTGCTTTTTAAAAGGTTGCCTGTAAGATTCTTAACGGCAGGAATGCATTCGATTATTGCCTCTCTTTGCAGATTGCTTTGACTTATCAGTTTTATGGAAAAGTTATAGTTTTTACCGTTAACTTTCACAAAATACATCCCCGGGTTAATACCGGAAATGCGAAAACTGTTTGCTCCGTATAAAAGCCATGTGTTGATCTGACAAACAGTTTTTCCGGATAAATCAGTAATGCTTAGAACTGCGTTGCCTGTTTCCGGAGCTACAAATGTTAAAATTGACTGCTCTGCCATTGGATTTGGAAAAATTTGCATCTTACCGTTATTATTATCCGAAGTGCCTATTCCCACAATTGGCACTAAATGTAAAACATCGCCCCCGCCTAATGTAACAGTAGCTCCGCTTGCCAGGTTATCAACTTTTACGGTGTTTACAACAGAAGTTGCTCCTGCACCTGCAAAACTGATCAGGTAGTTCTGAGCCTGGGAATTGAGCACAGCAAGCATCAGCCAGATGATGAGGATAGATTTTCTCACGGCTTTATGGTTAAAGGGGTAAAACTCATTTATTGTCGTTTATTCTTCCATTCCTGTAGATACTAATTATGCTTATTTGCTATTCGCAGCACTAGATTCAGTATGATTTCTTGTGTGCCAGAAGAAATGAAATAATTATAACAATAAACACTTCTATAAAACCCTACGTGTATGGGCAAGTTGCATTGAAGATAGGAATAGATGCTGTAATTTCTGAAAATAAGAGCTTTAGAGTTTAAAGTTACTAAAAATTCAGGAGAAATGTTTCTTTGGTTGAAATATAATTCTTTATGAATAATTATACGCGAAACCATGTTATCACAAATTGTGATGACATG
>CAZEDO010000081.1:1203-7944 GCA_964511085.1 uncultured Lentimicrobiaceae bacterium
GTAAAGAGAAATATTGATATTTTCCCTGCAGACTTCATGTTTCAACTAACACCAAAAGAATGGAAAACTATGTCATCACAAATTGTGATGACATATCCTGTTAAGCGTCCGAGGACAGCACTACCATTGGCTTTTACCGAACATGGCGTAACAATGCTTTCCAATGTGTTGAAGAGTAAAAAAGCAAGACAAACAAGTATATCCATTGTTAGGGCATTTATTGCCTTGAAACAATTCATTGTAAACTATAGTGAACTTGCCGGAAAGTTGAAAGAACTCGAAAGCAAGTACGACAAACAGTTTAAAGATGTGTACGAAGCACTGAATTAGCTGCTTCAAAAAGATAAACAGGATAGCGAACAAAAGGAGCGTAAACGGATAGGATTCAAACCATGACATAAACTTTGGAATGCAGTGCCCAATATGTTATCACAAATAGTGATAACATCTTTGTTATTGCAGAAAACAAATAGTCCGGGCCAACTCAAAGTCGGACCCGGGCTAATCAAAAATTCATCGAAATAATTTACCTCACGTATTTAAAATCCTTCCCCAGGTATTTTGCTGAGTTACCCAGAAGTTCTTCAATACGTAACAGTTGATTGTATTTTGCAATCCGGTCGGTGCGGCTGGCAGAACCGGTTTTAATAAGGCCTGTGTTGAGAGCCACTGCCAGGTCGGCAATGGTGGTGTCTTCGGTTTCGCCTGAGCGGTGGCTCATAACGGCAGTGTAGGAATTGCGGTAGGCCATGTTAACAGCATCAATGGTTTCGGTGAGCGTTCCAATCTGGTTTACTTTGATAAGAATGGAGTTTGCCACGCCTTTATCAATGCCCATTTTGAGACGTTCAACATTGGTTACAAATAAATCGTCACCCACGAGCTGGATTTTATCGCCCATAACGTCAGTCATCCTTTTCCAACCATCCCAATCGTCTTCGGCCATGCCATCTTCTATAGAAATGATAGGATATTTATCAACCCAAACTTTCCAGTAATCCACCATTTGCGAAGGAGTAAGTTTGTCGCCGGTGCTTTTGTGGAGGTGATACACATTTTCGTCGGCAAGGAAATACTCGGATGAAGCAGGATCTAAAGCAATGCAAATATCGCTGCCTGGTTTGTAACCGGCCTTTTCAATTGCCTGGAGGATTACTGTTATAGCTTCCTCGTTTGATTTAAGGTTTGGTGCAAAACCACCTTCATCACCTACGTTTGTGGAATGACCTAGTTTTTTAAGAACAGCTTTAAGGTTATGAAAGACTTCGGCACCCATCCGCAAAGCTTCGCTGAAAGAAGGAGCGCCAACCGGCATGATCATAAATTCCTGGAAATCGATGCTGTTATCGGCATGCGATCCGCCGTTAAGGATATTCATCATGGGGATAGGTAATGTATTTGCGTTAACACCACCAACATAACGGTATAGGAACTGGTTCGACTCTTCAGCAGCTGCTTTTGCTACAGCAAGCGATACACCAAGGATTGCATTCGCACCAAGGTTTGCTTTATTCGGCGTTCCATCGAGTTCGATCATGCGGCGGTCAACCTCGTTTTGCTCAGAAACAAAATAGCCTTTTAACTCTTCGGCTATTACTTTGTTTACGTTTTGAACGGCTTTAAGGACACCTTTCCCCATGTAAACCGCTTTGTCGTCGTCGCGAAGTTCCACGGCTTCGTGCACGCCAGTAGAAGCGCCTGAAGGAACAGCGGCGCGGCCCATAACGCCATTGGATGTGTAAACATCTACTTCAATTGTCGGATTGCCTCGTGAATCGAGTATCTGACGGGCAAAAATATTTGCAATTGTGCTCATACTAAAATTGTTTTTATATGTTCAAACTAAGTTTTTTCTGATAATACCGATTGTTTGTCAAAGGTAACAATCATTCCAAAAAAAAAGGATAAAGTATATTATTACTTCATCCTCTTTGTATTCAGTTATTCCTGGTTACTTGCTTTCTTCTGTATCTTCAGGAGTTATTTCTTCCGGTGCTTCTGTAGTGGGTTTAACTTCGGGAGCCAATTCTTCAGGAGTTTCCTCTACTTCAGCAACTACCGGCTTCACTATTTCTTCCACTTTGGCTTCGGCTTTTTCCTCCACCTTTTCCTCCTCCTTTTCTTTAGCTTTCTTAGGAGCTTTAGCTTCGGCTATAGGAGCAATTTCGTCACCTTTTTTAGGAGCTGCTTTTTTACGGCGGGTAGATTTGGCTTTTGGAGCTTCTTTTACTGCCAGAAGGTTCTCGTTATAATCCACCAGTTCCATCATGCACATATCGGCATTATCGCCCAAGCGGTTGCCAGTCTTCAGGATACGGGTATATCCACCAGGCCTGTTAGCAATTTTACCTGATACTTCCCTGAATAGTTCCGCTACAGCTTCCTTGTCCTGAAGATAAGAAAATACGGTACGTCTTGAATGGGTTGAATCATCTTTCGACTTTGTGATAAGAGGTTCCACATAAACGCGCAGCGCTTTTGCTTTTGCAAGTGTAGTATTTATCCTTTTGTGCATGATCAAAGAACTGGCCATATTAGCCAGCATGGCCTTGCGATGAGGAGTTGTCCTGCCTAAGTGATTAAATTTCTTTCCGTGTCTCATTTCAATTAATCCTTATCTAATTTGTACTTTGTAGTATTCATGCCAAATTCCAGACCTTTGGCTTTAACCAGGTCTTCGAGTTCGGTAAGTGATTTTTTACCGAAGTTGCGGAATTTAAGCAGGTCATTTTTATTAAAAGATACAAGGTCGCCAAGTGTTTCAACATCTGCTGCTTTAAGGCAATTAAGTGCCCTTACAGAGAGATCCATATCCACCAGTTTTGTTTTTAGCAACTGCCTTATATGCAATGTGTTTTCATCAAACTCTTCCGACACCGTTTTTTCTTCCAGATCCAACGTGATTTTCTCGTCTGAAAATAACATGAAATGGTGGATCAGGATACGGGCCGACTCTTTTAATGCTTCTTTCGGATGAACAGAACCATCAGTCTTGATTTCAAGAATTAGTTTCTCGTAGTCAGTTTTTTGCTCAACCCTGAAATTTTCGATATTGAATTTCACATTCCTTATCGGAGTATGAATGGAGTCAATAGCTATTGTACCTATCGGGGCATTGGGGTTTTTATTTTCTTCAGCAGGAACATAGCCTCTGCCTTTGTCGATAGTAAGTTCAAGATGAAGCTTTACACTCGACTCCATATGGCATATTACTACCTCAGGGTTAAGTACCTGGAAAACAGAAAGAAATTTGTTAATATCACCAGCGGTAAACATTTCTTTGCCACTGATTACTATATTCACTTTTTCACTGGTTTCACTTTCGATCTGCCTTTTAAAGCGAATCTTTTTTAAACTGAGAATAATATCGGTCACATCTTCAACCACACCTTTAATGGATGAAAATTCCTGGTCCACACTATCAATCTTTACTGAAGTAATAGCATAGCCTTCCAGCGACGACAACAATATTCTCCGGAGTGCATTACCGATTGTGATGCCAAAACCTGGTTCAAGTGGGCGGAATTCAAATACTCCGTCAAACTCGTCAGCTTCGACCATGATAACCTTTTCAGGCTTCTGAAATGCTAATATTGCCATAAATGTCTATCTTGTGTTGTTGAAAAATATAAGTTGAAGCTATTATTTAGAGTACAACTCAACGATAAGCTGTTCCTTAATATTTTCAGGAATTTCGGACCGCTGAGGGTAATTAAGAAATTTGCCTGTCATAAGGGCACCATCCCATTCCAGCCACGAGAATTGGTTTACTCTTCCGGTTACACAGTCGAGGATAACTTCGAGAGATTTAGACCGCTCGCGTACACCAACAACATCACCGCTTTTAAGTTGGTATGATGCAATATTTACAACCTTACCATTAACAGTAATATGCCTATGACAAACTAACTGGCGGGCACCATCGCGTGTTGGGGAAATTCCAAAGCGATAGACCACGTTGTCCAGCCTCGACTCAATTAATTGTAGTAAAATCTCACCTGTAACGCCTTTTTTACGTTGTGCCAGATGGAATGTATTTTTGAATTGGCGCTCAAGAATCCCATAAGTGTATTTCGCTTTTTGTTTTTCCATCAACTGCACACCATACTCCGACAGTTTTTTTCTGCGTTTGGAATTACCATGCTGTCCCGGAGGATAGTTTTTCTTCTCATACGACTTATCGGGTCCAAAAATTGGATCTTTGAATCTACGTGCAATTTTGGTTCTCGGACCTGTGTATCTTGCCATAACCGGAAATTATTTTATTAATGTTTTACTGTCAAAAAAATTAAAATTTAATCAATACACCTGATCATCAGGAATATCTGCTTATTTATACATTGTTATACTCTTCTCCTTTTTGGAGGCCTGCAACCGTTGTGTGGCAATGGAGTCACATCCTGAATTTCAGTAACTTCAATTCCTGCGGTATGAAGAGTACGGATAGCTGATTCCCTGCCTGATCCCGGACCTTTAACATATACTTTCACTTTGCGGAGACCAAGGTCGTAAGCAATTTTAGCACAATCCTGAGCTGCCATCTGTGCTGCATAAGGAGTATTTTTCTTTGATCCCTTGAAACCCATTTTTCCAGCCGAAGCCCATGATATTACCTGACCCGAACTATTTGTGAGGGATATGATAATATTGTTGAAAGAAGCAACAACATATGCCCTTCCGATAGCTTCTACCTTAACGACTCTCTTCTTAGATACTTTAGCAGTTTTTGCCATAATTCTGTTTATTTCTACTTCTGATAAATATTAATTGCTGAAGCAACCAGTTGATTACTTCGTAGCTTTCTTCTTGTTGGCAACAGTTTTCTTGCGGCCTTTGCGGGTACGGGCATTATTCTTAGTGCTCTGTCCCCTTGTAGGCAGCCCTAAACGATGCCTGATACCACGGTAGCAACCGATATCCATCAGGCGTTTGATGTTCAGCTGAACTTCCGAGCGAAGCGCTCCTTCAACTTTGAAGTTGTCGTTTATAATAGTACGGATGTGGTTCTGATCTTCGTCCGTCCAATCCTGTACTTTTTTATTCCTGTCAACACCAGCTGAATCGAGAATTTTCTGGGCGGTGCTCCTTCCGATTCCAAAAATATAGGTGAGGCCAATCTCTCCTCTTTTATTTTGTGGTAAATCGATACCTGCAATACGTGCCATATATGCTTTTTCTTTAAATATTATTTATTATTATCCCTGACGTTGTTTGTACTTCGGATTTTTTTTATTGATGATGTACAATCTGCCTTTCCTGCGTACAATCTTGCATTCAGGTGTGCGTTTTTTGACTGATGCTCTTACTTTCATTTTATTAAGTTGTTACGTTTTCTTTCAAAAAGTTTACTTATTTATACCTGAAAATTATCCTTCCTTTGCTCAGGTCATAAGGCGACATCTCCACTTTAACTTTATCGCCGGGTAGAATTTTGATATAATGCATCCGCATCTTACCCGAAATATGCCCGGTTATAATATGCCCGTTCTCAAGTTCGATCCGAAACATAGCATTGCCAAGTGATTCTTTAACAATTCCATCCTGTTCGATTGAGTTTTGTTTGGCCATTCTTACTTTATTATCTGAATATTTTCGTTTGTTACCAGTTCAATTTCTTCGAAACTCGACAAAATGTCTGTACTGCCCTTTCGTATAGCAATGGCATGTTCAAAATGAGCCGATGGCATGTTATCCGACGTACGGATTGTCCAGCCATCACGTTCCTGAACTATACCTCTTTTTCCAAGATTGATCATAGGCTCAATGCAAATTACCAACCCCTCAGCTAACACATTACCGGTGCCACGTTTACCATAATTCGGCACATCAGGTTTTTCATGTAAGCTTTTCCCAAGTCCATGTCCAACAAGGTCGCGAACGACAGAATAACCAAAACTCTCAACATAGCTCTGCACCTCAAATCCAATATCACCAACCCGTCTGTTATGCTTTGCTGCTTCAATCCCTTTGTAGAGGGATTCTTTCGTCCGCTTCATTAATAAAAGAACGTCTTCCTTCATATCGCCTACTCCAAAAGAGAAGGCTGAATCACCAAAGTATCCATTCAAAATTGTACCACAATCCACTGACACAAGGTCCCCGTCTCTCAACTCTCTATCGCCTGGTATTCCATGTACAACCACCTCATTGATGGATATGCACAATGTTGCCGGGAATCCCCTGTAACCTTTAAACGCCGGTTTAGCTCCATTGTCCCTGATAAATATCTCCGCAACGCGGTCCAGTTCAATGGTTTTTACACCCGGTTTAATGTGTTTGGCAACTTCTGCCAATGTTTTGCCAACAAGTAAAGAACTTTGCCGGATTAATTCGATCTCCTGATCCGTTTTATAATGAATCATCCGGTATTAATTTCAATAATTACATTCCAACTCCACCAGCAGCACTACGTCCTTTAATCCTGCCCGACTTAGTAAGTCCGTCGTAATGACGCATAAGCAAATGGCTTTCAATTTGCTGCAGTGTATCGAGTACCACACCAACAAGAATAAGTAGTGAAGTACCGCCATAGAACTGAGCAAATTGGGTGCTGATTCCTATCATCCTGACAAGTGCGGGCATAATAGCCACAAACGCAAGGAACATTGAGCCCGGTAAAGTAATACGCGACATAACGGTATCAATAAAATCAGCAGTCCTCTTTCCTGGTTTAACTCCTGGAATAAAACCACCGTTCTTTTTCATATCTTCTGCCATTTGGTTCGGATTAACCGTGATTGC
>CAZEDO010000081.1:8044-17827 GCA_964511085.1 uncultured Lentimicrobiaceae bacterium
ACAGCAAGCTCAACAATAAAGAACACCAGGCCTCCTCCTTTCTGCTCCATGCGTGAGATAAATTCGCTGAATAAAGCAAAAGGAAGCCTGGCTATAATACCAATCATAATTATAAGTGAGATACCATTTCCAATACCTTTATCAGTGATACGTTCACCCAGCCACATTACGAAAAGTGTCCCGGAAACCAGCAGTACAACTGATGATACCCAAAAGAACATTGGTGGAGAAGTGATATTCGGATCAAAAGGAGTTATTGCTTCTGATGGAAGCTGAGAAATAAGATTGGCAATATAAGCCGGAGCCTGAAAGCCAGTAATTAAAACTGTGAGATAACGCGTTATCTGGTTTATTTTCTTACGTCCGCTTTCACCTTCTTTCTGAAGTTTCTGGAAATACGGAATGGCCATTCCAAGTAATTGAACAACGATGGAAGCCGAGATATAAGGCATTATTCCCAATGCAAAAATGGATGCATGTGAAAAGGCTCCCCCGGAAAACATGTTGAGCAATCCTAGCAGACCCCCTTTTGTTTGGTTCTGTAAAGTTGCAATCTGGTTTGGATCAACACCTGGTAATACAATATATGATCCTAACCTATAAATAACCACAATACCTAATGTATAAATGATTCGGTTACGAAGTTCCTCGATCTTATATATATTCCGGATGGTCTGTATAAAACGTTTCATCTAAAGTTAGATTTTTGTAATTGTTCCTCCTAGTGCTTCAATTGCTTTTGTTGCTGTGGCCGAGAAAGCATGTGCCGTAACATCAAGTTTTAATTTAAGTTCGCCCCTGCCCAAAATCTTTATAAGTTCTTTCTTAGTGGCAAGCCCGTTATCTAACAGTACCTGAAAGTCAATAACTGATATAGATTTAGATTCTGCAAGTTTCTGCAAGGCATCGATATTGATACCATGATATTCCACACGGTTAATATTTTTAAAGCCTGATTTAGGAACGCGCCTGTACAAAGGCATCTGTCCACCTTCGAATCCAAACTTGTGGCTGTATCCGGACCTTGATTGAGCGCCTTTATTTCCCCGGGTAGCTGTACCACCACCACCAGAGCCCTGGCCTCTGCCAATTCTTTTCCTGTTCTTAGTAGAACCTTTGGCTGGTTTAAGATTACTTAAATCCATAGTAATATCGTTGTTTCAGTGTTTATTATACTAAATTTCTTCAACCTTAAGCAGGTGACTGATAGCTTTAATCATACCCTCGATCTGTGGAGTAGCTTCTTTGTCAATTGGTCTGCCCATTTTGGTGATTCCCAGCGCTCTCAGCGTTCTTTTCTGACGCTCAGGTTGCTTTATCCCGCTCTTTATCTGTGTAACTCTCAGTATTTTCATTGCTGTTATAATTTTATATATTTTGGGTATTAACCATTGAAAACCTGGTTCAGGGTAATTCCCCTGAGTTGAGCTACTGCATAAGGATCCCTTAATTGAACAAGGGCATCAATAGTGGCTTTAACTACACTGTGTGGGTTAGACGAACCTTTGGACTTGGCCAATACATCTTTAATTCCTACACTTTCCAATACAGCGCGCATAGCACCTCCAGCAATAACTCCGGTACCCGGTGCTGCCGGCTTAAGGAAAATAAGCGCTCCGCCATATTTTCCTAATTGCTCGTGAGGGATAGTGCTTTTGATCAATGGCACTTTAATAAGATTCTTCTTGGCATCATCAACACCTTTAGCAATAGCGGCAGTAACTTCCTTCGCTTTACCAAGTCCATAACCAACCACTCCACTTTCGTTTCCAACAACAACAATTGCTGAAAAGCTGAAAGTACGTCCCCCTTTTGTAACTTTGGTTACACGCTGAATGCTTACCAGGCGATCCTTGAACTCGATTTCGCTCGATTTAACTCTTTTTATGTTTGCGTTTGTCATAGCGTAATTAAAATTTAAGGCCACCTTCCCTTGCTGCTTCAGCCAGGGATTTGATTCTGCCATGGTACAAATAACCATTACGGTCAAAAATTACGGAGTTTATCCCGGCTTCCAGCGCACGTTCAGCTACCAGTTTGCCCACCAACTTAGCCTGTTCAATCTTGGCAACAGTTTGTGATAAAATCTCAGGTTGGCGTGATGAGGCCGATACTACCGTTTTACCGGCTAGGTCGTCAATAAGCTGAACATAAATCTGCTTATTACTTCTGAAGACAGTCATGCGAGGCCTTTCGAGCGTACCGGAAAGGTTTTTGCGAACACGCTGCTTTATCTTCAGCCTTCTGTATTCTTTATTGGTTGTTATTGACATTCGTTCAAAGTATTAAAACTCTTCAATGACTTAGATTATTTATCGGAAGCTGACTTACCAGCTTTACGTTTCAGGACTTCACCTGCAAACTTGATACCCTTGCCTTTATAAGGTTCCGGTTTCCTTAGTGAGCGAATCTTTGCTGCAACTTGCCCGATAAGTTGTTTGTCCCTGCAGGTAAGCGTAATAATTGGGTTCTTTCCTCTCTCAGTAAGAGTTACAACAGTAATTTCCTCAGGTAGTTCAAAGATTATATTATGAGAATATCCCAGAGCAAGTTCTAAAACCTGACCTGTTGCTGTAGCTTTATAACCAACGCCTATCAACTCCTGAACAGTTTTGAATCCTTCCGAAACACCTTTTACCATATTGGCAATCAACGAACGATAAAGACCATGCATTGATTTGTGGCGTTTTTGTTCTGTGGGTCTTTCCAGGATAATCTGACCGTCCTCTACCTTAATGATAATATCAGGATCAACCTGTTGACTTAGTTCTCCAAGGCCACCTTTAACGGTAACCAGGTTCTTCGCAGTTACATTAATTTGCACTCCAGCCGGGATGCTAATCGGTAATTTTCCTATTCTTGACATAGTTCGTGCCTCCCTTAGTTTAGCTGATAAAACATAAAACTTCTCCGCCTACTTTCTGCACGCGTGCTTCTTTGTCAGTCATCAAACCATGCGATGTTGACAGTATGGCAATGCCAAGTCCGTTTAATACCCTCGGAAGTTCGTCAGCTCCGACGTATCTGCGTAAACCAGGCGAACTGATACGCTCAAGCTTGGTTATGGCTGACTGTTTAGTAGCCGGGTGATATTTTAGTGCGATTTTGATCAAACCTGGTTTTGGCTCATCTTCAAATTTGTAGTTGAGGATATACCCTTTTTCGAATAAAATCTTGGTCATCTCCTTTTTGAGATTAGATGCAGGAATTTCTACAACCCTGTGGTTGGCCATCACGGCATTCCTTATTCTTGTCAGATAGTCTGCAATTGGATCTGTAACCATTGTTATAATTGCTGTTTTAAATAAATAATCTCTTCCTGTAATATAATTGCTTACCAGCTGGCTTTCCTAACTCCCGGGATAAGACCCTGAAGAGCCATGAACCTGAAATTGATACGCGACAAACCAAACTGACGCATATAGCCTTTTGGCCTGCCTGTTATCTGGCACCTATTGTGAAGGCGCACCGGTGAAGCATTTTTCGGAAGTTTCTGAAGTCCGATGAAATCGTGTGCTTCAATAAGGGCAGCACGTTTGGCAGCATATTTTGCAACCATTCTCTGACGTTTAACTTCTCTAGCTTTGATTGATTCTTTAGCCATGTTTATTTCTGATTTTTGAATGGTAAACCGAATTCTTTTAACAACGCCAGGCATTCGTTATCGCTGTTGGCAGTGGTAACAAACGTAATGTCCATCCCATTGATTTTTGCAACTTTATCGATAAGTATTTCCGGAAAAATAATCTGTTCCGGAATTCCGAGGGAATAATTACCTCTTCCGTCAAACCCTTTTTCATTAATACCCCTGAAGTCCCTGATACGCGGAATAGCAACTGAAACCAACCTGTCAAGAAATTCGTACATCTTGTCGCCTCTTAAGGTTACACGAACACCAATAGGCATTCCCTTACGAAGCTTAAAATTTGAAATGTCCTTTTTTGACTTGGTTGAAACTGCTTTCTGTCCGGCAATCATTGTCATTTCGACAAGACCTGTATCCATTAGTTTTTTATCCGTAATAGCGGTGCCAAGTCCCTGGTTAAGGGAAATTTTTACCAGGCGGGGAACTTGCATTGAATTTGAATAGTTGAACTGCGTTTTGAGCGCCGGTACTATTTCCCCGAAATATTTGTCTTTTAATCTTGGTGAATAATCCATTATTTAATTACCTCCCCTGATTTTTTTGATACACGTACTGATTTATTAGTTTTTGGATCAATCTTCCGGCCAATTCTTGTAGGTTTCCCTGATCCATCTACAACCATCAGGTTTGACAAATGGATTGATGATTCGGCCTTAACGATGCCACCTTTAGGTGTTTTAGCATTTGGCTTTGTATGCTTGGAAGCCAGATTTACATTTTCTACAATAGCCCTGTATTTATCAACCACCACTTCCAGGACTTTTCCTTGCTTTCCTTTGGAATCGCCGGCCAGAACCAGAACATTATCGCCTTTTTTTATATGCAATTTCGTACTCATAGCTTATTTGTTTAAAGCACTTCCGGTGCCAATGAAACGATTTTCATGAATTGCTTTTCCCGGAGTTCCCTGGCAACAGGCCCGAAAATACGGGTTCCGCTCATTTCGCCGGCACTATTGAGCAATACAACAGCGTTATCGTCGAAGCGGATATAGGATCCGTCGCTACGCCTGATCTCTTTTTTTGTGCGGACTACAACGGCTTTTTGCACCGATCCTTTTTTGATGTTGCCAGATGGTATGGCATTCTTGATAGACACCACTATCTTATCTCCGATGCTGGCATACTTCTTACGCGTTCCGCCAAGCACCCTGATGCAAAGAACTTCCTTTGCCCCGCTGTTATCAGCGACAGTAAGTCTTGATTCCTGTTGTATCATAATTATTTAGCTCTTTCTAAGATTTCCACTAATCTCCAACATTTATTCTTGCTCAAAGGGCGGGTTTCAGCTATGCGAACAGTATCACCTATTCCGCACTCGTTGTTTTCGTCATGGGCTGCAAATTTGGTTGTCTTTTTCAAGAACTTGCCATATTTTGCATGCTTTTCCCGTCTTTCGATCTGAACAGTAATGGATTTCTCCATTTTGTTGCTGACAACAACTCCTGTTTTTTCTTTTCTAAGTTTTCTTTCTTCCATTACTTCAAAGATGACTTGTTAGTACCAGCTTTTGCACTAAGCGCTTCGGCTATTGCCCTTTTCCGGATTTCAGTTACCAAACGGGCAATGGTTTTCCGATAGGCCTTTATCTTATTTGGATTTTCCAGGGGAGAAACTGCATGGTTAAGCTTTAGCTTGATCAATTGCTTTTTTTCCTCTTCCAATCTCTCACGAATCTCATTCGTTGAAAGCTCTCTAACGACTTCTTGTTTCATTGTGTGTTATAATATTTCTTCAACAAAATCTCTTCTCATAACGAACTTAGTAGCTACCGGAAGTTTCTGTGCACCCAGGCGCAAGGCTTCTTTAGCAATATCCAGAGGAACGCCTTCAATTTCGAAAAGAATACGTCCCGGAGAAATACGGGCTACAAAATATTCAGGAGCACCTTTACCTTTACCCATACGAACTTCAGCAGGTTTTTTGGTAACCGGCTTATCAGGGAAGATCATGATCCACATCTGACCTTCACGTTTCATATGACGGGTTACGGCCTGGCGGGCCGCTTCTATCTGCCGGCCGGTCATCCATGCTTCTTCCAGGGTTTTTATTCCGAAAGAACCAAATGAAAGTTCAGCACCACGTTTGGTGAATCCCTTCATTTTGCCTTTCTGCATCTTCCTGTATTTAGTCTTTTTTGGCTGTAACATTATGATTTGAAATTATATCTGTTATAAAATCTCGTTAACTTATTAGCGTTTTGGACGGTTGCGTGGGCCACGATCACGATCACGGTCACCACCGCCCGGTCGTGAAGGTTTTGGCCTGCCACCCGGGCCGCCGCCACCCATTGGCCGATCTTTAACAACCGCTTCAAAACTGGGGACCAGATCAACCTTACCATAAATCTCACCTTTGCAAATCCACACCTTTATTCCGATACGGCCATAGGTTGTATGCGCTTCGGCAGTGGCATAGTCGATGTCAGCCCTTAGGGTGTGCAAAGGAATACGTCCTTCTTTATATTGCTCCCGACGAGCCATTTCGGCACCACCTACCCTACCGGAAATCAAAACTTTAATTCCTTCTGCTCCCATACGCATGCTTGCAGCAATTGAAGTCTTTATAGCCCTGCGGTATGAAATACGGCCTTCAATCTGTTTGGCTACTGCTGCTGCTACTAATACTGCATCAATCTCAGGTCGTTTTATTTCCGAAATATTAATCTGAACTTCCTTTGAAGTAACCTTCTTCAATTCTTCCTTCAGTTTATCAACTTCCTGGCCGCCTTTTCCTATTATAATTCCTGGACGGGCAGTATTGATAGTAACTGTAACAAGTTTAAGCGTTCTTTCAATTATAATCTTTGATATACCGGCTTTTGATAAACGGGCATTCAGGTATTTCCTGATTTTATCGTCTTCAATAAGTTTGCTGGCAAAGTTTTTACCACCGTACCAATTAGAATCCCATCCTTTGATGATACCTAATCTTAAACCGATTGGATTAGCTTTTTGTCCCATTAAGCAGTAATTATTTATTATTAATTATTATTTGGTAATTTCAGTTCTGTTGTCCAGAATCAGCGTGACGTGGTTTGAACGCTTGCGTATCCTGTGCGCACGTCCCTGAGGTGCAGTTTGAAGACGTTTTAATACCCTGCCACCATCAACCATTACTTCCTTTACATACAGGTTACTATCTTCAATGCGTACCCCTTCATTTTTGCCCTGCCAGTTGGCGATGGCTGAAAGCAATAACTTATGTAATTTCCCTGCAGCATACTGAGGTGAGTTTTTCAAAATATGCAAAGCCATTTCTACTTTAACTCCGCTGATAAGATCGGCTATAAGCCTCATTTTTCTGGGCGAAGAAGGGCAATTGTTCAGTTTTGCAAAAAACTGTGTCTTCTTTTGTTCCTTTACCTGCTCGGCTTTTAAATGTTTTCGTGCTCCCATTGGTGTAGCTTATTTATTTTTTAGCTTTATCTCTGTTTCCTGCATGTCCCCTGAAGATACGTGTAGGTGAAAATTCGCCCAACTTATGTCCAACCATATTTTCGGTCACATATACCGGAATGAACTTGTTACCATTATGAACGGCAATTGTTTGTCCAACAAAATCAGGAGAAATCATTGATGCCCTTGACCATGTTTTTATTACCACTTTTTTCTTGGTATCAATAAGGTCGAGTACTTTCTTCTCAAGCTTATAATCGATATAGGGACCTTTTTTAAGCGAACGGCTCATAATAAAGTGCGTTTATATGTTATTTCTTACGTTTTTCGATGATGTATTTATTTGATGCTTTCTTCGGGTAGCGTGTTTTGTAACCCTTAGCTGGTATACCCTTGCGTGAGCGTGGGTGCCCACCGGTTGCGCGGCCTTCGCCTCCACCCATCGGGTGATCAACAGGATTCATTACAACACCCCTTACGCGAGGCCTTCTGCCTAACCAACGGTTACGGCCGGCTTTACCAGAAGACTCAAGGCTGTGGTCACCATTAGAAACCATTCCAATAGTAGCTTTGCATGCCTGAAGTATTAAGCGTGTTTCACCTGAAGGTAGTTTTATTACTGCAAACTTTCCATCGCGTGACATAAGTTGGGCTGAAGATCCTGCACTACGAGCCATTTTAGCTCCCTGACCAGGACGTAATTCAATATTATGAATTACAGTACCAAAAGGAATTTCGCTCAGATACAATGAGTTTCCAACATCTGGCGATACACCTTTTCCTGAAGTAATTTCCATCCCTACTTTAAGGCCATGAGGTGCAATAATGTAACGTTTTTCTCCGTCAGCGTAGAAAAGCAGTGCAATGCGTGCAGTGCGGTTCGGATCGTATTCGATCGTATGAACCTTAGCAGGAATCCCTTCTTTATCGCGCTTAAAATCGACAATCCGGTATTGATGCTTATGACCGCCACCCATATAACGCATGGTCATTTTACCTTCGCTGTTCCTGCCCCCTGACCTGGTTTGAGTTTCCAACAAACTCTTTTCAGGAATATCAGTGGTGATTTCGTCAAAAGCGCTGATAACTTTGAAGCGCTGACCAGGTGTTGTTGGTTTGAATTTCTTTAAAGCCATTATCTTTTAAATATTGCTGTAAAAATCAATTGTTTCACCTTCGGCTATAGTGATGATAGCCTTCTTAAATGAGTTCGTTTTGCCCGATACTAAACCGGTTTTAGTGTTGCGCGATTTTACCTTACCATCGTAAACCATCGTATTTACATTAGTAACATCCACACCATAGATCTCCTTAACAGCCAGCTTTATCTGGAGTTTATTGGCTTTCTTGCTTACGATGAAACCATATCTGTTCATCTTCTCGCCCTGGGCTGTCATTTTCTCCGTAATGATCGGCTTTACTATAATTCCCATCGGTTGCGATTTTTATATCCGTTTCCGGAATCGTTTAAATACTAATTCGCTAAATATTTTTCAATTTCGCCCAGTGAACTTTCAATCAATATCAGGTTTGAAGCCCTTAGAATATCAAATGTATTCAGATCGCAAGCCCTCACTATTTTGGCATCACTCAGATTGCGCGAAGAAAGAATGATCACTTTATCAACATCGGCCAAAACCATAAGGGTTTTCTTTCCGCTGAGTTTCAGGTTGGTTAGCAGATCAACAAATTGTTTTGTCTTTGGTGTTTCAAATTTGAAATCCTCAAGTACTATAATATTGTTTTCCACTGCCTTGTAACTGAGCGCTGATATACGAGCCACGCGTTTAAGCTTTTTATTCAGTTTAAAACTATAATCCCTTGGGTGTGGACCAAAAACCCTGGCTCCTCCTCTGAGTAGTGGAGATTTAATACTACCACCACGGGCACCACCAGTACCTTTTTGCTTTTTCAGTTTTCGCGTACTTCCCGATATCGTGGATTTCTCCAGTGAATCGTGAGTTCCTTGTCTTTGATTAGCAAGATATTGTTTGGTATCAAGGTAAATGGCATGATCGTTGGGTTCAACATTGAAGATGCCTTCGTTCAGCGTCACCTTGCGGGCGGTTTTCTCGCCTTTGATGTTATATACTTCTAGCTCCATCTTTCTACTATTACATATGATCCTTTAGCGCCCGGTATTGCGCCTTTTACTAAAATGAGATTTTTCTCGGGAACGATCTTTAAGATCTGGAGATTGATGATTTTTACGCGGTTGCCTCCCATACGACCACCCATTCGCATACCTTTGAAAACACGCGATGGATAAGAAGAAGCACCAACTGAACCTGGAGCACGTAAACGATTATGCTGACCATGGGTAGCACCACCAACACCAGCAAAGCCATGCCTGCGCACTACACCCTGAAATCCTTTACCTTTTGTTTGACCAACAACATCTATATACTCACCTTCCACAAAAATATCTACTTTAAGAATATCGCCAAAAGTCTTCTGGTGGTCAGCCTCGAAACGGGTGAATTCTGCAACAATCTTTTTTGGAGTAACACCTGCTTTGGCAAAATGCCCTTGCATCGCCTTGCTTGTGTGTTTTTCTTTTTTGTCATCGAAGGCAATCTGAATAGCCTCATAACCGTCGACCTCCATGGTTCTCACCTGGGTTACAACGCAGGGACCCGCTTCAATTACAGTGCAGGGGATATTCTTTCCCGCTTCATCGTAAATGCTGGTCATCCCTATCTTTTTTCCAATTATTCCTGACATTATATCCGAATATTAA
>CAZEDO010000082.1:0-17105 GCA_964511085.1 uncultured Lentimicrobiaceae bacterium
AACCCCTAGACATCGCAGCCTTGGTGAGCCGTTACCTCACCAACTAGCTAATGTCACGCATGCCCATCTAAAACCGCCGGAGCTTTAATCCCAAAGAGATGCCTCTTCGAGATGTTATGGGATATTAGCACCGATTTCTCGATGTTGTGTCCCGGTTAAAGGTAGGTTGCATACGCGTTACGCACCCGTGCGCCACTCGTCATCAAGTATTGCTACTCATGTTACCGTTCGACTTGCATGTATTAGGCCTGCCGCTAGCGTTCATCCTGAGCCAGGATCAAACTCTCCATTGTAATTTTGATCTTGTATGTCTCAGATTTACTCTTCACTCCCAAATTAAGGGTAAGTGGATATTTGCTACTTATAGGCTTGCTTCAATATTTTCAAAGAACTTTTTCTTTTTACCTTTTTGTCGAATTCGAAATTCGTGTAAAGGGCTGCAAAGATAATTCAAATTTCGTTATCTCCAAACAATCGGAAAAAAAATTAAGAACATTTTTATCCTCATTTTGAATGGGGCTGCAAAAGTAAATAATTATTTAACATCTGCAAATGTTTTGTAATTTATTTTCAAAATTATTAAAAGAACATTTTCCCTTTTTTTAATTGGGGCTGCAAAGGTAGAAGTAAGTTTTATACTGTGCAAGACAAAATTAGAAAAAAATGAAAATCTTGTTTTGTGACACATGTAATCCTAAAACCCTCTTCAATCGTGCATTTCCAATAAAATAAAGAACTTTTTTAAATGAGGGTGCAAAGATATGATTTTATATTTTAGAAAAACAAGCGATTGCATAATTTAATTCTAATTATTTTTAAAGCTGTTATAAAGCAATTAGTTAGCAAAGCCTTTATTAGGATTTTAATTGCTATTAAAGGTCTTTACTGTTACTTTTCATAGCCTGTTACACGCTGTTTTGGTTGACAAATGATTACAAATGCTTACTTTTACACCTTCATTATTAAAGATTATTGCATAAAGACAAGGAAAAATTATTGCTGATCATATTCTGTTTATAATAGATAAGTATGAAAAAAGTGTCATTTAAGTCTGTAGCAGTTTTGTTTGGACTATGGTTAGTTACATTGGGATTTAATTTAAATGCTCAGGATTATAAACCGCCTTCTCAAAACAGTATATCAGATAGAATTTTCTTTGGTGGCGGATTAGGTTTGCAATTTGGCGATGTAACATTAATCGATATCTCGCCAATGGTTGGATATCGCATTACTGACAAGCTTGCGGCAGGTGTTACTTTAACTTATAAGTATTATAAGTATAAAAACTATCCATACTATTCAAACTCGCCATCTTATGATTTGAAAGCTAATATTTATGGAGGAAGTTTATTTAGCAGGTATTTTTTGTTCGAGAACTTATTTGCACAGGCTGAGTTTGAATACCTTTTATATTCATTTGACGATTATAATAGGAATAGTGGGAGCAGTAGCTATACAAAATCAGTTAAGACAATAGATCTGCCTAGTTTCTTTCTTGGAGGTGGCTATCGCCAACCAATCGGAGGAAGAACATTTTTTACGATAACTGTACTTTATAACTTCTCAGAATCACCATATTCGCCGTATAGCAACCCCATTATCCGTGCAGGAATAAGCATTGGAATGTAATGCTCAGGTGCCTGAAAGTTTGTTTGCCTGAGAATTAGCACCATTTCATTCTAATGAGATGCTGAGTTTTATTAATGACCAATGATAATCACCATCTTTCTGCTAATTTGCAGGAATATTCTTCAGTACTTCCAACGTTAAGTCCCAGAATTTATTCACTGTTGAAATAAGTAGTCGTTCGTCGGGTGAATGTGCTCCTTTGATAGTGGGGCCATATGAAATCATATCCATTCCGGGAAATTTTTCGCCAATCAAGCCACATTCAAGCCCTGCATGAATAACCAGGACTTTAGGTTCCTGTCCAAACAAATTAGTATAGGTTTGCCTGGTAAGATGCATAATCGGGGAATTGGAATTTGGTGCCCACCCAGGATAGCCATGTCCGTGTGTAACTATTCCTCCCGCCAGTCTGAATACACTGGCCACCATATTCGCTACATCGTCTTTGGAAGATGCTACTGAGCTTCTCTGACTTGTACCAATAAGGAAATGATCTTCTTTTGTTTTGACAGAGGCAAGGTTAGTAGATGTCTCTACAAATCCGGGAATATCAGCTGACATAGCAATAACGCCATGCGGACACGCATAAAGTGAATTCAGCAAGTTTAGCTGGGATTGCTTATTAATAGTATAAGAAGGAGCATCTGTTTCGCAAATAGCGACTTTCAGTCCAGGGTCAGTTGATTTCAGTTCAGCTTTTAATATTACTTCAAATGCTAAAATATATTGCTCAAATGCTTTTACTTTTTCTACGGGAACAGCCACGATGGCAAATGCCTCACGGGCAATGGCATTGCGTAAATTTCCCCCATCGAAAACTGACAATTGAAGATCAAAAGAGACCGAAGCTTCCCAGAGTATTCGGTTTAATATTTTATTCGCGTTGCCTAGCCCTTTGTTAATGTCATCGCCGGAATGTCCTCCTTTTAATCCACTTATATCAATCCGCATTGCTTTATTTCCGGAAGGGAAATGCACCTTTATATAAGGAACTACAACACTTGTATCCTTGCCACCGGCGCAGCCGATAAAAAGTTCACCATCATCTTCCGAGTCGAGGTTGAGTAATATTCTACCCTTCAGGAAGTCAGCCTGTAGTCCTTCTGCTCCTGTAAGCCCTGTTTCTTCGTCTGAAGTAAACAGAAATTCCAATGGACCATGAACAAGATTGTCGGCTTCCATAATAGCGAGCATTGCAGCAACGCCAATTCCATCGTCAGCTCCAAGTGTCGTGTTGTGTGCTTTTACCCATTCACCTTCAATTCGGGGGCGTATTGGATCAGTATCGAAATTATGATCAGTTTCGCTATTCTTCTCACATACCATATCCATATGGCTTTGAAGAATAACAACCGGGAGTTTTTCCATACCTGGTGTGGCATGCTTTCTGGCAAGGACATTTCCTACAGCATCTGTAATAGTTTCAAGTCCCATCGTCCTGCCATTTTCCATGATCCATGCAGCCAGCTTTTGCTCTTTGCGCGAAGCATGAGGGATTTTACAGATTTCTCCGAAATAGAACCATAGTCTTTCAGGTTGCAGGCTATCAAATACATTTTCCATTTGTGTTTTGTTAGATGAAAGCAAAAGTAGAAATATTTGTACGCTCCAGGAACTATTCTTTCAACAGTAGCATGAAATTGACAAGAAATGAGGTCAGTTAATTTAGAGAAATGCTTTGTCAGCAGTTTTTTAGGCTTGTAATGGTGGTTGTTGGATTTGCAGATGAAAAAACTGTGCTTCCGGCAACTAGAATATCTGCCCCGGCATCAACCAATCTTTTGCAATTTAATAAATCGATACCTCCGTCAACCTCTATCAGGGCCTTGCTGCCTTTTTTTGTAATGAGTTTACGCAGTTCCTCGATTTTGCTGATTGTATGTTCGATGAATTTCTGTCCGCCAAAACCCGGATATACCGACATTATCAATATCATATATGCTTCGGTAATCACTTCTTCAAGCACGCTTACAGGAGTGTCGGGATTTAATACGATACCGGCTTTCATGCCTAGTTTATTAATTTGTTTAATGGATTGAATGAGATTGGCTGATGCCTCGAAATGGATACTCAATATATCAGCGCCAGCTTCCTTAAATTGTTCAAAATAGCGTTCTGGTTGGACAATCATCAAATGCACATCGAGAGGCTTTGTTGCAATTTTATTTATTGCTTTTATTACAGGGATGCCAAAAGAGATGTTTGGAACGAATACACCATCCATTACATCCAGGTGGAACCAATCGGCCAGGCTATCGTTAACCATTTTTATATCAGAACTTAGGTTGGCAAAGTCGGCTGCCAACATAGATGGGGCAATAAGTGGCATATAAGGCTATTGGATTGACTTGTTGATAAATTGAATTATTTGAGTGGCTAAAGATAGTGTTTTCTGCTTTTCTGTTTTCGATGGCAAACTGGCAAAAAAAAGAGCGGTACAACGACCGCCCTATATTTTTATCCAAGGTATGTTTTTAGTATTTTACTCCTCGACGTGTGCTTTAATCTACGTATCGCTTTTTCCTTGATCTGGCGTACACGTTCTCGTGTGAGGTCAAATCTTTCGCCAATTTCTTCAAGAGTCATTGGGTGGCTGCCATTTAGGCCAAAATAAAGCCGAACAACGTCAGCCTCGCGTTGTGTTAGTGTGGAAACAGCACGCTCTATCTCTTTCCTTAACGATTCGTAGAGTAACTCTGTCTCTGGTGTTGGCCCGTCCTCACTACGAAGAACATCATACATATTGTTATCTTCGTCCTGCACCAATGGAGCATCCATCGATACATGACGACCTGAATTCTTCATTGATTCTTTTACCTCATTCTCGGTAATTTCGAGGAGGTTGGCTATTTCTTCTGAGTTCGGCTCACGTTCAAACTTCTGTTCGAGTTTGGCATAGGCTTTATTAATTTTATTAATAGCCCCTATTTTATTAAGCGGAAGGCGAACAATACGCGATTGCTCGGCTAAAGCCTGAAGAATAGATTGCCTTATCCACCAAACTGCGTAAGAAATGAATTTGAAACCACGGGTTTCATCGAAACGTTGTGCAGCTTTAATTAAGCCCAAATTGCCTTCGTTAATAAGATCGGGAAGACTCAAGCCCTGATTCTGATATTGTTTGGATACCGAAACGACAAAACGTAGGTTGGCTTTGGTTAGTTTCTCTAAAGCTGCCCTGTCGCCTTGTTTAATCCGCTGTGCCAGTGCTACTTCTTCATCGGCCGTGATCAACTCTACTTTCCCTATTTCCTGCAGGTACTTGTCGAGCGAAGCAGTTTCGCGGTTGGTGACTTGTTTGGTTATCTTCAGTTGCCTCATATTCAGTAATTAGTTTTGTAGTTGCAAGACGGTATACGGAAAGTTTGCAATTTGGTTTCGAAAAATACACATTTAATAGCAATATTTCCTTAACCTGCTTCAAAATGCGATCAGCAAAGGATATTCTTAAGCATTGTTTTCCGTTGTTGGCTTAGGAAGCAATGCTTTACGGGATAATTTCATTTTTCCGGTTTTGCTGTCAATCTCAATAAGTTTCACATCAATTTTGTCGCCAACTTTTAGAACGCTTTCTACATCCTTTAGCCTCGTCCAATCGATTTCGGAAATGTGCAGAAGTCCGTCTTTACCGGGCATTACTTCCACAAAGGCACCAAATGCCTGAATGTTTTTAACAACTCCGTGATAAATCTCGCCAATTTCAGGTACTGCAACTATTCGTTTAATCCGCATTTTTACCGCTTCAATTGATTCCTGGTTATTCGAAACGATATCGATAATTCCGAATTCCCCCACTTCTTCAATAACAATGGTTGAATTTGTTTCACGCTGCATTTCCTGAATCACTTTGCCACCAGGCCCTATAATGGCACCGATAAATTCTTTCGGGATCGTAATTTTAACGATGCGCGGCACATGAGGTTTATAATCTTCACGTGGTTCGGTTATGGTTTTGGCTATCTCGCCAAGGATGTGCAAACGACCACGGCGAGCCTGATCAAGTGCTTCGGCAAGAATATCATAGGATAGTCCGTCAACTTTAATGTCCATCTGGCAGGCGGTTATACCATCACGGGTGCCGCAAACTTTGAAATCCATATCGCCCAGGTGATCTTCATCACCAAGAATATCTGAAAGAACGGCATATTTTTCACCTTCGGTTATTAATCCCATGGCAATACCAGAAACAGGCTTACGAAGTTTTACACCCGCATCCATAAGAGCCATTGTTCCTGCGCACACTGTTGCCATTGATGATGAACCATTGGATTCAAGAATGTCAGAAACTACGCGGATTGTATAAGGGTTTTCTTCGCCAGTTGGGATTACCGGTTTAAGTGCCCTGAGGGCTAAATTACCATGGCCAACTTCGCGCCTGCTGGTTCCACGGAGGAATTTCACTTCTCCGGTTGCAAAAGGAGGGAAGTTGTAGTGGAGCAGGAAGTTTGTCTTCTCTTCAATAACAGCACCATCAATTATTTGTTCATCCAGCTTGGATCCTAAAGTAACAGTGGTAAGTGATTGTGTTTCGCCACGTGTAAAAATAGCAGAACCATGAGCTGAAGGCAAATAATCAACTTCGCACCATATTGGCCTGATTTCGTCAAGTTTCCGTCCGTCGAGACGTGAGCGTTCAATTAAAACGACTTTTCGAATGGCTTCTTTTTCGATTTGATGGTAGTATCGTTTGATGAGGTTTGCTTTGGCAGCAGCTTCTTCTGCAGGCATTGCAGCAATAAATTCCTGCTTTATAGCTTCGAAGGCATCAGCTCTTTCATGTTTTGCTGACCCTTTTTTAGCTACATCATATATTTTACTATAAGTGGCTTCGCGAATAGTTTCCAAAAGGGCCGGATCATTCTTCTCATGAGAATATTCGCGTTTTGGACTTGATTTTTCAATCATTGCGGCTAGCTCAGTTTGCGCTATACATTGAATGCGTATGGCTTCGTGAGCAAACTTGATAGCTTCAATCATCGCAGCTTCAGAAACTTCTTTCATTTCACCTTCCACCATCATGATGTTTTCCATAGAAGCGGCCACGATGATATCGATATCTGCATTGGCGATATCTGCCATTGGCGGATTAGCAATGAATTTACCATCTATCCTTGCAACGCGGACTTCTGAAATGGGGCCGTTGAAAGGGATATCAGAAACGGCAATAGCAGCAGACGCAGCCAGGCAGGCTAATGCATCGGGAAGAATATTCGTGTCCGAAGATATAAGAGTTATGATTACTTGCACTTCTGCATGATAATTATCCGGGAAAAGAGGCCGAAGAGCCCTGTCAACAAGCCTTGATATCAGAACTTCGTAATCAGATGGTCTTGATTCACGTTTGAAAAATCCACCGGGGAAACGTCCTGCGGCTGCATATTTTTCGCGGTATTCAACTGAAAGCGGCATAAAATCAACATCTTCTGCTGCTTCTTTCCTTGCAACAACTGTTGCCAGAAGCATGGTGTTGCCCATCTTCACTACGGCAGCCCCATCGGATTGCTTGGCTAATTTTCCTGTTTCAATGGAAATGGTACGACCATCGCCAATGTCAAACGTTTTAGTAATTCCTAACATAAGGAGTGTGTTTAATGTATTTTTTATTGTGAATTGTAAGCTATTTGTTTGTTGTAAATATAGAAGTGTAATGCAATTTGTCTTTCATTTAGCTTCAATACAAAAAAAGGCAATCATTCAATTGCCCTTTTCTGCTGTATTGTAAAAAGCCTGACTACTTACGTATGTTAAGCTTGCCAATGATAACCCTATAGCGCTCAATATCTTTCTTTTTCAAATAATCAAGAAGTTTGCGGCGCTTTCCAACAAGCCTTACCAATGAGCGTTCGGTCATAAGGTCTTTCTTATTGTTCTTCAGGTGCTCGGTAAGATGCTTTATCCTGAATGTGAATAATGCAATTTGTCCTTCTGCTGAACCGCTGTCGGTTTCTGACTTGCAATATTGTTTGAATAAGTCTGTTTTAACTTCAGGTGTAAGATACATAGTATTCTGATATAATTTTTTAAATTCGGGCTGCAAAATTAATACATCCCGGTTAAAAAAGAAAGGTTTTATTTATATTTTTTTTCCTGGCCTTTTAAATACCCAACTTTGCTGCAAAGATCGTTCTTTTTTATGTGTTTTTTCTCCAAAATGTTAGCGAATGAACCAACAGGAGCACGAAAGTGTTAAAATTTCATGCAAGGTATGTTATTAGTGCAATAATCTAAGCAGAATTATGAAAGAATTCTGAGGTTGTTTAATAAATTAATGAAATTGTTAAACATAATCAGGTTGTGATTGTTAATCAAATACTAATTAAAATCTCATGAGTAGGAAAGCTGTAGTAATAGGGGCAGGATTTTCAGGTTTGGCAGCAGCAACCACACTAGCCAGTCATCATTACGATGTTACCGTGATAGAGAAAAACGCAACACCGGGGGGACGGGCCAGAAAATTCGGGGCTGACGGTTTTACATTTGATATGGGGCCCAGTTGGTATTGGATGCCGGATGTTATTGAATCCTATTTTAATCGTTTTGGTAGCCAGGTTTCCGATTTCTATACATTGAAACGTCTTGATCCTTCGTACAAAATATTTTTCGGAAAAGATGATTCTATTTCATTGCCTGGATCAATTGATGGTATGGTTGATTTATTTGAATCTTTAGAAACCGGTAGTGGTATAAAGCTCAGGAAATTCCTTTCAGAAGCGGAATATAAGTATACAGTGGGGATGACTGAATTTGTATACAACCCTTCTTATACTATTTTGAATTATCTAAGTCCAAAACTTGCCCTGTCCGGCCTGCGGATGCATTTGTTCACTTCATTTTACAGCTACATACGCAGGTTTTTCAAGAATCCCCGGATTCTTCAAATGCTTGAGTTTCCTATACTTTTTTTAGGTGGAACAGCCCGAAGCACTCCTGCTATGTATAGTCTGATGAACTATGGCGATATTGCCCTGGGAACCTGGTATCCCATGGGAGGTATGTACAAGATTATCGAAGGCATGGTGAATCTGGCAGCATCGAAGGGCGTTAAGTTCGAATACAATCAGCCAATAGAAGGATTTGATATTGCAAACGGAAAAATTACGGCTGCCAGGACAGCTGATAGTAGTTTTTCTGCAGGTGTGATAGTTGGCAGTGCAGATTACCATCATATAGAGCAAACTCTGCTGCCAGAGGCATTCCGTCAATATTCCCCTGCTTACTGGGATTCGCGTGTGCTTTCACCTTCAGCACTAATATATTATATAGGTATAAATAAGAAGTTAAAGAACCTGGAACATCACAATCTTTTTTTTGATCAGGATTTTGAACCACATGCTGATACAATTTATAAAAATCCATCCTGGCCTGAAAATCCATCATTTTATGTCTGTTGTGTAACCGCTACTGATACTTCGCAGGCACCTGACGGACACGAAAATCTGTTTGTCCTGGTTCCTGTAGCTCCCGGAATTGAAGACACCATTGAAATACGCGAACATTATTATTCATTGTTAATGGACAGAATGGAGCACATTACAGGTGAGCATATCAAAGAACATGTTGTATTTAAACAGAGTTATGCACATAAGGATTTTGAGCGCGATTACCACGCCTATAAAGGTAATGCATACGGGCTGGCAAATACGCTCCGCCAGACAGCTTTCCTGAAACCTTCCTTGAGGAGCCGGAAACTAAGTAATCTTTTTTATACAGGTCAGCTTACGGTTCCAGGCCCGGGAGTGCCACCTGCGCTCATTTCAGGACAAGTGGCAGGTGATGAGATTGCCAGGATTTTAGGAGGAGGTATGAAATGAAAGATCTGTTTGATATGATCTCGCGCAAATCGAGCAAGATGGCTACTGTAACTTACAGTACCTCCTTTTCGATGGGTATCCGGTTTTTTAGCCGGCGGTTTCATGACCCTATTTATGGGATTTATGGATTCGTTCGTTTCGCTGACGAAATAGTGGATTCCTTTCATGGCTTTGATAAGGCAAAACTACTTGAGCGTTTTAAAAATGACACCTACCTGGCCATCGAAGAAAAAATTAGTTTAAATCCAATTCTGAATAATTTTCAATATGTAGTAAATAAATTTCATATTGAACATGAACTCATCGATCTCTTCCTGAAGAGTATGGAGATGGATCTGAATAGTGTAACCTACGACCAGTCTGGATTTGAAGCCTATATACTTGGGTCGGCTGAAGTGGTTGGCCTGATGTGTCTGAGGGTGTTTTGTGAAGGAGATGAAGTTCAGTATGATGATTTGAAGCATCAGGCAATGAGTCTTGGTGCTGCATTTCAGAAGATTAATTTCCTGCGCGACCTTAAGGCTGATTATGCCGGCCTGGGACGCAGTTATTTTCCGGGGATTGATATGAGTCATTTTGATGAGCCTACGAAAAAGAAAATTGAAGCAGACATAGAAGCTGATTTCGAAGAGGGTTTGAAAGGAATACGTCGCTTACCGAAAGGTGCGCGGTTCGGTGTTTATGTCGCCTATATCTATTTTTACAAGTTGTTTCAACGCATAGAGCGAACAACTTCTGCCAGGATATTGGGAGAGCGGATCAGGGTACCAAATCTTCAAAAATATACACTTCTGTTTGCTTCCTTCGTTCGGCATAAACTCAACATGATCTGATAATGAAACATTTCTTTTCAGTAGTTTTGGTGTTTGTCTTTCAAATTGGATTTTCGCAGGGAGTGAGTCAAAGTCAGGCACGTGCTCTGTATTTTTCGATGGGGAGTAACCAGTCTTCATCACTTAAATTATTCAATTTGATGAATGTTGAAAAGCAGAGCCTAACGCCTCTTTTACTCGCCTACAGGGGTGCTTCTTCAGCAGCAGCTGCAGGTCAGGTTGATGGAGTGCATGCTAAATTCAGCTATTTCAAAAAAGGAAAGGCTGATATTGACCAGGCTGTTAAGCTCGATCCTAAAGATCCTGAAATCAGGTTTCTAAGGCTGGCGACACAAACAAACGCGCCTGGATTTTTGTTATATAAAGGAGATATAAAGCAGGATAAAAAGATTGTTCTGGCCGGACTTGCAGGCTTGCTTAGCAATGAAGATGACCACATACTTGCTTTGCATATGGCAAAGTTCCTGCTTGATTGTGATAACCTTTCCCAAAAGGAGAAACAGATTGTTAAACAACTAGTATTACAGTATGAACGCAATAATTGATTTGATGGAAAAGGTTATCCTTGTTGATGAAGCTGATAACGTTGTAGGTGAAATGGAAAAGATGGAAGCTCACCGCAAAGGAGTCTTGCATCGTGCATTCTCGGTATTTGTGCTGGATAGTACCAATAGGCTTCTGTTGCAGCGCCGGGCACTTGGTAAATACCATTCACCTGGTCTCTGGACAAACACTTGTTGCAGTCATCCCCGGGCAGGCGAAAGTGTTTTGCAGGCTGCTCATCGCCGGCTTTATGAAGAAATGGGCTTCGACTGCCCTTTGGATAGTGTTTTTAGTTTCATTTATCGGGCTAAATTTGATAATGGGCTTACTGAACATGAATTAGATCATGTACTCATCGGTTTTTCGGATGAAATTCCGCAGCTCAATTTTGAAGAAGTGCATGAGTACAAAAGCATGTCACTCACGGAAGTTGCAGCAGATATTAGAGCAAACCCTGAAGAATATACAGTCTGGTTCCGGATTGCTTTTGATAAAGTAGTTGAATATCTTAAAGCAATGAAAGCCAGCAATGACTGATGCCTTTCTTGATATTTACAAGCACTCTTAAAAAACGAATAAAATGAATAGTGTAATTAGTATTCTGCTTGTGTTGGCCGCTTTTTTATTTATGGAATTTATGGCCTGGTTTACGCATAAATTTGTAATGCATGGCTTTATGTGGTTTTTTCACAGGGACCATCATATACGCGATGGGCGCAAGATTGAATGGAATGATGTTTTCGCGGTTATATTTGCTGTTCCCAGCATTCTTCTGATATATTTTGGAGTAGTAAAACCAAGTGATTATATGCTAAGTCTGGGTATAGGGATCATGCTTTATGGCTTAGCGTATTTTATGTTTCATGATGTATATGTGCATCAGCGGATTCCAATTTTCAAGAACTTTTCCAACAGATACCTACGTGCTACTGTAAAAGCCCATTTAGAGCACCATAATCCACATGCAAATTATAATTTTGGATTCCTGATTGCGCCTTTCCGTTATTATAAAGAAGAATTCGGAGGCAAGAAAATCGTTTAAAATGCCTGATTAAAAGATAACCGAAAGCGGGATCTTTTCCCGATCAAACATGGATAAATGGCTTTATTTATTAATTAACCTGGGAGCGATAAGTGTCCCCTTGATTGCCAGCCTCGATAAGCGCCTGCGATTCGACAGGCAGTGGCGTTACCTGTTTCCTGCACTTGTGCTTACTATGGCGATTTTTATACCATGGGATATGCTGAAAACACATTTAGGCGTTTGGGGCTTTAATCCGCGTTATCTTTTGGGTTACTACATTGGCAACCTGCCCATTGAGGAGTGGATATTTTTTGTTGCCATTCCCTATGCCTGCCTCTTTACTTATCACGCATTAAATTACATTGTTCATAAGGACTATTTTAGTCAAAATGCTTCTGTTATCGCCCTTGTTCTGGCGATCGGATTACTTATAATTGGTTTCATGAACCTTTCCAGGCTATACACCTCAGTAACTTTTATTTCAACGGCAAGCTTTCTTCTGTTTCATAGATTTGTGCTAAAATCAACCTATTTAGGTCGCTTCTTCATGATGTATCTCGTAACACTAATTCCATTTTTTATAGTGAATGGATTGCTCACAGGATCATTTATTCCCGGCGAAGTGGTAAGTTATGATAATACACAAAATCTGGGAATCCGCATTGGTACCATTCCTGTGGAGGACATGGTATATGGAATGCTCATGCTACTCATGAATGTAACATGGTATGAATGGCTTAAAAGCAAGACTAACGCCTGATGGTGAGATTAATTATCGCTTAGCTTTCTGAAGTCATCGCCTGTCGGGCTTTGAAATACCTGAAGATCAAAAAGCGGGATTATTGCCAGTATATGGTCGAAGATATCAGACTGCAGGTTTTCGAAGGCGGCCCATTCGGTTATACGGCTGAATACATAAATTTCCATCGGAATACCCAGATCGGTGGGCTGGAGTTGACGAACCAGTAAAGTCATATCCTGATGTACCATGGGATGATTCTGCAGGAAGGCCTCCAGATATGCTCTGAAAACTCCAAGATTGGTTTGGCGTCTGCCATTGATCAAAACTTCGTCGTCAATGTTGTTCTCAATGTTATAGGTATTAAGTTCTGCCTCTTTTTGATCTACATATTCGCTGATCAGCCTGATTTTGCGAAATCTTTCCAGCATTTCCGGAGTGCAGAATTTAACCGATTGCATATTAATATTTATCGATCGTTTTAACCTTCTCCCACCGGATTCCTGCATGCCACGATAGTTTTGAAAAGCATCTGAAACCAGCGAATATGTTGGTAAAGTAGTTATTGTATTATCCCAGTTCTGCACTTTGACAGTGGTAAGTGATATTTCAACAACAGTTCCGTCAGCAGAAAATTTAGGCATATTTATCCAGTCTCCTTTCCTTACCATATCATTGGCTGACAGTTGGATCCCACCAACAAGCCCAAGGATCGGATCTTTGAAAATGAGCAGCATCACTGCCGAAAAAGCACCGAGACCACCTAACAGATATAGCGGTGTCTGGTTAAAAAGATAGGAGAGGATTAAGATGCCGCCAACTATAAAAACAATGATTTTCGCAACTTGTATATATCCTTTAATGGGATGAAGCCGCGCAAATTCGGTGTCTTCATAAATGGCATATACCGCATTAAAAAATGAATTGATAATGAGGAGGACAACAAATACGATATATAAGTTAGTAACTTTCACCACACTAATAACCAAGCCAGGAAACTCTTCAAGGGTAGCTGGTGCAAATTGATAAATCAGGATTCCGGGTAGGAGGAATGCCATCCTGTTGAACACCTTTTTTTCGAGCAAAACATCGTCCCAAATGCTTTTTGTTTGTTTGGCAATTCGCTTTAGCACGCGTATAATTATAAGCTTTGCCAGGTAGTACAGGAGAACTCCGATGAACAGGACGCCAATAAAATCTGCCAGGTCACTGGCATGGCTGGCCTCAATATCAGTTGCGCCCAACCGTAGCATGATATTCCTTATGAGGTTGCCCAGAATAGTAAACATAATCAGAATATTTTAAGTAAAAGTTAAATTTATAACAATTATGCGGATATGACTGATTATCAGCCACCTGATTTTTTTATTTGTGAATATCCGGTGCGTTTTAGCAGGTCGAGAATTTTATCCCTGAAATCACCTTGCACGATTATCTCACCATCTTTGGCAGCTCCACCGGCACCGCATGCTGACTTTAATTGTTTGCCAAGTGCCTGAAGATCATCATTGCTGCCAACAAAACCTGTTATTAGGGTCACCTGCTTTCCCCCGCGATGCTTTTTGTCCAGCGAAATGCGCAATGGTTGTTGTTGAGGAGGAAGAGTTTCTACTTCAACAGACTGATTATATTGGAATTTGTAGTCGGGATTTGTGGAGTAAACTATACCTTCTGGTTTCTTGTTTTTGCTCATACAGGAAGATGTTCTTATGGTTTTGTATGGATACAGCTAATTAATACTGGTAGTTTAAGGGACCATAACTTTCAGTGCAAGTGGGTTCACTTTTAGAAATAGGTCCCGTGTTAGTAAAACAGGTTCGCCATCAATATTAATAACTTCATTTTTTCTCCGGCGGAGGCTCACTTGCCTGGCTTTAATTATTTCAACATAGCTGCTTTGGTCTATCTTTTTTGCGATAAGCATTGTAGCTATCAAAGGTGCTTTAAACATGGGTATTTTCTTTACAATGCAAACATCCATCAATCCATCGCTGATGTTTGCCGTAGGCGCAATTGTAGTATTATACCCAAATTGGTCACTGTTTGCGAAACTTATAAACAGAGCGCGGCGTTTGACTATTTGCCCATCAATGTCCATAATATATTTCCGGGGTTTGTAAAACGGGTATTCGCGGGAAGCTATTTTGAAATACGAAAGAAATCCCCGCCGGCCAGCCTGGGCAAATTTATCAGCAACCAGAGCATCGAAACCCACGCCGGCAATACTTAAGAAGCTATTTTCATTGATGTTTACTGTGTCAATCCTGGTGCTGTTTCCTTTGTTAAATACAGTAATAGCCTCAGCAATACCCATCGGGATTCCCAGAAATCTTGCCAGTCCATTTCCAGATCCTGCAGGGATAATGCCCAGTGTTACCTGTGAGCCAACAAGTCCGCGTGCAACCTCGCTTACTGTTCCATCACCTCCAACAGCAACTATAATGTCTGTTCCTCGTTCAGCAGCTTCTTTGCTTAAAGAAATAGCTTGCTTTTCGCCGGTAATATAAATTATATCCCATTCGAATAATGATTGATCAAGATTCTTATCAATTAATTCCGGAATTTCCTGGTTAAGGCTCCTGTTTGTTCCTGAAGCCGGGTTCACGATGAACGTAATTCTTCGCTTAGACGGTTGCTCTTGCGTCATCATTTGGAAATGGTTAGCTGGTTCGCCGACATGCGGTTGTTATATTGCTGAACAATAGCTTTTAAATAAAGTTCCATCTTTAATTGTTCCTGCGTTTTTTGTGATGAAAGGTTATCCTTCAGAATGCTATCGCTTTGATAATGATAGAATCCGGTGGTTTTTTCTCCATCCCATTCCAGTGAATTCCCATTCATGATAAGTTGCCATGAATTGTTAAGGTACGTAACATCAAGATGCGGTGCCTTTGACTGAAAAACTGATTGCCCGAAAGCTATAAAAGGAAAAGGAAAATGGAGATAATCAAGTACAGATGGTAGAATGTCAGTCTGTTGAGCTGTAAATGACAGCATCCCCTTTATGGGGCTCTTATGCCGGTAAAATAGAATTGGAATTGCATAACTGCCTGGCCTGGTTCTGTAAAAAGGAATCCATGCTTCTGATGAATGGTCGGCTGTGATTACGAATAGTGTATTATCGAACCAAGACATTTTTGATGCAGTAGCAAAGAATCTTCTCAGGGCATAATCGGTATACATAATACTTCGCTGTATTTTTAAATTTCCTTTCCGGAATTTGTCTTTGTATTTTGTGGGGACCTTGTATGGATGGTGGGATGAAAGTGTGAAAACAGCTGATAAAAAAGGCTCTCTCGTTTTATTGAGGTTCTTTGCAAAATACTGTAGAAATGGCTCGTCCCAGATACCCCATTGTCCGTCATAATCTGCTTCATTTGCATATTCGGTGCGTCCGAAATATTGCTCAAATCCGGCAGAGCGGGCATATGCATCAAATCCCATAGTGCCATTGCTCCCACCGTGATAAAATGATGAGGAATAACCAGTTTCTTGCAGCAGGCTTGCCAGGCTGTTAAATTTGTTCCCGGCATACACAGAAGTTATAAAGTCCTGATTCATTAATGTTGGAAGTCCTGATAGGATTGCCGGGATACCTTCAATCGAGCGCCGGCCATTGGAGAATCCTTCACATACAAGGCTTTGGCTTATAAGGCTGTCGAAAAAAGGAGTAAATCCGGGATAACCAGCTCCATCTGAACTTCTGTTTAATGCGCCAATATGCTCTTTAGAAAAACTCTCAAGGATAATAACTACAACATTTGGCTTTTCTCCAGCATCAGCTAATAGCGTGTCCTTGCTTTCCGGAAAATGGTGAACCACCGGATAAAGCTCTTCAGCTTGCGCCTCGCTGGGGAAGTAATGCATTTTTGATAATGCCTTCTGATTAATTGTTTTAAAAATTGTGAATGGAGAATTCAGGACGAGAGGAACATTATTTGAGCTGGTGTATTTGCAAGCTGAAATCAGACTAATTGGTTTAAGTTGCAGACCGCCCCGTATTCCGATGATAGTCAATACTGAAATAATTGCAAAAGCCAGCCAGGAGGCACCTTTTGGAAACTTCCCTGAATTGTTGGTAGTATCTGATACAGGATTCGTTGTCCGGCAAATCCAGATAAGCAGCGCAATAGATGCAAACCAAAATAGAAAGATATACCAGAAATCCTTAACGAATTGCGGGAACTGGGTGCCCAGGTCGTTATTAACGGCCAGGTAATTGAAAATGTCGCCGGTAGTTCGTTTATGCGTAAATCTATAATAAATAACATCGGCATAACCTGGCATGAGTGCAATTGAATTAGACAGTACAAAGATGACATTGGCCACTTTCCTGTAAATGTTATTTCTGATAAAGCCGAATGGCAGCACATTCAGTAGAATAAAAACACCATTAACCATCAGCAAAGCTGAAAGATCGAACCTTAAGCCGGCAATAATTATCGCCAGAAGATGTCCCGAAGAAACGTCAGGGAACATTGGAGTGTTGAAAAAGTATAATAAAAGGCGGGAAATTGAAAGCAAAC
>CAZEDO010000083.1:0-16865 GCA_964511085.1 uncultured Lentimicrobiaceae bacterium
CGCTTTATCAGCGATTGCCAGCGGTTTGCCGAAAGCTTATTTACTTTTTCTCCTTTCAGCGAAAACAAGGACAAGTTTAACATCCGCGCTGTGATGGCCCCTTCTGCCGAAAGCGGTTCCGATATCCCCGGTGATTCCACATGGAGGCGAACCATCATGAATTCTAACTACTACACCTTCGACAGCGAACGCTACATAATGACCTCCGACAATAAACATGTCCGCGACCTTGCTGCAAATACTCCTTACGATCAAATCTACATTCTTGCTAATTCAAGCAAATATGGTGGAGGTGCTATTTTTAACCATTATTCCATGACCGCTGCTGCCCACGAAAAATCGGCAAAGATATTTATACACGAACTCGGACATAGCTTTGCAGGGCTTGGTGACGAATACTATACTTCATCCACTTCCTACAACGAATTTTACCCACTGGACGTTGAACCCTGGGATCCCAATCTCACAACGCTTGTTGATTTTAGTAAAAAATGGCCTGATCTGCTGGATAAAAGAACACCAGTCCCAACACCGGATGATGAAAAGTACCGTGATAAACCCGGCGTATTCGAAGGAGGAGGATACGTGGCCAAAGGTGTTTACCGGCCATCATATGATTGCCTTATGATGTCCTTTAAAGTCGACAAATTCTGCCCGGTCTGTAACCGCAGCATTCGTAAAATGATTGATTTTTATACTAAATAGAACGATCCATGCAGGAGAAAGCCCTATATAAGCCAAAAAACAATATCCGGATCGTAACCGCAGCATCGCTTTTCGATGGCCACGATGCCGCTATCAATATCATACGTCGCATCCTGCAATCAACAGGAGTGGAAGTTATTCATCTGGGACACGACCGCTCGGTACAGGAAGTTGTTGATTGCGCCATACAGGAAGATGTTCAGGCTATTGCAATTACCTCATACCAGGGAGGCCATATGGAATATTTCCGCTACATGTTCGATTTACTTAAGGAACGTGGCTGTGGGCATATACGTATCTTTGGCGGTGGAGGTGGTGTTATCCTTCCGACTGAGATTGAAGAACTACAGGCTTATGGTATAGTGCGTATTTATTCGCCCGACGATGGCCGACGTATGGGTCTGCAGGGCATGATAAACGACCTTGTCAAAAAATCAGACTTCCCTTCGGGGAAGGAAATCCGTTTGAAGTCTGCAGATATTCTCAAACAAGATCACGCTTGCATAGCCCGGCTTATTTCGGCTGCCGAAAATTTCCCTGATGAGGTAAAACCGCTGCTAAAAGAACTCAATGCCGAATGCCGGAAAAAGAACACCCCGGTACTTGGGATAACAGGAACCGGTGGTGCCGGAAAATCCTCTCTGGTGGATGAACTGGTGAGGCGATTCCTTGCTGATTTTCCAGCAAAAACCATTGCCATAATTTCTGTGGATCCATCAAAGCGCAAGACTGGTGGTGCTTTGTTAGGTGACCGCATTCGCATGAATGCCATCAATACTCCCCGCGTTTATATGCGTTCCCTTGCTACCAGACAGGCCAACCTGGCGCTTTCGAAATATATCCGCGATGCTTTGTGCATTGTTAAAAATGCCAGCTTCGATCTTGTAATCCTCGAAACATCGGGTATCGGACAATCGGACACAGAAATTGTTGATTTCTGCGATATTTCACTTTATGTGATGACTCCTGAATATGGCGCTGCTACCCAGTTAGAAAAAATCGACATGCTCGATTTTGCTGATATCATCGCTATAAATAAATCGGACAAACGGGGTTCAGCCGATGCCTTGCGAGACGTACGGAAGCAATATGCACGCAATCATAAACTTTGGGAATCAGATCCTGAACAACTGCCTGTGTTTGGAACAATGGCTTCCAATTTTAATGATCAGGGTGTTAACCGCCTTTACTCTTCACTTATTGACAAACTGAATGAAAAAACAGGAAAGGTGTTTAATTCCGGTACAGCTATAAGCCAGGAAATGAAAGAAGGCATAACAATTATTCCTTCTGACAGGGTGCGTTATCTTTCTGAAATTGCAGGGACTGTTCGCTCATACAACCAGCAGGCCGGTGAGCAAGCCAAAATTGCCCATCAACTTCATGGACTCAAAACCTCACTTAACCTTTTACCTGCTGATGTATCTTCAAAATCAACGAAGGAACTTCTCGAAGGTATATATGCTCAAAAAGAGGAACAGCTTATTCCGGCCAATCGCAGGATTATTGAAGGCTGGGATGAAAAAGTAAAGAAATTTACGGGTGATAACTTTACCTATATTGTTCGTGGGAAAGAGATAAAAGTGCAGACTTTTACAGAAACGCTTTCACATCTGAAGATTCCTAAAATTGCCATGCCCCGCTACCACGATTGGGGCGATATTCTGAACTGGAGCCTAAAGGAGAACGTACCCGGAGAATTTCCTTTCGCTGCCGGGGTTTTTCCTTTCAAGCGGGAAAATGAAGATCCTACCCGTATGTTTGCAGGCGAAGGCGGCCCCGAACGTACGAATAAACGATTTCATTATGTTTCGGCAGGGATGCCAGCACGCAGGCTTTCTACTGCTTTTGATTCTGCAACTCTTTACGGGGCGGACCCGGATGTCCGTCCGGATATATATGGTAAGATAGGTAATGCAGGGGTTTCAATTGCCTGCCTGGATGATGCTAAGAAACTCTACTCCGGTTTTGATCTCTGCGATGCTGCAACTTCCGTGTCAATGACTATAAATGGCCCGGCACCCGCTATGGTTGGCTATTTTATGAATGCGGCTATCGATCAGCAATGCGAAAAATACATCCGTGCCAATAACCTGGTTGATGCCACAGAAAAAAAAATCCGCGCCATCTATAAAAAACAGGGAACCAAACGACCAACTTACCAGGGAGCGCTCCCTATTGGTCATGATGGGCTGGGCTTACTGCTGCTTGGAATCACCGGCGAACAGGTATTGCCTGCTGATGTATATGCCCGGATAAAAGCGGAAACTATTGCACATGTGCGTGGAACAGTTCAGGCAGATATCCTCAAGGAAGACCAGGCACAAAACACCTGTATCTTCTCGATCGATTTCGCGCTAAAACTGATGGGCGATATGCAGGAGTATTTTATCAATCATCATATCCGTAACTTTTATTCGGTTTCTATTTCCGGCTATCATATTGCCGAAGCCGGAGCAAATCCGATCACCCAGCTGGCATTTACACTAGCTAACGGGTTCACTTACGTGGAATATTATGCTTCACGAGGAATGGATATTGATAAATTTGCGCCAAACCTCTCGTTCTTTTTCTCTAACGGTATCGATCCCGAATATTCGGTGCTGGGACGCGTTGCCAGGCTTATTTGGGCAAAAGCAATGAAGCTGTTCTACAAGGCCAACGAACGTTCGCAAATGCTGAAATATCATATTCAAACAAGCGGACGATCGCTCCATGCTCAGGAAATCGACTTCAATGATATCCGCACTACATTGCAGGCACTTTATGCAGTCTATGACAATTGCAATTCGCTGCACACCAATGCTTACGATGAAGCCATAACTACCCCTACCGAGGAATCGGTGAGGAGAGCTATGGCTATTCAGCTAATTATTAATCACGAACTGGGATTGGCTAAAAACCAAAACCCATTACAGGGAGCTTTCATCATCGAACAACTCACTGATCTTGTGGAAGAGGCCGTTCTAAAGGAATTTGACCGGCTCACCGAAAGGGGAGGAGTCCCCGGCGCAATGGAAACCATGTATCAGCGGAGTAAAATTCAGGAAGAATCCTTGTATTACGAAGGACTGAAACATAGCGGCAAGCTCCCGATAATGGGAGTTAACACATTTCTTTCATCCAAAGGATCGCCTACGGTTATTCCTGGAGAAGTAATCCGCTCTACTGAGGAAGAAAAAGATTACCAGGTTAAAATGCTGGCACAACTAAAAGCTACCTTCCCTGATCAGGCTGCCGAAAGTTTGAAGCGAATAAAAGAAGCTGCAATATGCAATAATAACGTGTTCGAAAGCCTGATGGATGCAGCCAAATACTGTTCATTAGGCCAGATTACCCAGGCGCTTTTTGAAGTGGGCGGGCAATATCGAAGAAGTATGTGATATTCCTGACAGCATAACCAGACTTGTAATTAAATAAATGATATAGTGACAATTAATGATATTGGGTTCTTGTTATTCGCTGAATAATTTATCTTTGACAAGCAATAATAACTTATATTAAATATGAAAAGCATTCTTGTTATTTACCCCGAAACTGACATAACAAAGATAGCGCTGTACAAAGGCGGTACACTCACATTCCTGAAATCCATCCGTCACAAGCCGGATGATCTTAATGGTTTTGCAGATATTAACGATCAGCTTGATTACCGCACCGGACTAATCATGAGCGAATTAAAGGCAAACGAAATAGACCTTGAGAATATTACGGTGGTAATGGCCAGGGGTGGTTTGATAAAGCCGGTGCAGTCGGGGATATATCAGGTGAACGAACGTATGAAAGAGGATCTGCGAAAGGGTGTAATGGGTCGACATGCCACAAACCTTGGAGGGCTGATTGCTGATAAAATTTGCACTTCTATCCCTTCAGCAAAAGCTTACCTGGCGGATCCGGTAGTTGTTGACGAACTTGATTCGCTTGCGCGAATATCAGGCCATCCGCTTATCGAGAGGAAATCTATTTTCCATGCGCTTAACCAGAAGAATGTTTCACGTGAATACGCCAAATCTATCAATAAAAATTATGAAGACCTTAATCTCGTTGTAGGTTATATTGGTAGTGGCGGCGTTTCTGTTGGTGCCCATAAATTTGGAAAAGTGGTGGATGTGAACCAGGCTTTTGATGGCGACGGGCCATTTTCTGCCACACGTTGCGGCTCATTACCAGTGGGGGAACTTATTAATCTTTGTTATTCCGGTAAATATACGCATGATGAAATGCGCCGCCTACTCACCGAGCAGGGAGGACTCTTTGCTTACCTCGGAACAAAATCCATCTCAGAAATCCTTTTAAGGGTAGATTCCGGTGACGAAAAAGCTAAAACTATTGTTAAAGCAATGGCCTATCAGATTGCCAAAGAAATAGGCAGTATGGCCACCGTTCTTGTCTGTGAAGTTGACGCAGTCCTCATTATGGGAGCAATCCTCAACAGTAAATTTTTTACTGATGAACTCACGCGTCGTATTCACCGTATCGGGCCGGTTTCTATTTATCCAGTGGTTAATGATATGGATTCCCTGGCTATTAACGGGAATAAAATAATGACCGGAGAAGTAGAAGTCCTGGTTTATGAGTAGATTTAAACGCGCTTGTTTTATTTAATTCTCTAGGCCCTTCCTGTAAGTGATTTGGGAATTCTTCCGGTTCTTACGGATTCCGAACGCAAGCGTCGTCCAACGATGCGTTCAACCATTTTACCAATCTCAAGAACTTTATCTACATCAAGGCCGGTATCAATTCCCATTTCGTCCATCATCACCACCATATCCTCTGTCTGAACCAGGCCAACCAGTGAAGGATCAGCATAATAATATGCGCCTGTGCCAGCAACGGGTACACCATCAACAAAATTTGCAGGTTGACCACCGATGCCTCCCATAGTCGATTCAAAGTTGGTCATTCCGGCCTGCAATGCAGCTAGAACATTAGCCAATCCCCATCCACGGGTAGTGTGAAAGTGAACAATCTGCTTTTCAGGACGAGGAATTTTATCAAGTAACATTGAATAATACTTATAAACGCGATCGGGCGAAGCAGAGCCATCATGGTCAGCATGTTCAACGTCATTGGCCCCGATATCAAACCAACGCTGCGCGAATTCGATGGCTTTTTCCATTTTAGTAGGACCTTCAATGGGGCATCCCCAGATGGTGCTAACTGTCCCATTAACTTTTAGCCCGGCAGCCTGAGCCATTGGAATATATTTTTCTGCCATTTTCCAATACTCATCCAATGAAAGTCCGGAATTTTTGACGTGATGCGATTCGCTTGTAGAAACCATGAGTAGGATCCTGTCTGGTCCCCAGCCTTCCTGCCTGGCTTGTATGGCACGCTCTATGGCTTTTTCGCGGATAGTAATAGCAGTAAGACTGACATTTCCAATTATATGCGCTATTGTCTTGCTTGAACGAAGTTTCTTCATCAGTTCATCAGCATCTTTGAATTGAGGCATACCTGAAGGATTACCAAAATTAGTTACCTCGATATGCCGAAACCCGGCAAGTATCAATTGTTCTGCCAACCACAGTTTGGCTGCTGTTGGGATGAATTTTTCTTCGTGTTGGAATCCGTCGCGGACGGTTATGTCGCCGATGGTTACTTTTTTGGGGTAATTCATAGGATTGTTTCTGTTTAAATTTTAGACATAATTACAATTTAGCCTGGCCTAATGTTTTAAAATGCAATAGTATAAATCACAAACAGTTACATTAAATATTTGTTCATCAGGCTGATGGTAATAGTGCGTTAAGGTATGAAATATATCAATCGGGAATTCAAAAATTTCAATTACTAACTAAAAAATATAAAGATCCGCGGTATATGTGGCAAGCTTTTTACTATCATATAACGAATGTAAAGGCTTTAATTCATAATTTAGCGGATCAATTCTAAAGATATTTACTATGAAGCGTAACTTGACATATGTATTTATTGCCCTTTGCTGCATTGCAATGGCAGTAAACAGCTACGGGCAGACTGCACGTAACAAAAAAAAATCTGTTGCTGGTGATACCAAAACAGCTAACAATGAAATGAAAGCAAAACTCGATGAATTCGCAGTAGTTAAACTCACTACAGACCTTTCAAGACTAAGTGAGAGCGAAAAACAGATGATTCCTGTTTTGATTGAAATTGCCAGAATTATGGATGATCTCTACTGGCAACAGGCTTATGGTGACAAACAAACCTTTTTGGATGGTATAATGGATCCTTATGCACGCCAGTTTGCTGAAATAAACTATGGTCCGTGGGACCGCCTGGGCGACAATAAGCCATTCCTTCCCAGTGTAGGCGAAAAACCTAAAGGGGCAAATTTCTATCCTACGGACATGACAAAAGAGGAATTCGAAAAATGGGATAATCCTGACAAAACCAATCAGTACACACTTGTGCAGCGGAATCCTGACGGCAGTCTGAGCACGGTTAAGTATTCAGAAGCATATAGCGAAAAGTTAGACAAGGCTGTAAAGTTGATGGAAGAAGCAGCCAATCTGGCCGAAGAACCTTCTCTTCAGTTGTACCTAAGGCTTCGTGCTAAAGCATTACGCAACGACGATTACTTCAAAAGCGACATGGCCTGGATGGACATGAAAAATAATATTATTGACTTTGTTGTTGGCCCTATCGAAAATTACGAAGATGAGCTCTTTGGCTACAAGACAGCTTACGAAGCTGCCATCCTGGTAAAAGATAAAGAATGGAGCGAACGTCTTTCAAAATATGCCGGTATGCTTCCTGATCTTCAGGAGCAGCTACCGGTAGATAAACAATATAAGAAGGAAGAACCCGGCAGTAACTCCGATCTTAATGCGTATGATATTGTTTATTACGCAGGACATAGTAATGCAGGCGGTAAAACCATTGCCATTAATCTTCCCAATGATGAAAATGTACAGTTAAAAAAAGGTTCGCGGCGACTGCAACTTAAAAATGCAATGCAAGCCAAATTTGATAACATATTGGTTCCGATTTCCAAAGTTCTAACCGATACTGCCGAACAGAAAAACATCACTTTCGATGCATTCTTTTCCAACGTGATGTTTCATGAAGTGGCACATGGTTTAGGTGTTAAGAATACTATCACTGGAAAAGGCCCGGTACGCGAAGCACTTAAGGAGAAATACTCCGCTTTTGAAGAAGCTAAAGCAGATATTCTTGGTTTATATATGGTATCCTGGCTGATCGAGAAAGGCGAACTGAAAAATGTGAGCCTTGAGGATAGCTATGTGACATATATGGCAGGTATAATTCGTTCAGTTCGTTTTGGAGCTGCCGATGCACATGGAAAATCTAACATGATGTGTTTCAATTATTTTGAAGATAATGGTGCATTTACCCGTGATTCAAAAGGAACTTACCGCGTAGATATTGAAAAGACAAAGATTGCCGTAAATAGCTGGTCGGCAAAGGTGCTGAAGTTTGAAGGTGATGGCGATTATAAAGGAGCTTCAGAATATTTGGAGAAATACGGAGTCATCCGCCCTCAATTGAAAAAGGATATTGCCCGCCTCAAAACTGCTGGTATTCCTGTTGATATTATCTTCGACCAGGGAGTAGAAACTCTTGGTTTGGGGGGCATTTCAACAAAACCTGTTATTAATGAAATTGATCCTTACGGAACCGAGATTATGAAGTAAATAGTGGTGAGATAATTGCTGTGCGGGCATCAGGGGATGTGTGATTTAATCAAGATCCTTTGTTATCAGACAAATTATCTTTTGCAACAGTATTGTGTAATGTTCAAAACAAATGATGCAGTTTAAATACTAAGCAATTTAACAGGCAAAAAAAGAGGGATTTCTTCTCAGAAATCCCTCGCGGTTGAGTTAGTGGCAGCTATACTAGTGGGTTTTAGGTTCGACAGGTTTTGTCACCCTGGCTGATTCGCTCTTGTTCTTGTTTACAGCACTTGTTTCGTTTTGATATGCTTTGCGGCCTCTATGATGTTTTGTTGTAACTTCCTTATTCATGGCTGTTACCTTAGAATTTTCAACCTTATTTTCTGCAGGCATCGCTTGCGAAGCAGGCTTTGAAGCCTGGGTTTGTGAACTTACAGCTTTAGTTTCTGCTGCTTTTTGGCTGACCGGATTAGTCGCATTGTTGCTCGTTTTCAATTCGGTTTTAGGACTCTTCTGGGCGTTGGAGGTGGCATTCTGAGCAGTTTGAGCAAATGCCTGGTTAATCAAAATGCCTGCGATCAGGAGAGCGGTCGTGGCAAACATTCTCATTGTTTTCATTTTTATTAATAATTTTAGGTTTATACTAGTTCGTCAATTTTTGACGTTGCTGTATTAACATCGCAATAAAGGGATTTATTAGTTTATTGTGTTAATAAATGTTAACTGAAACGTTAAGATTTGTTAAGTACGGGGCAGATAAAGCCTTATGGAAAGTATAAAGTTGTTAAGCTCAGTAAGTTGAAAGCTGTAATATTGAGTTAAAGTATTATATTAAAATAGATTGGGTGAGTTATTATAAATATTTACTGAGTCACAGGATGGAAACGCTGTCTTATTCCCGGGCAAAAAATTCTTATCCGGCATTCAGAATTTCCATCACTTTTGCAGGCTAAAGTTTTGATTTCCCCAAAAGCAATCAGATAAATAAGGAATGAAATGTTATTGCCAATCCTTAAAAGGATGTACAACAAGGTGGGAATTATAATAACGGGGGTTACTGGTAACTTCACACCCCAGCCAATCAGGTTTCTCAAATAGTTCGTCGGATGATTTGAGCTCAATTTCGGCTACCACAAGTCCTTCATTCTCACCTTGAAATTCATCAACCACCCAGGTTTTGCCTACGTGAGTGATGGTTCGTCTTGTCTTCTCTATTAGTGGTTTCTCGCATAACTTGTCGAGAATTTGCCGGGCGTCGGTCGGTGGTATCTCATATTCAAACTCATCTCGTTCATAACCGGTTGAAATACCTTTTATAGTTATAAATCCTTGTTCGCCTGCCAAGCGGATCCGTACAATCTTTCCGGGGACACGGCTGATATACCCTTGTTGGAATGGTACTGGTTCAGAAAGAGCCTGATATGCACTGGAATTAACCAGAAATTTTCGTTCAATTTCCTTTGCCATGCTAAAAAAATGATATTCCTTTTCTTGATTAGTGAATAGATTCAGGTAGTTAGATGATTCTGAATAATAATTTATGCAAACCGGTCGCCTTTATGCAGGCGCACATCGGTTACAAATTGCCTTATATGTTGTTCATCTTCTTTTCGGCATATAAGTAGGATATTATCATCCTCCACAACAATGTAATCGTTGAGTCCCTGAAGAATAACCAGTTTGTCTTTAGGCATATTCACAATACAGTTTCTGGAATCATAAGTCATCACGTTGTTGCCCACAATGCTGTTCCCATTTTCATTTCGTGGGCGTGTGTCGTACAGTGATCCCCAGGTGCCGAGGTCGGACCATCCAAAATCAGAGGCAAGTACATAAACATTTGTGGCTTTTTCCATTATTCCATAGTCGATTGAGATGTTTCTGCAAATGGTATAAGAATTGGCAATAAATTCCTTTTCAGAAGGAGTGCCAATCACCCCTATTCCTTCTTTAAAAATGGAATCGACTTCGGGCAGATAACTCTCAAAAGCCTTCATGATGCTTTTCAAAGACCAGATAAATATACCGGAGTTCCAGAGGAAGTCGCCACTTTGGAGGAATTGCTGGGCCATTTCCAGCTGGGGTTTTTCAGTAAAAGTCCTTACTTTACGCAAGCGGTCATCACCAGCGTAGTGACGGGAATCATCAAATTGTATGTAGCCGTATCCGGTATCAGGGCGGCTTGGCTTAATACCCAGAGTTAACAGCCAATCGTTCTCAGCTGTTGCTGCAAGGGCAGCTTGTATCACTTCTGTAAAACTATCTTCCTTAAGAATAATATGGTCAGAGGGAGCCACAATAATATTAGCATCAGGGTTACGCTGCAATATTGTATAATTTGCATAAGCTATGCAAGGGGCGGTGTTGCGTCGGGATGGTTCGCAAAGTACTTGCGAGTCATTAATGCCAGCCAGTTGCTGTTTCACCAGATCACGGTATATCTCGTTGGTGACAATGTAAATATTTTCACTTGGGCAAACACGTTCGAATCTCCGGAATGTCTGCTGAATCAGTGTTTCGCCGGTTCCTAATATGTCGATGAACTGCTTGGGATGGGAAGTACGGCTCATGGGCCAGAAGCGTGCCCCGATGCCACCCGCCATGATAACGCAATAATTGTTCTGGTTCATGGTTTAGCGTTTTGATGATTAAATGAGAGAAATATGCAAAAGTTGAATTTAATACAAATATAAAAATATTCAGGTAGTGTTCATATAGCTACCGGAATAATTTCGGCCAGCGGATGAAAAAGATAAATCCGGTTATTTTTAAGGCAGAGACATTTGTAGCGTTTGCGCAACAATTCAATTTTCCTGAACTTCCGCCCGTCGGGCAGTGCAAAAACCGCGTTGGGCGCTATCTCTTCAACAGTTAGTGATTGTGATGGGGCATCGAATGTTTTAAGCTGGCGTGTAAGAAGTAGATCTGTACCCGAGGCAGCCCGCGGATCATTAAAATAGCGCTTCAGTGCAAAAAGTAGTTCGGCAGGGAAAATTGCAGGCGTGAGAAATGGCATCATCAGTTCGGTATAAATAATTTTCCATTCTTTTCCATGCGGTTTAGCCTTACGGCCATATTGTTTCCAAACCTTATAATGGGCATATTCATGAACAAATACCACGAAGAAAGTATATTTGTTCAGATCAGAATTGATCGAAATTACCGGAGCTTTGCCAGGCTCACTGTTTCTGAAATCCCCGAGTTTGCTCCTGCGACTTGCTGTTATACGTAATCGCACCCCCCCCTGATGAAGCCAACTGTGAACTGTTACAAGGCATTGCTCAGGTAGAAAAGGGCTTAGTTTATCGAGGTCGTTGCCCATGGATACTTGTATTAAGTGTAAGATTTGGTTGAACAGGCCTGGAAATGAAGCACCCACAATCGCGTTGGTAACGTTTTGTAGATTTAAACCTTGGGTTGTAATGATGCCTCGGAGCAGAGCAACTGAATAGCAGCACAATACTCACTACCAGAACAATGACATATTTAATAAACAAACGCATAGGGGGTAATTCCATTTTCAAAAGTAGGCATTTCAACCTTTCAAAAACTCAATTCGAAAGCTGATTCAGCCATTTCTATATAATAATCGTTAATTTAGCAGAAATATTTTGGGCAATGCAAATCATTTTTCATCTTGGAAAATATCTTATGCTAATAGGTCAGGTCTTCAGGAAGCCTGAAAAACGCTCTATTTATCACAGGCAGATAATTGTGGAGATGGAAAATCTCGGGATCGATTCCTTAGGCATCGTTGCTATTATCTCTGTATTCATGGGTGCGGTTGTAACTATCCAGACTGCCTTTAATATTGACAATCCGCTTATTCCTCTTTATACCATTGGGTTTGCTACGCGCCAATCTGTGATCCTCGAGTTTTCTCCAACTATCATCAGCCTTATACTTGCCGGAAAAGTAGGCTCACGTATAGCTTCAGAAATTGGCACTATGCGTGTTACCGAGCAGATTGACGCACTCGAAATCATGGGAATCAACCCTGCTACTTATCTCATTTTTCCTAAAGTAATTGCCTCAGTGCTGATTAACCCGATACTGATTATTATGAGTATGTTTCTGGCAATAGCAGGTGGTTGGGCAGCAGGCGTTGTTACTGGTCTTGTTAGTTCGCATGAGTTTGTTTATGGTGTGCAATATGCTTTTAAGGTATATGATGTTTTATATGCGCTGATGAAAACTGTTGTTTTCGCTTTTATTATTGCTACGGTAGCAGGGTATAGCGGATTTTACACCAAGGGTGGCGCTCTTGAAGTAGGATCAGCCAGTACAAAGGGTGTAGTGTATAGCAGTATTGCAATTATCCTTACCAATTTAATATTAACCCAGCTCCTTCTAGCATGATTGAAGCAGTTAATATCTCGAAAGCTTTTGGCGGACACCTTGTTCTTGAACAGGTGTCAGTAAAATTTGAAAAGGGGAAGACCAACCTAATCATAGGGCAGAGCGGCTCTGGCAAAACTGTCCTCATGAAATGTATTGTGGGCCTTTTTGAAGTTGATGAAGGCCAGATACTTTATGATGGCAGGGTTTTTTCAAAAATGTCCTACAGCGAGATGAAGATCATCCGCCAGGAGATTGGAATGTTATTCCAGGGAGGGGCTTTATTCGATTCAATGTCAGTGGAGCAAAACGTTGTATTCCCTTTATCTATGTTCACTAATCAGACTCCTGAGGAAAAACGTGATCGTGCAAATTTCTGCCTTTCCCGCGTTAACCTTGTGAATGTGAATAAACTGCTTCCGTCTGAGTTAAGCGGAGGAATGAAGAAGCGTGTAGCTATTGCCCGTGCTATTGCAATGAACCCAAGATACCTCTTTTGCGATGAACCTAACTCTGGCCTCGATCCTGTAACCGCCAACCTGATTGATAATCTTATTAGCGAAATAACACAGGAATATGATATCACAACTGTTGTGAATACTCACGATATGAATTCCGTTCTCGAAATTGGCGATAAAATCTCCTTTATTAATAAAGGCAAACTTTGGTGGGAAGGCAACAGCGATACAATACTAACGAGTGATAACAAAGAGCTGAACGACTTTGTATTTGCCACCAAACTTACCAGAAAGCTTAAAATCTGATCAAAAAAGGAGCCAACGACATTCAATTATCAGATGTAAGCTGTTGATCCGGATTTTAGTTTGACATCACAATCTTGACGATTTAATTACGTTTACATTGCGAAAAGTAAATTACGAACAGCCTCACAATCGCTATAATATCAAATAACCTGCTCTGCAATGAATATGCTTGATATTATACTGGCTGTCTTTCTGCTTCTGTTTGCTATTGGGGGTTTCAGGAAAGGATTCATAATAGGCCTGGCCACACTTGCCGGCTTGTTTCTTGGGATATGGGCTGCAGTTCATTTTTCAGGTTATGCCGGCCATATTCTGAAGGATGTTGTGCATCTGCATACTACTCACCTGGCAATGGTTTCGTTTATCTTTACTTTTTTAGCTGTCCTTATCCTTGTTTTTTTACTTGGGAAGGCACTCACCAGTGTAGTTAAAATTATTGCGCTTGGGTTCCTCAACCGGATTACCGGAGCGTTGTTCGGCATTGCAAAAGGATGCCTGGTGCTTAGTGCTTTTCTATATATGCTGGTATCGATTGATGCAGGCGGACATATACTTTCAATTCAACAACGAAGAGAATCAAAGCTATACAAACCAATTGCCTGGATTTTTCCGGCCATTCTGCCAATTCTAAAAGAAAAGATATTCGATTTCGGAGAACCCGACCCGGCCGATACCACAATACAGCCAAAACAAGTGTAGGGAAAGTCACTTTTTTCCAAGACAATTACCTTCATTTGATTTTATAAAAATCTCAATTTTGCAAAGACAGGGAAATGGTCGGAACTGAAATGCCCTTCCCAGGATTCAGAGATTGTGGCGTGTTTCAAAACCTTGAAATCCTTTGTGACGAAAATGAAATCTATTGCCTTATCATTAATTTCGTGTGCTTTGAAGTTGTTGAAAGTGCCCGATGGCCCATAGTGCCCTTCTGCCGACAACTCAGTTGAATTAAATAAAGGAACCTTATTTGTGTGAGAGGTTATTGTTTTGATCGGTTCTTCGTCAAAAGAGGAATTCATATCGCCTATAAGAATGACAGGATAATTTTTTGCCATTTCGTCAATTTTTGAAAGTATCAGTTTTATACTTTCAACTCTGGATACACTGCCCAGATGATCGAGATGAGTGTTAAAAACATAGAACTTTTGTTTGCCTGCCTTATCTCGCAACAATGCCCAGGTGCAAACCCTCGTAATTGCTGCATCCCAGCTTTTACTGCCAATCACCTCGGGTGTGAGGGACAACCAGAAAGTTCCGGAGCTTATTACTTTGAATTTCGCAGAATTAATAAACAATCCCGAAAATTCTCCTCTTTCTTTTCCATCGTCGCGCCCTGCACCAACAAATTCATGTGAAATCATTACTCGTTTAAGGTCATTTACCTGATCAATTAATCCTTCCTGAATACCCAAAATATCAATATCATAAAATTTGATCTGTGAGGAAACTTTATCCTTGCGGTATTCCCATGCATTGCTGCTATCAGCCTTATTATTATAACGGATATTGAAGGACATTACATTAAAATCAGTTTGTGCCGAAGTTGTTATCGGGATAAGCAGAAATAGGATTTTAAACAATCTGAATATTTTCATCGTAAGTATTTTAGGGTAATACGTGTTTGAGTCCATCCGAAAAATCATTTTTTGCCACAAAGGCACCAAGGCTCAAAGTTTCTCTAAGAAATATTTGCTGAATATCAATGCTTTGTGCGACTTGGTGTCCTGGTGTCTTTGTGGCATTTCTTAATTTTATAGTTTTCGGAGCAGACTTGTGTCTTAATATTCTAACAAAACCTGTTCTTCAGGATTATAAGTTCCAAATTTACTGAATTTGGCCACATCAGGGAATAAACATTCTCCTGGAACAAAGGACGAATAGTAGTGTTTGCAAATGTATCCTGTAAGATGAAGTTCTGGTCAGGCTGACTGAAAAAAGTAATTTCAGGCAAGGAATTTCTTCTAATTTCTTCTATTCAAAAACTTGTATCTTTAGCGCCTAAAATAAAATCAAATCAGATGAAAAAAACAGCTCTACTCTCGCTCTTTGTTATTCTATCAAGTGGATATTTTCTATCCGCTCAAACTCTTGTTTCTACTGATCCTCAGCCTCGAAATGTGGTTCTGGAAGAATATACAGGCATTCATTGCCAGTATTGCCCTGATGGACACCGCATTGCCCAGGCTCTTGCAAATGCAAATCCTGGGAGGGTAGTATTAGTTAATATTCATCAGGGCAGTTATGCAATACCAAGCGGAACAGAACCTGATTACCGCACCCCTTTTGGTGATGCACTTGCAGGACAAACCGGCCTTACGGGTTATCCAACAGGGACAGTAAACCGCCATGTTTTTACCGAACTGGGGGGTACAACTACCGCAATGGATCGAGGAACCTGGGGACCTGCATCTGATATTATATTAGCCGGTTCCACGCCTGTTAATGTTGGTGTTAAATCAGAACTTGATACAATAACGAGGTTACTTACCGTGACAGTGGAACTTTATTATACATCGAATAGTGCAGTTTCTTCAAACTATATCAACGTTGCTCTTTTGCAGAATAATGTTTTTGGCCCACAAACAAATGGCGGCGCAGGAAGCAATTATCGCCATATGCATATGCTGCGCTACCTGGTAACCGGCCAATGGGGCGACGTAGTTACAACCACTACCGAGGGTACATTAGTCACCCGTGTCTACACATATACTATACCGGCTGGATACAACAGCGTACCCTGTGTTTTAAGCAACTGCGATGTAGCTGTTTTTGTTACACAGAGCCATCAGGAAGTACTTTCGGGTGCGGTGGTTAAAGCCATTGACGGAACAAACAAATATACAGGAAAGATACTCTCCCCTCAAGCATTTGCTGCTGCTGCACCATCCACTACAGCAATATTTAACGTGCAGGGAATCAGCTCTCTTGCATCTGGGGAAGAATTTACTGTATCCCTCATCCCTATTGATACTATTGAGGGCTGGACATCAGACTTTGTTATAAATGGCATTCACTATGACACTCCTGCTAACTTTACTTTTGATCTCAATACACCCAAGGATATTGTTATCAATATAACTCCTGGAACCACCGCCGGATTGGCAGGTTATCGCCTGTTCATGCAATCGGTCACATTCAGTAACGCCCCTCCAATAACTGCAGATGTTCATGTGATATCAGGCATTACCGATCTTGTAGTGAATGGAAGTGGTGGCCCGTTGAGTACTGCCCATCAGGATGTTTATTTAGCAGGATTAGCGTATGCCGGCTGCCTCTCTTATACTTCAACAGCAGCAGGTCTGTTTGTACAGGGTATGGATGCCCAGGCATTAGCTGGTGTAAAAAATATTTATTACAACGTAGCCTGGACTTTTCCAGCATTAAAAGACAACGAGGCATTAGCACTTGAAGCATTCATGAACAATGGGGGCAATGT
>CAZEDO010000084.1:0-16595 GCA_964511085.1 uncultured Lentimicrobiaceae bacterium
ACCCCTGTTACCAGGATGAAAACCTGGCGTCCTAACCCCTAGACGAACGGACCAAGGTCTATTTTGGGAGTGCAAAGTTAGAACTTTTTTCTGATTCCCAAAATGTCATTCGCTTTTTTTCTTTTAAGCGAAAAAATATCTGATACTGAATAGATACGTTAAACCAATGAAATCAAAGTTTAACACCTTCCTGATCAGCCTGAAATTTATACCCTAATCTCTTGCCGGTTTGTAGCCTCATATTGTCAAGAGTGGTTTGCATATCGAAAACAGTTACTTCTTTTACCGCATCAAAAGGAGGTGTCAGCAAATCGAAATTTACGGTATAGCGGATGGCTGATTCCAATATCTGAACAGCACTTTGCTTGTCGATCAATGATTTAGCAAAGTTGTTGTATAACATTCCTATTTCACGTTTCCCTTCTATGAAGTAGTGATTTTCACGATTGGTAAACACGCGTCCGATAAGGTAACCTAAATCGTTAATTCTGTTGTATTTAAAAGAATCAGAAAGGAAGTTATAAATGTTTATCACGCCGCAATAAGATCGGGAAGAATCTTCCCTGATATATGAAGTCTTCATCACTTCGTGGTCACGGGAGAATTCAAATACATTTGTATGCATCATAAAAATGAGAATATCGCTCCCGAATTTCAATTCAACCTCAAATTCACTCTTATCACGGAATTCGAACAAAGCTGCAGTTTTATCTTTGGCAAACCTGCCTTTATATTCACCGGCCATCTCCTGCATTATTAATTTGAATTGCTGGAAAACCTGAAACGTGTTAACGAAGACTTCCTGCTTAAGTTCGAATTTTTTACGTAGCAATGAAAAAACGTCTGAATTTCCGTCGTCGATAGTCATACTGTTTGGTTGAATTAAGCGGTAAAATTAATAAAAGTACCGAACTTACATGTTACCCGCCTAAAGATGTTTGTGCTTAAAGCAGATTGCAGAAGCACATCTTTCGCCATCTATTGCTGATGAGATAATACCACCGGCATATCCGGCACCTTCACCGCAAGGAAACAGATTCGCAATTTCAACATGTTCAAGAGTTTCCTCATCACGTGGAATGCGGACAGGCGAGGATGTGCGTGATTCAACTGCCAGGATATTCGCATCATTCGTCAGGAAACCTTTCATTTGATTATCAAACAATTTAAATGCCAACCTAAGCCGGTCAGCAACCATTGCAGGCAGCAACTGGTGCAGAGGTGCTGGATTTATTCCGGGATGGTAAGAAGTTGGGGCAAGCGAAGATGAGCCAACACCTTTGACAAAATCACCTAAACGCTGGGCAGGCGCGGATTGCCCGCCATTGCCAGCTCTAAAGCTAATGTTTTCAAGCTCTTCCTGGAACCGTAATCCTGCAAATGGCCCATACTTATGATAGTCAGCGAGATCCTCCAGTTCAATTGTTGTTACAATTCCAGAATTTGCAAAAGGGGAGTTGCGTTTGGAATTGGACATGCCATTAACAACAATCTGCCCCGGTAATGTTGCAGAAGGAACAATAATTCCTCCTGGACACATACAGAAAGAAAAAACTCCACGTCCTTCAACCTGCTTGACTAATCCATAGGATGAAGCAGGAAGGAAAGGATCCTTTAGCGGATTGTGATATTGTATTGCGTCAATAAGTGATTGCTGATGTTCTACCCGCACTCCGACTGCATATGGTTTAGCTTCAATAAGGATACCCTGGTCGTGAAGCATTTCGTAAATATCGCGGGCAGAATGCCCGGTTGCTAGTACTACCGCTATCCCTTCATAACTATTGCCTTGTTTATCAATTACACCGCGTATTTTTCGGTTCACTATAGCCAGGCTGGTAATACGTTTGTTGAAATGAAATTCACCGCCGGCATCCATTATCGAAGTCCTGATAGCTTTGATGATACCTGGAAGTTTGTCGGACCCGATGTGCGGGTGAGCATCAATTAAAATGTCTTCGGATGCACCATGGGCAACGAGAACCCGAAGGATATCGTTAACATTGCCACGCTTTGTGGAGCGTGTATATAGTTTCCCGTCAGAAAAAGTTCCCGCTCCCCCTTCTCCAAAGCAATAGTTGGAATCGGGATTTACCACAGACTCTTTACTGAGTTGGGCAATATCGTATTTACGGGCGCTAACATCTTTGCCTCGCTCGAAGATAATTGGTTTAAAACCTGACTCCAGAAGCCGTAAAGCAGCAAACAAACCTGCCGGACCAGCCCCCACGATAAGAACAGGAGGGCGAAAACGAACATCTGGATATTCTTTTATGTGGATAGCACTATCAGCCTTTGATTCGCCTCCGGTATATACCTCAACACTTAGCCTGATCCATGTTTTTTGCCCACGTGCATCGATCGATCTTTTTAAAGGAACTACATGCTTTATTCTTCCTATAGGAATTCTGAGGATATGAGCCGAAACCGATTTCCATTGATGTGGGTCCGAGGCATCCTTCGGACTCAGCTTCAATTCAAGATTTACAGGCATACATATAAATATTGGAAATAATCATGAAAAGACACAGAGCGGGGGGTATCACTGGAATTTATAAACAACAGGTTTTATTCAAATGAGAACGACAATTGAAAAATCCTTGAATTAAGGCTTTCGACACCGCTGGTATATATAGTATTATCGCGTTTAAGCATATCCCGAAAGCCATAGGCCATTTTAACCTCGGTTCCGAATTTAAACCATGCGGTATAAAAGTCAAACCCAACACCAATTTCGCCATACAGATCATTCTTTTCAAGAGCGACATTAATATTATTTGTATCGTCCTTTTTTTTGGAGTTCGATGCCAGGTCAAGAGTGTATTTCGCACCTCCCAGAAGATATGGCCTTACATTGTTAATGCGTTTTCCCTTGTACCTGACGAAAAGCGGAAATTCGACAAATGTTGATTGTACTTTTTTTGTGACACCGATATTCTGAGCAACAGCTGGATTACCATTATACACTTTAAAAGAATAAACCATTTCCCGCTCCCCAAAGGACAATGAAGGGATGAATCTCAGATCGAAATCTTTATTCAGTCGAAGATTAGAAACGATTCCAATCACAAACCCAGAAGTAGGATTCGATTCAATGCCTTTTATATAGCTCGAATCACTATTAATGTCAGGCGTGAGTGTTGGGCCATAGCTTACCTGCATAAACCGGTCCGCAGGTTTAACGGCAAAGTAAAGCTGGTTCAGGCCAAGGATAAATCCGAAGTGATATGGGGCAAGATCAAAATCAGTAAGATTCTGCACGACAGGTTTTTGTGCAAATAAATTACCTGATAGCAGAAAATATACAATAAGGCTTATAGTTATTTTTCTTTTCAACTTCACCAAATCCAAATTTAAGGTTGATTGTGATAACGCAAACCGGCAATGATTATTTTATCATTACCTGAGGCCGGCAAAGGTAAAGATATTTAGTATCTAGTTAGTGCCGTGAAACAAGGCCCGAATAAAAGAGTCTATCGTTCTATTTCTGACCGGAATAAAGGGTTGCAACTCCAAAAGTAAGCTGCTGCCCTTCCGTTTGAGAGAGCCCTGCCCTTTTCAATATTTCAATGAATTCCTGGCCGGATGGGAAAGCCCCTACCGATTCGGGGAGATACGTATATGCTGCCATATCTCTGGAAACGAGACGCCCAAGTACAGGAAGAATATTATTGAAATAAAATCCAAAGAGTTGTTTGACTGGGAATTTCTGTGGTTTAGAAAATTCAAGAATGTAAACGTGGCCTCCGGGTTTCAAAACACGGTACATCTCATCCATTCCTTTTGTCAGGTTACCGAAATTCCTTACACCAAATGCAACCATAACAGCATCAAAACTATTATCAGCGAATGGAAGATTTTCAGAATCAGCACACTGAAGATCTATCTTTTTTTGCAGGTTACGTTTTTCTACTTTAAGTCTTCCAATGGCTAGCATTTCCTCTGCAATATCAATTCCCGTGATTTTCCCGTGATGATTTTTTGCAGCAGCAATGGCCAGATCAGCAGTACCGGTGGCTATATCAAGAATATTTGCCGGGTTAAACTTGTTCATCTTTCGGATAAGGGTCCGTCTCCAGCACTTATCGATACCCAGCGAAAGAAAATGGTTGAGAAAATCGTAACGGCCTGCTATGTTATTAAACATCAGCCTTACCTGCTCTTTTTTGCCTTTATCTTCTATATTTAATTCTGTTCCCATCGGCTCAATTTATATACTCATAAGAGCCAGAGTTTCTGAAAGGAGCTTTTCTTTGTTGACAGGTACAACACCAGAGTATTCACAAACAAGCCCTCCGGCAAGATTGGATATTGAAGCAAGTTCATGCATTGTGGTTCCGAGTGCCAGGCATAACGCCGCCACACTGATAACAGTATCACCAGCACCAGATACATCGGCTATCGAGCGCAAATGAGCAGGAACACTTACAACCTCTCGTGGCTCGCCATTTCTACGCCGGCTAACAAGTACTCCGGCTTCCGAAAGCGTGGTTAGTACTGTTTCGACATTTTGATTCTTGTGGAGTTTATCAATCGCATTCAAAATAAGACTTGTATTTCCAGACTCAATATCCATTTTTAAGCCTTCGCGCAACTCTTTCAGATTTGGTTTAAAAAGTGCTACACCCCTGTAAGCATCAAAGTTGGCCTTTTTAGGATCCACTGCAACCGGTATTTTCTTTTTTTGTGCAATTGAGAGAATGTTGCTGATAGAAAAAGGCGTAAGAACCCCCTTGTTATAATCCTGAATGATGATTACGTCTATTCCTTTATTTTCAATAGTGGAGGCAACACACTTTATCAATTTATCAGCGTCATCTGCAATAAGATCAGTATCAATTTCCTCATCCACCCTAAGCATTTGAGCCTTGTTCCCTATGATGCGGAATTTAGTAGTTGTTATCCTCTCCCGGCTACGGCAGATTCCTGATGTATCAAGGCTTTCCTTTTTAAGAAGTTCAACAAATTCATTTCCACGGGCATCTTCGCCTATTACCGAACACAAAACAGGATTTGCACCCAGCGCTTTTAAGTTAAGTGCAACGTTGGCCGCCCCGCCAAGTAAACTCTCTCGCCGGTTGACTGCTACGATGGGCACAGGAGCTTCTGGTGAAATACGGTCAACTTTGCCCCACAGGTAGGCATCAATCATCACATCGCCAACCACTAATACATTTAGCTTGCAAAAAGCTTTGAACAGATTTTCAATCTCTCGCCCACTACGCATCATATCTCACAAGTTAGTTTAATTTTAAAAGTGCACCTTTTATCCGGCTAACAGCTTCTCTTAGTTTATCATCTGAAGTGGCATACGATATCCTTATACAATCAGGGTCGCCAAAAGCAACTCCTGGCACAAGTGCCACATATACGCTATCCAAAAGGTAATCGCAAAGATCTGAGCCTGAATTTATCGTTGTCTTCCCATCTGATTTCCCATAATATGCCTTTACGTCAGCAAAAATATAAAATGCCCCATCAGGAATATTGGTTTTTATTCCTGGTATCTCGTTGAGCAATCCTAACATCATATCCCGGCGACAATGGAATGCTTCAAGCATCTTTTTCAGATCGGTGCTGGTTTCGGGCACAGTATCCATAGCTGCTATGGCAGCGCGTTGCGATATTGTACATGTTCCTGAAGTAATCTGGCCTTGTAGCTTGTCGCAGGCCTGGGCTATAAGCTTTGGAGCAGCCATATATCCGAGACGCCAGCCAGTCATAGCAAACCCTTTTGAAACGCCATTAATTATAATTACCCTGTCGCGGATAAAATCAAATTGGGCAATGCTCTCATGCTTACCTATGAAGTTTATCTGTTCGTAAATTTCATCCGAAATGATATAAATATTTTCATGTTTTGAGATTACTTCAGCAAGTGCCTTCAACTCATCACGGCTATACACCGAACCGGTTGGGTTGCATGGACTACTAAACAGAAAAATCTTTGAGCGTGGCGTGATGGCATCTTCCAGTTGAGTTGGAGTAATCTTGAAATCATTTTCGATACTGGCTGGAACAAACACACCTTTTGCTTCGGCAAGTTTGATAACTTCTTTGTATGAAACCCAGTATGGACTTGGGATTATTGCTTCATCACCGGGATTCAGAAGGCATAATACTGCATTTGCGATTGATTGTTTGGCTCCTGTACTCACTACAATCTGATCGGGGGTGTAAACTAATCCGTTATCGCGTTTGAGTTTGTTGCAGATGGCTTCCCTTAGTTCAGGATAACCAGCAACGGGCGGATAAAAAGTATAATTCTTATCCAGCGCTTCTTTAGCAGCCATTTTAATATGGTCTGGAGTGAAAAAATCAGGTTCACCAAGACTGAGATTAACAACATCGTGACCAAGCGCCTTCAATTCACGGCTTTTGCGCGACATAGCCAGAGTTTCTGATTCGGAAAGATGGTTGATTCTATCTGATAAAATATTCATAATGAAAGTATTTAGAGGATATGCTTCAGCAAAAGGATCAGCAAATTTAGTAATTTTAAATATCAAGCCTTTCACAATGCGAAAAAGTGTAGAATTTGCGATCTTTGTCCTTTCTGCCTAACACCTGTACCTATGAATACATTTGCCGAAATACTGAAATATATTTTGCCTTCACTCGTGGTGGCCGGCCTCGCTTATCTTCTGATCAGACAATTCCTGGAAAAGGATGCGAAATTCCATCAACATCAGCTAAAGCTGGATATGCAGAAAACAATTCTGCCAGTGAGGTTGCAAGCTTATGAGCGGCTTATCCTCCTTCTCGAAAGGATAGCGCCTGCCAACCTTATCATACGCGTCAGCCAGCCCGGAATGACCGCTGCACAACTTCAAACAACACTTACACAGGTATTGCGGGAGGAATTTGACCATAACCTTTCGCAACAGGTATATGTGTCGGCAAAAGCCTGGGAAGATGTGAAAAGTGCACGTGAAGAACTCATCAGGATGATCAATACTGCTGCGTCCGCTATTCCGGCGGATGCAACCGGTGCCGATCTGGCTACACAAATATTCACATTATCCCTGCAGCCGGGCAAGCAGCCTTTGCAGTTTGCCATAGACCAGCTAAAGCAGGAATTTAATGCGAATTTTTCCTGATAATACTTCGGTAATTTTTATTTCTCGCAAAGACGCAAAGGCGCAAGGAATTGGTTGTCAGCACTATGAGATATCAAGAGAAACGCAATCAACATATTGATAATTAGTATTTTACAAAACATTACCAGACTATTGTCCTGAATCGCATGAAAAATATTCAACACATAAAGAAGCCAGGTAATTCTCAAAAGATTATTTGTCTGGTATTGCTGCTTTCTCCATTTCTTTTCTTTACATGTTGTAAACCCACGGATATTGATAGCAGAAAAGAGGTTACAGTTAGTATTCTACCTCAGAAATATATTGTGGAACGAATTGCTGATAGCCTGTTCCTTGTTAATGTGATGATGCCTCCCGGTGCAAACCATGAAACCTATGAACCAACACCTCTTTCAATGAAGTCTATGGCTAATTCGAAGATTTATTTTTCGGTTGGCTGGCTTGATTTTGAAAGAACTTGGACGAGCCGCTTTACCGATCTTTCGCCTGAGATGAAAATAGTGAATACTTCCTCAGGTGGAGAACTTATGTACTATGAAGGACATGGACATAGTGATCATGCATCAGGAATGGATCCTCACACCTGGCTTTCGCCGCGTTTCGTCAAGTTGCAGGCAGAACATGTAGCTGCCTCTCTTTCAGAACTTGATCCTGAACATTCCGCTTTGTTTAAAACAAACCTTAAGCGGCTCAGTACTCAGCTCGATTCAATTGATACAGTTTATTCCGAACTTTTCAGGCCGATGAAAGGCGCAAAATTCCTGATCTACCACCCGGCGCTTGGGTATTTCGCCCGCGATTATAAACTTATTCAGATAAGCCTGGAAACGGAGGGGAAGGAACCTTCGGCAGTGCATTTGTCCAGACTTATTGAAATAGCAAGGAAAGAAGGCATTCATAGTATTTTGGTTTCCAAGGAATTTGATTCCCGAAATGCCGAAACTCTTGCCCGTGAGATTGATGGACAGGTTGTTGTTTTCGACCCGATGGCAGGCGACTTGCTTGCAAATTTCGATCGTATTGCAGGAATTCTATATATCCGAAAATAATAATAGCTAACGAAAAGTTATAATAAGCCTTATTCCTGCATTACTTTTGCAAAACTGAATTTTCCAATATTAACCTGATACCCATTGAGCGAACATCATCCTGCATTAGTGGAATTAAAGTCTGTATCTGCCGGCTATGGTGATGAAATAGTACTGCGTGATGTAGATTTTTCTGTTTGCAGCCACGATTTTATTGGCGTGATTGGTCCGAATGGAGGTGGAAAAACAACGCTTATCAAAGTCATTCTTGGGCTTATCAAGCCTATACACGGAACGGTGGTTTCCGGCAGCACAGGTCCACAGGCTAACGGATTTATCGGATATCTGCCCCAGGTAAGCCAGATCGACCGCAGGTTTCCAATCACAGTACTGGATGTGGTATTGTCAGGATTCATGTCCAAACAAAGCCATTTATACCGCAACAACAGGCTGGAGAAAGAAACTGCCCGCGACTTGCTCGTGCAGATGGGCATTGCACACCTGGAAAAGAAAACCGTTGGCGAATTATCCGGCGGGCAATTGCAACGTGTTTTTGTGAGCCGCGCCATCATCTCATCACCACGCCTTCTTATTCTGGATGAACCGGACACTTATGTTGACAATAAATTTGAAAGCGATCTTTACGAATTGCTTCGTCAGTTGAACGAACGAATGGCCATTATCATGGTTTCGCATGATGTGGGAACCATCTCTGCCTATGTCAAGACCATTGCCTGTGTCAATACCTATCTTCATTATCACCGGTCGAACATTATAACTGAGGAACAACTGGCAAGTTACAACTGCCCTATTCAGATCATAACCCACGGCGATGTGCCGCATACCGTATTAGAAAAACACCAGCATTAATATGTCAGAAAGCCTGATAAGTATATTCCGCTACCAGTTTGTACTCCATGCGCTCATTGCGGCAGTGCTGGCAAGTATTTCCTGCGGGATTGTCGGAACATATATTGTTGCCCGGCGTAAAGTGTTTATCAGCGGGGGAATTACGCATGCTTCCTTCGGTGGAATTGGAATTGGCTATTACCTGGGGATTAACCCGGTGCTGGGGGCCGCAGTCTTCAGCATCCTTTCGGCGCTTGGAATTGAGTACATTTCAAAAAAGACAGATATCCGTGAGGATTCGGCCATTGGCATCCTGTGGTCGCTGGGAATGGCGGTCGGGATCATCTTTATTTTTATTACTCCGGGCTATGCACCCAATCTCATGATGTTCCTCTTTGGAAGCATTCTCACTGTTACCTGGCTGGACATATGGCTCATGGCAGCCTTATGCCTGGTAATTGTCTTTTTCTTTGTACTGTTTTACAGGCTAATTCTTTACATATCCTTTGATGAAGACTATGCCCGTGCACACCGCGCCCCGGTTAATCTGATCAATTACCTGCTCATGAGCCTGATCGCGCTTACCATTGTCCTACATATCCGGGTGGTGGGGATAATACTGGTAATCTCTTTCCTTACAATCCCTCAATCTACAGCAAACCTGTATTCCAAGGATTTCCGGACAATTATTTTTCTTTCGGTAGTATTTGGGTTACTTGGTTCAATTGCCGGACTTGTATTGTCTTACAGCCTCGATATTCCTTCGGGAGCATCAATCATTTTCGCATTTGTCCTGATTTTTGTCCTGGCAAAGATCCTGCGGATTATTCAGATGACGCGGAGTACAAGGAAAGCTATGTCGGAACAATAAATCCCCGACTACTTTAAACCCTGAACCTGTCCGAATTGCAATACTATTTTTGAGCTATCACAAGCATCTCAAAATCCCCGGTTGTCAGAGTGTCATTTCTGCTAAAAGCGCCCAGCTTTGCTCCGTAAATATCAACAGTTTTAAAACCCAGCGATTTTAACAACCAGGTAATTTCAGATGGCACATAATACCTTTCATTGCATTCCAATTCCTTTTTATTTCCCTGGTCATCCTCTACCGTTGTGATATTTGTATCCCGGAAGGTCATTAAATCAAAGGAATTGCTACTGCTTTCGGCATTTCCATCTTCTTTGTGTGAATCAAGAAATTCTTTAACCGAATGAAACAGAGGAAACAATCCGTTTAAGGTTGTAAATATAAATTTGCCGTTCCCTTTCAGCGATTTTGCTGCATTCTGCAATATCCTGTAATTCATCTCATCTGTTTCCATCAAGGGGAAAGCACCTTCGCACAGCATTATGGCAAGGTCAAATTCATTGCTGAAAGGTAAATCCCTGGCGTCATGTTTTTGGAAATCAATTAGCAACCCTTGTTCCGACGCTTTCTCTCTGGCGCGTTTAAGCTGCGAATCCGATAAATCTATTCCCGTGATTTTATAACCTCTTTTGGCGAGTTCAATTGAATGCCTGCCTGTACCGCAGCCGATGTCGAGTATGCGGGTTTGTTTGTTAAAGCCGGTTTCGGCTTCAATAAAATTGCATTCACCCTGTGTGCCCTGGGTAAAAGATTCTTTATCGTATTTTATTCCGTAATTTTCGAAAAGGGTTTCGTACCATTTTTTCATAAGAGAAATTATTAAGGCTCCCCACGGACCAGCATGCCGCAGGCTGGGGCACGGAGAGCACGGAATTTTTTAGATTAATTAAGATGCGCATGCTCAGGAAATCTATCATTTTTATTCCCGCACTTCAGGCATACCGGCCGGTGGACGCAAAGTAAAGAGCCACATTTGCTGCAGGTCCATTTTTCTTTCTCGCGCTTGTTAAACTCATCAATGCCTGTTGTTTCGATCATTTGCAAATTACTGATCATGCTCATCCCATAGTTGGTCCAGTAGCGCTTGTCAAGGTGCTTAATCCGCTTGCATGGGAATTTCTTACAGGAATAACAAAAGCCGGTTTCAGGCAATTCTTCACAGTTCCTGATGCTGCAGGTTGAGCAATGGTTGACTTTTATTCCTGCAAGCGCGTTACATCCGGCGCAGGTATTTTTTGTCCGCTGGTTAGCGAGGCAAAGTGAACAGTTCATGCCGCAAGGGGCAACATTGATGAAGCTATCCTTGTTGATCATATTATCGGAAATCAGTTTGTTCCAACTCAAATGTAATTCGAAAATAATGGAAATCGTTCTTTCAGAAATATTTATTTCCAGTAATTTTTCATTAAATCATCCACCCATGCCGGTTGTTTAATTTCACCTTTTGGCTGAAACTCCTTAAATACGGGCTTTATGTCTAGCACAGGTGAGCCGTTTATTGCATCAAGATACTTGACGGTGAGTGATCTCGCCTTATGTTCAATAAGTTCGGCAGTGCAAATACCGATAGAGTTTGGCCTGTCCTTTTTTCGTTGCCCGAAAATACCGGTAACCGGATAACCAGGGTTGCCCCTTGGCCGCCCCGCGAATATGATTTCTTCCTTCACGACCTGATCAAAGAAATAGATAATTTCAACGTGAGAAAAGCCCGAAATACCATCGAATGCCTGCGTTGGGATATGCTCCGCGAGTTCTATTTCCGAAATAACCGGTCCCCAGAAGTCGTCAGTTAGGCTGAGACGTGAATTTTTAACGGTTGCAACTGGTATCAATTGTATCTCCATATTTTCAGTTGTGTTTGATTTTGAAGGATGCTGCCTTCTCTTCCTTAGTATCAGGTTTATTTATTGCTTGCCAGACTTAAGCAGGTGTAGCAGTTCCGCATCTTATCAAAGCTGTCTCATTCCTTTTCATTGTTCGGAAGGATTTTACTCATCTTCCGCAAAAGTGAGGATATACCCGTTGATGTCCTGGATGGAAAATTCAGTAGCGCCGTAAAATGTTTTTTCAAGGCCTTTTATAACATTCACTTTGTCTTTTACCTGGTCGAAAAACTTTCTGATTCCTTTGGTCTGAATATACAGCAGGAGCGATCCTCCGTCCTGTCTTGTTATTTGTGGTAAATCTGCACCCAGGCTTTCAAATGTCTGAAACATGAAGGTTACGTTTCCGCAGGTCATCATTGCCCAAACAAAGTCACCTTGTTCGGGAACTGTCATTACTACGCTAAAGCCTAATTGCTTGTAAAAGTCAATGGTCTTGCTGAGGTCTTTTACAAAAATATTTGGTGATATTGAGTCCATAATCTATTGATTTATTAATTGGATGTGTTTACGCTTAATTGGTTATACTGTTTTCCGTTCTAACGATCGGAGTTAAAAGCCGTCTGAAAATAGTGATTTATTCCTTATGTCCCTGGTATACGTAAAATTCATCTTTCTAAAATAGTGTTGTTTTTTTGTAAGCCGCATAAGAAGAAAACCTTTCTACCAATTCTTTTTCTTCTAAATATCTCCAGAATAAAACATTTGCAATAAATACAAATGCAAGTACGAAAGCATAAAGAGCCCCTAAGAATATCGGCAGACCGATTAACCAAAGTATGAAACCTAAATACATAGGATGCCTGATTATGGAGAAAATTCCTTTGGTTATTAAATCCCCTTCATAGCTTTCAAAAGTCTTCATGATGAATAAAGCCATTAAAAACAGTATGAATCCAATGCCAACGAATGAAATACCTGCATACCTGATAATGCCGGAGAGCTCAATCCTGTGAGTATCATTAACGCATAATACAACCCAAGAGATCCATAACAAAGCCATGTTGGCAAACATGATCACAAGCGTTAATTGATTTGCTTGAATAATCTTTTTATGTTTTAATACCTCGTAAATAAATCTTATAATGTTGCAGATGATGCAAACAACAGCTGCAATCAGAAACGCCTTTTCTGTCATAATGCTATATTTTGAAGGTTAATTACTAAATGCATAGTTAATCAGACCTATTTCCTCCCATCACTTTATAGGTGGTTATTACTTTGCCTTTACTCTTAAAAAAGGAATTAGCATAGGTACTTCTTTTTGATAGTTGCTGTAGGTTTCTCCAAATTCGAGAAGCAGCTTTTTCTCCTCAAGCAGAGTTCCTATATAAATATAAACTGTCAACACTACGTTCACAACTATATCCGCCATCTTGGATGTTTGACTCCATATATAGATGAGTAATGCTAAATACATGGGATGTCGCATAAGGCCTAACAAGCCATTTTTTTTAATTTCATCGGATGGTTTTTTGTCATTTGTTTTTCCAAAGTTTAAAATCTGGCGGATTCCAAAAAAGGATAAAGAATCATAATCAAAGAAAAAAGCCCAGAAGAACATTGCTAATGAACCATACACAAGGACATTCTTTAAAATACCCAAATAAGGCCCATACGCGATGATTACTTTATTATCCAATTGTCCCGTATAATGTATTAAAGGTATAAGCAAGAATAATGATACCATGACATAAAATAATCTGTAGAAGGCGTAATACTTCTTTAATACCCGGTTCATAAGGTTTGTGAAGCCGATGCTTATTAAATAACTATGTAGTGCGCAGTATCCTGCCCACATGAATGCTATTAACAAATATTTCATTTTATATTCCTCCCTGGTTTTTGGTTTATTTGCTTGTCACTAAGTTCCGGATTATGCTTAGAGCATAAAACCCTGTTATAGTTTACGAATGCGCTGAACTGGCTGGTGCCTCATTAGTTGCAGTCTTATTGTTTTCTGTACTTATCAGTATAATCCCTATCTTTCAATTCTAATTCCTTCTCATTGATTTTCACAACTTCATATTTCATTGTGTCTATACTGGAAGTTCTGTTTCCAATACTTTCTGCAACCAGGAATAAGCTATTTGATTCATACCACCATTTTTGATATTTCAATGTCTCCATATTGATTGATTGCGCTGTGCCATCATTTTTAAGAATAAAACCCTGTACTTCTTTGTCATTAATTGGATTCGGCTGTACCCATGAACCAATAAACTGTGTTGCTTCAATGTTTAATTTCGTGTCCTTATTTGCTGTAGGATTGTTTTGGCAGGAGCACAAAATTAGCGAAGCGACAATCGCGAGTGTAAGAATTACATTTTTCATGTTTTTATCTTTGGTTAAAACTCAGTTCTTTTCTGTCAGGTCTCCGGGTCTCATACTTTTTCGTAATTGACATCTATAAAGGAAGGGCGTTGATTTGTTTAAAATTTCAAAATAATTGCCTTTAACGACCAAATATGCCATATAGCGTACATTTCTGTTATAGTTTACTACTGCGCCGGCAGGATTGTATTTGTTTTATCATTATTCATCAACCTTTTGTTTAGCAGAATTTTAAATTCTGCAATATTTAGAGCGGCATTACAACCCGAACGGAGAGAGCTCAGCGTAGCTTAATGCCGCTCAATTGGGCAGCATAGCTGATTGTTTTTAATCCGCAATGCATCTCACACTATATGCGTCTGCGAGCGGCGGGTTTTCCATGACATCGACGAAGTACCAGTTATAGGAAAGTTCCAGGTGATAGTAGTTTATAAAAAAACCTGATTGAGATAAAGAAGTCCAGAAATAGGCTAGTTCGCCAATGTTTGTGAACCCATTGGCAAAAACTGAATCAAACCAGCCGGCAGGCAGAACAGAAAACCCACATTCATTTGTCGCCCCAACATTAGGGCTCAACCAACTTGAAGTACCGGTTTCTTTCAGTTTGCCTCCAGCCACATCTAACCCGCCAACGTAAGTAATCAGATCCCCCCATTCGTATATCGTAGGAATATGCCATCCTTCCGGACAAATTCCTTTTATAACACCCAGGGTATCTACATATTGCATCATCTCATTCCATTGATACAAGCCCCCATAAATTGAACAATTAAAATCATAGTCGTTATAACAAAATTTTTCAGTAATGCCATTATCGGTTTGTTGCTGATTAAGAGGGATCCATGTACCCACATTCAGGTTTTCGGCCATCCAGGTTTGAGCGCCAGCTTTTCCGGCACCTATCGTGACGGTTGCATAATGGTTGCCATCGCTGTCTGTGCAGTCAACAAAAGGGAAAGTCGTTGTTTTACTCCCAGTTGGCACATCGGTAACCACATTGCTGTATTGCCCTGAAGTACCTTTGTACATTAAAATGTCACCATCAGTGTATTGCATATCGATCGTTGCAGCAGCATTTTTCAGGTGGCTGCTTTGGTTGCCTGAAACAGAAGTAACAAGCTCAATTTCCGGTTCGCAGGCAAGGTTGCATCGGCTGACCAGTTTCGTCGAATAATAAAAGTCGGGCCCTGTGACTTTCACGAGATACATCCCCTGCTGAATACCGGATACGCGAAAACTGTGTACTCCGGGTGAAAGTTCTTTGCTGATCTGATAAACTGTTTGTCCGCTGAGGTTAACCAGGCTTATCGTTGAAGTTCCGGCAGCAGATGTTATAACTTCTAATATTGACTTTTCTTCCATCGGATTGGGATAGAGATGCAGGTAGCTGTTATCAGCACTTATGTCGCCAATTCCCAGCGAAGGAATTAAATGTAAAATATCACTGCCATTCAGGGTAACAGTTGCTCCGCTTGTTAAGTTATCCACTTGCACGGTGCCAACAGTAGTAGTAGCGCCTGCACCTGCAAAACTGATAAAATAGTTCTGTCCCTGGACATTAAGCAGAGCAATAACTAAAAAGATCATTCCGTAAATTTTTTTCATGATTTTTGGTTTTTAGGTTAACTTCAATTATTGGTTGCTTTCTTTTCGATTTCAATGAACACTTACGCGTTTATAGGCTTCCCCGCAGCTGAGCGGCATTTAGCTTCGCTGAGCTCTCTCCGTTCGGTTGCAATGCCGCTCTGAACACCAGATAATTTGCAATTATCTTCATACACCTCAAATTGTTTTCCACTTTAACGAAACAGGTATTATATCAAGAAGTCCTTCTAAATCAGCGTAAGTGCAGGCACTTGAGTATTTATAATCTTCAGCTTTATTCACTATTCCGGCACGGACAGGATTGTTGTGAATATATTCAACTTTGGTTTGAATAAAGGAATTACCATAAACCTCTACAGCGTGATTTTCATATGTCCACACCTGATAATCACCTGCTTTGTTCTGGCGTTTTGCGGCATGAGCAAACAATCGCAGCATCCATTCCTTCCTGCTTTCTCCCGAGTTTGAAATCAATTCAATAAATGCTTTGCTGGTATATTTTTTAAAGTCGCGGATTGTGCCGCTTAAATCATTTTTACTACTCCTTGCCAATAAATGAACATGGTTCGACATAATGACCCAGGCAAATAGCTCCAATTCCTTTTCTTTCTGGCAACACCGTAGGCTTTCAAGAACAATATCACGATAAGCGGGGCGGGTAAATAAATCAATCCAATACACAACCTGGAATGTGACGTAATATGCTGCCGATTGATCCTTTATCTGGTAACCTGTTGGCATCTTAGATTGATTATTATATTCTCCTTAACTTCTATACATTGGCTTTTGTTAAAGCAGAATTACAAATTCTGCCATGTTCTGAGCGGCATTGCAAATGCCGCTCAGCGTATGCTATATACCGCTCAGCTGGGGGTGGTAACGAATGTGTAAGCGCCATAGTGGCGTTTATTTCCAGCATTGTGTATAA
>CAZEDO010000085.1:0-16467 GCA_964511085.1 uncultured Lentimicrobiaceae bacterium
TAGAACAATCGGTTTACCCAATTTCCCGATTTTGCGAAGATAGGGGAGGTTAGTTATCTCTCCTGAAGGAATTTTAAATATGCCAATTCCAAATTCGACTAAAAGGTCGATACTATCCAGATCAAATGCTGTGGAAAGAAACCGGATACGGCATCTTTTGGCATGTTCAATTAATTGCAGGTGGGCTGTGCGGTCGAGCTCTAACCGGCGTAACATATCATACTGACTTTCACCAGGTTCACTATCTTTCTGAATTGCCTGATAAGCAGCCTTGGGAGCAGAAGATGTCACCAGATGCCCTGTTTTAAAAGTCTGAAACTTCACGTAATCAGCACCGGCATCCGCAGCAGCTTCTACCAGTTTGTGCGCGAGCTCCATCTGACCATTATGGTTAACACCGGCTTCTGCAATTATTATTGTCTTGCTCATATATGTTTTCCTATTACAGCGGCAGGGTTTCCGAATAGTTTCAACCCGTCTCCAACATTTTTTACTACAACAGAGCTGGCCCCGATTAAATTGTTGTTTCCTACCAAAAGGTTATTCAGAAGTGTAGCGTTTGTGCCTAAAAAATTATTGTCGCCAATAACACAGGTTCCATTCACAACACAAGCCGTAGATATATGATTGTTAGCACCGATAACAGTATCATGTTCGACGATGCTTGAAGTATTGATGATGCAATTTTGTCCGATAGAAACGCCTGCGTTTATAAATGCGAAAGGCATAATAAGTGTACCGGCTGCAATGATGGCGTGAGGCGATACATATGCCTTCGGCGATATTACTACCGGCATTTCACAACCCAGCTTCTGCAATTTTTCGTACATATTTAACCTGGGTCTGAAATCGCGGATCAGGCCAACTGCTATGAAGAAATATTTGTATTCTAGAGCCAAACGGGAAATATCCTCATCGCTGGCAAATATTTCATAACCCAGGATCGTATCATGAAGTTTGCCAGGTATATCAACAATACCAGCGATATCAAATCTGCCTTCGCTCTCGATTGTGTCGATCACCGATTTGCAATGGCCTCCGCCACCGATGAGTATTATTTTTTCTTTCCCCATTTATTTTCGAATGCTGCTTGGTAGATTTACAATAGTATTTTCCAATTTTACTGCATTGCTGAGATCAGTATGAATATTTCCTGAGTACATTGGCAGATCGGTCATCAGCCTCCAGGCAGGGCGGGTTGTAATTCCGGAAGCATTCGTTAATTCCAGTAAGTCATTACGTTCATTTCTGTCTTTCATCAGCAATACGTTCAACCAATAGTTCGAAAAGCTGTTCTCTTTTTCTGTAAAGAAATCCATGCCTAAATTTGTGAAAAATTCATTGTATCTGGCTGCTGTTTCTCTTTTATTCCTAATAATAAAATCGAAGTTTTCCATCTGTGCAACCCCAATGGCTGCGTTCAGATTAGTCATCCGATAATTAAAACCAAGTTCGTCATGAAAAAATTCGTATGGATGTATCGTTTTTGCTGTGGTTGTGATGTGGCGTGCCCTCGTAGCCAAATCCTTATCATTTGTGAGTATCATTCCGCCGCCTCCGGTAGTAACAGTTTTATTACCATTGAAACTCAGAATCCCTAATAGCCCGAATGTGCCGGTATGCTTGCCTTTGTAAGTACTCCCTAAAGATTCGGCTGCATCTTCAATAACTGTAATATTGTACTTTTCGCAAATCTCTACGACCTTGTCAATCTTAACCGGATGTCCGAATATATGAACCGGCACACACGCGGAAATCCTTCTATTAGTGACTTTATGGTAGCAAAAGCCATCTTCATTCATCCGGCATTCCTGCGAAAGAAATTCTTCAAGTTTTGAAATATCCATTCCTAAATCTTGAGGATCACTGTCGATAAAAACGGGAGTAGCATTGGCGAAATGAATAGCATTTGCCGTTGCAACAAAGGTTAGCGCCTGTGTTATTACAAAGTCGCCAGGTTTAATACCTGCAATTAATAAAGCTGTTTGAAGTGCGCAGGTGCCATTTACTGTTGCAATAGCATATTTTGCTCCTGTATAAGTGCTGATCATCTCCTCAAAACGGTTTACATATGATCCTACGTAAGAAACATAAGTAGTGTCAATGCATTCAGCAAGATATTCTTTTTCTTTACCGAAGAAAACAGGTGCATGGAGCGGAACCGTTTCCATTCCCGGATAAAGGCTCCTGATAAAGGATGTAATAGATTTTAATAAATCAGTATTCATGAAAAAGTAATATTCGTAAAGAAACTGGGTGTTTTAGATGTTGTAAATGTTTGTTTTATACCGGGCAAGATTTTCAGCTTTGCTCAACCAATCAATGGTTTCAGTTAATCCAGTATGGATATCATATTTTGGTCGAAATCCGGTAAGTTCAATCATAAGGGCATTGTTGCACCAAAGCCTGAACACTTCGCTGCCAGCCGGACGCAGCCGCTGTTCATCAATTTCCAGATTGGCATCACTGTGCATTATATCCGCAATTGTGCTGAAGAGATTGGCAATGCTGATTTCGGTATTGCTTCCCATATTTACCGTTTGCCCGATTGCTTTATCACATGTGGCAAGTTCAATAAATCCCTGGCAGGTGTCAAGCACAAAATTAAAATCACGTGTTGGAGTTGTATCGCCAAGATTAATCTTCTTTTTGCCGGCAGCAATCTGGCTGATTATTGTTGGAATAACGGCCCTGGCTGACTGGCGTGGTCCATACGTATTGAATGGCCGGGCTATAATCAGCGGTAGTTTAAACGCATTATAGAAACTCATTGCAATTGCATCTGCACCTATTTTGCTGGCACTATACGGGGATTGTGGTTGCAATGGGTGAGCCTCGTCAATAGGCACATAAACTGCTGTTCCATAAACCTCAGAAGTGGAAGTGTGTATTATACGCTGGCAGCCGTTTTCAAGCGCAGCCTGGCAAATATTAAGCGTTCCACGGATGTTTGTGTCAACATAACTTTCGGGAGCCACATAGGAATATGGAATTGCAATAAGCGCGGCAAGGTGGAACACAATGTCGCACCCTTTGGTAAGGCTTTTGCAAAAATGCGGATCACGTATATCTCCTGAGATAATTTCAAGGTTTTGATGTTGTCCGATGGTATCAAGCCAGCCCCATGAGTTAAATGAATTATATTGTGCTAATGCTTTTACATGGCAGTTTTTCTTAAGCAGCAATTCTACAAGGTGCGAACCAATGAAGCCATCGGCTCCGGTTACCAATACTAGCTTGTTTTCGAGTGTCATTTTTAGTGTTAATTGAAGTTAGAAAGGATAATACTCCAAAAGTACGACTATTTCTGAAATCTTTTGCTAGTTCCCAAAGTCCTCAAATTCCCTTAGGTCAGATTTTGAGTTATATTTGCGTCATTAAACAACGAATTCAAGATATAAAAGATGGAATATAAAAACATCTGCATTATAGGTGCCGGTGCAATAGGGACTGCGCTGGGCAATTCTTTAGCAGTGCGTGCCGATCTCACTGTAATTCTTCTTTCTATTGAGGAAGAGGTCGTAAATTCAATAAGCAGGGAGCATATCAACCAGAAATATTTTCCAAATCTGCGGCTTAATCCGCGGTTGATGGCTACTACTAATGAAATGGTACTTGAAGATGCCGAAATAATATTTCTTGCCATCCCATCAGTAAATACAGAGGAATATGTTCTGAAGCACCGTAAACGCATTTCAGAAAAAGCAATCCTGGTAAATCTTGCTAAAGGGTTTGGATCAGATAACAAGACAATTGCTGAAAGCCTCAGTAAACAATCAGATCTTTGTGTATGCTCGTTAAAAGGGCCAACATTTGCCCGCGAAATAATCAATAATATTCCTACAGCTTTTACGTTGGGTGCTCCTGATGAGTCTTTCTTCCATGTGTTTGCCTCCGTTTTTAAGGATACGAATATTTATCTCGATTATTCCACTGATCTTAGAGGCGTTGAGATTCTGAGTATTATCAAGAATATTTATGCTATAATCATGGGAATTATTGACGCAAACTTTAATTCGCCTAACCTGCGGTTTCTGGTGTTAACCAAGGCATTTAATGAGATGCGTAGCATAATGATTTTTGAAGGCGGGCGCGAAGATACAATGTTCAATTATTGTGGTATCGGCGATTTTGGACTTACCGCGCTTAATGATCTCAGCCGTAATCGTACCCTTGGTCTGCTGATTGGCAAAGGATTTTTCACAACTGATATACCAAATAAAGTAGTTCTGGAAGGTAAAATTGCCGTAAATGTATTCGTTGATGAACTTCGGAAGAAAAAAATGCCTGCAGAGAAATACTTCCTTATGAGCGAATTATATAAAGTATTTAACGAAGATTATGATATTTCAACATTTGTAAGTAAAGTAATATCGCGTTAAAGTTCTGACAGTAGTTTTTCCGGATCATCGAATTTATCAATATTCTGCTTAATCCGGTCGTCGTCCCAATTCCACCATTTCATTTGCATAAGTAGTGCAATCATTGTTTCGTCAAAACGATAACGGATATGTTTTGCGGGAGTACCGGCAACAATGCTATAAGGAACAACATCCGCAGTAACAAGTGAATTGGCACCAATAATTGCGCCGTCGCCAATAGTAACACCAGCAAGAATAGTCGCATTTGCCCCAATCCACACATCATTTCCTATAATACAATTGCCTGATGTTTGTTCTTCGAAAGATTTGCTATTGCTTACAAAGCCGTATTTTTTATCGTAAGCAAAAGGGTGCGTGCTTACCCATTTCGCAGGATGATTTCCCAACCCGATTTTTACGCCATAGGCAATAGAGCAGAAGTTCCCAATTGATTTAGTATTTCTGTCGATCAGGCAATATTTGTTAATGTAGGTATGATTGCCAATGCTTCCGGCACATATATGCGAACCTTTTTCAACTGTTACGCCCTTCCCGAATTTTACATTCCGGCATAAACTTGCTGCACGGATGGTACAACCAGGATTCATTAACCGTTGATAAAGTATCCACAAAAAGTGTTTCATAATTTAGCTCTGATTATAATTCTTTTTCCAATACTTGAATAATCCGCTCTGCTGTATGACCATCCCAAAGTTCGGGGATATTTCCTTTTTTCCATTTACCATCCATAATTTTCCTGGCAAATGAAATAATTTTCTGAGTATCGCAGCCGGCAAGTTCATTGGTTCCTTCCCAGGCTGTAACAGGTCTTTCTGTGTTTTCGCGCAGTGTTATACATGGAATACCATACACAGTGGTTTCTTCCTGTATGCCTCCACTATCAGTTAATACAAAGCGGGATGCCGAAATTAGTTTTCCAAAATCAAAATATCCCATCGGCTCAGATAATATCAGGTTTTTCATCCCTGCAATATAATCACTCAGGCCAAGTTCAGCAATCATTTTCCGGGTACGCGGATGAATTGGAAATACGATCGGGATTTCCTGCTGAATAACTTCAAGGGCTGCAAGTATTTTCTTGAAATTCTCTTCATTATCGACGTTGGAAGGGCGATGCAGCGTTAGAGAAACAAAGCCGTTCTCTTTCAGTCCCAGTTTGTCTAGAATATCGGATTGTTTAACTTTTGATCTTGAATTTAGCAATGTATCAATCATGATATTTCCTACCATATGAATTTTACTGGCAGGATGACCTTCGGCAAGCAGGTTTTCAACAGCATCGCGCGAAGGAGGAAGCAGAATATCTGTAATTGCATCGGTAACCATACGGTTGATTTCCTCGGGCATGGAACGGTCGCGGCTTCGGATACCTGCTTCAACATGAATAATGCGGATATCCATTTTTGCTGCCACAATACTACAGGCCATTGTTGAATTCACATCACCAACTACCAGAATAGCCTGCGGTTTATGCTCCGCGCAAACTGGTTCAAACTTTTCCATTATCCTTGCAACCTGGCGTGCCTGAGTGTCAGAACCAACTTCAAGCGAAATATCGGGCAGGGGAATCTGAAGTTCCTCGAAAAACATGGACGACATCTGCACATCATAATGCTGGCCAGTGTGAACAAGAATAGGTTCCAGCCGTTTTGAGGCTTTCATCGCATGCATTATAGGAGCAATCTTCATGAAATTAGGCCGCGCCCCGGCAATCACAAGTATTTTAACAGGCTTCATTATTTAGTTTGTTGAGAGATGGATATTTCGTTGAGTAGCCGGGCAATATCTCCGGTAAGTGTTTTTCGTGAAAATTGATCAATTGCTGTTTCGCTTTGTAGTATATTGTTGTTTAAATATTGGTTGAATAATTCCCTGATAGCTGAATTCAGGCAGGCTTCATCACCGAAATTAACAACATATCCGGATTTAGTTTCATTCACTATCCGGGCACTGTCGCCTGCAGGTGGACCGATGCACAGGATTGGTCTTCGCGTTGCAAGGTATTCAAACACTTTCCCTGGAATAATTCCCAAAGAATTTGGTGTGTCATTGATAAGTAAAAGTAAAACTGCCGAATTTGCCGACAGTCTGAGTGCTTCGTCATGAGGGACATAATCAATTTTTTCTGAGCATGAAGCCAATCCATGAAGTTCAAGGCTTTCGAAGACACTGAAATCCGTTTTTCCGATAAATCTTATTTGAAGCAATTTCCGAAAAGCTTCGTCACTTCTCACCATTTCTCCTAGCACTTTCCAGAGGAATTCAGGATTGCGATCTTTGTTTAATGAGCCAATATGCGTGAGGAGGAAGGTCGTGGTTTTTTTCTGATTCGTCTCAGGGAAATCTTCAGGATCAAATCCATTTGTGATAACTTTGGTATCAGGAGAGCCAAGTGCTTCAAAGTCTTTCGCCCAATTCCAGCTCACTGTAACGATGCGATCGGCTGCTTTGAGAACTTTCTGTTCAAGAATCCGGTGGCGTTTGTCAGCTGCAGAAGTCAGCATCAGCTTATCATAGAAGTCAATTCTGGTCCATGGATCCCGGAAGTCGGCAAGCCATGGAATACCTACGTGTTTCTTAATACCAAGCGCAATGAGATGGGTTGTGTGTGGCGGGCCTGTTGAAACAACAGCATCTACAGGGTTTTCCTGCAAATATTTTGTTAAAAACCGGATGCTTGGTTTGATCCAGAATTTACGCGCATCAGGGATGAATAAGTTTCCACGCAGCCAAACGGCCACTTTTTGTGCAAATCCGGGTTGCTTACTTTCGCTAAGGAAACCAGCACTGATCTTCTCGTCCTTTTTTATGCCGACAAATTTCCGATAGAAGGAATAGGGCTCCCAAATGGATTGGTGGATAACCTTAAGCCCAGCGGGTATATCTTTTGCCAGTGAGAAATCCAACGCTGGTGCTTCTGGATTTTTGGCTGTGTAAACAACCGGCTCCCACCCGTAATTGCGAAGGTACTTAACGAACTTCAACCAGCGCTGAACACCTGCTCCACCACTGGGTGGCCAATAATAGGTGATAATGAGCACCCTTTTCATAAGCGTTCAGATTTGTGCCGGATAGTTCTGCAGTAAATTAGTCCTGTTTCTTTTTAATAAGGAATGCACCCCCGCCGGCAAGCATCAGGAGTAAGAAAATTGAACTTGCCAGTGATATTTTTTCGCCGATACGATATACAGGAGGATCAAATTTGAATTCAATTTCATGTTTACCTGCCGGTACAATCATTGCCCGCAATACATAGTTGGCCCGGAAATATGGCGATGGTTTCCCATCTATGTATGCATTCCAGCCCTTTGCGTAGTAGATTTCCGAAAATACTGCTATTTGATCTTTTACGGCGCTTGACTCATAGGTAAGATGATTTGGTTTGTATTCCTTGAGTCTTATAATGCCGCTTGTGTCTTTTGTAATTTCCGATTCCTCTACCATGCCCTGGAACCGTTTGTCAATTACAACGGTATCAGCCGGATTGAAAGAAGTAAGAGCATTTATTTCTTCATCTGCGTTATCCACCCATTGTATATGATTTACAAACCATGAATTTCCCAATGCCTGCATATTCGGCTGAACAGTAGGTTGTTTATCTTCACCAGGCACAATAAAATATTTGGTATTGAGCATATTATAGACTCTCATATTGTTCCTGCTCAAATGATGCTCAATCAATTCCTGGAATCGTCTTAATTTTGCACCATGATATCCGCCAATAGATTTATGAAAATAAGAATTGCTGGCATCATTAAAAGGGCTGACAGTTAAATTCATGACCCTATAGTCAGGATCAGTATCTTTCATAATAATTTCATCGGCTTGTGAGGGTTGGAAAGGCTCATTTACCAAGCTTTTGCGTGCAAAGTCATCATTGTTGACATATCGTTTGTTCACTGACCATAAGTCAATAAGTATCATAACTGCAAGTAATGCATATACCGTATATTTTTTGAGTTTATTCGTAAGGTATGCCCACAGAACACCGGCTGAAAGTACAATGAGAATAAACGAACGCCATGCATCTGACGAAAGCATAGAGGCCCGGTCGGAACGTATTGCAGTCATCAGCCATTCGGGAAAATAATCTTTGTATTGTGCGTCATTAGGAGTACTGAAACTGAATAAAGCCGACCCAAATAATGCAAATATTAATGCAATGCCAGCTGTAACTCCTGTTGCATATGCCAGTTGACGGATCAGTTTTTTCTTATCGGTGTCTGATGTAAAAAGTTTATGCAATGCCAGCATACCTAATATTGGTATTGTTACTTCAGCAATAACAAGTGTCATTGAAACAGATCTAAACTTGTTGTAACCGGGCATATATTTAAAGAAGAATTCCGTAAGGGGCATAAAATTATGTCCCCACGATAGCATAATTGAAAGCACTGTTATTGCTAAGAGCCACCATCTGTAACGGTTTTCTACTATGAGCAACCCGAGGACAAATAAAAAGAAAAGGATTGCACCAACATATACCGGCCCGGAGACAGAAGGTTGTTCACCCCAATATGTAGGAAGGTTATTCATCAACTGGCGGGCACTTTCCTCGGGTACACTATTTTGCATAAGTGCTTTGTAAGTTTCAGATTTCGTTCCTACACTTCCCATTGAAGCTCCGCCTTTGTAATTAGGTATAAGCAGAGTCATTGTTTCGCCTACTCCATAACTCCATCCGGTAGCATAAGTCTTATCCAGCCCGCTGGTGCGGTCTTCCTTCTGAGTTGTAAGTTCGGTTTTTCCTCTGATAGTCTCCTTCCCATATTCGTATGTAGCCCAAAGGTTTGTAGCACTTGTTCCTATTGCTACCATACCTGCCGCAACAATAATGGCTGAGGAAATGAGAAATGATTTGAATTTTTTCTCTTTGAGATGGAAAATAAATTCTGAAATGCCATAAGCCATAATAATAAGGCCGAGGTAATAGGTTATCTGAACATGATTGGTAAAAAGTTCAAGTGACAGGAAAAGTGCGGTAAGTATTCCTCCGGCAAGATATTTGCCCCGGTAGGTGAGAATAATCCCTGCCAGCACTGGCGCCATATATCCAATTGCGTGCGCTTTGCTGTTGTGCCCAGCCTGTATGATTATAAAGAAGTATGAGGAAAATGCAAATGCAATGGAGCCAACGATACTTAACCAGGGGTCGAATCCCATTACAAGCATCAGAATAAGGAATCCAATGAAATAAAGAAATACCAATCCGGCAGGATGTGGAAGTCCCATTTTAAATACATCATCAATATATCTTACCAGGTTGGCTTTATATTGAACTGAAATCTGATAAGCAGGCATTCCGCCAAACATGGAATTGGTCCATAGAGGCTCTTCTCCGGTTTTCGCACGATAATCCACAATTTCTTTCGACATGCCTTTCCATTGAGCAATATCATGTTGTTTAATCTTTTGCCCTTCCAGCAAAGGGCTGAAATAGACGATGGTGATGGTAATAAAAATGACAATAGCTGCCAGGTAAGGCGCCAATTGGTTGATATTGAATTTTTTCATTTCCTGGATTTTAGCTTATTATTTAATTTCTTCGTAATCAATATAATCGTCATCAGATGATGATTTCTTAGTTGACTGGGAAGCATTGATATGACTGATTTTTATTTCGCCTTCTTTCTTTTTCTCTCTATAGGACTGATCTGTATTTTCAGATTCAAAACGCTTGCGGATGTTGTTAAGATAGCCGCGAAGCAATAGCGGAAAAATGTAACGTGTCAACGCAGAAATAACGACATAAATCAGGAGGAAGTACATTATCAGGCGGAAGAGCCCGGTAAGAGAAGCCTGGAATATCATGCAGATGGAAGATTACAGAAACTTTTGTTTAGTGATAATGAGAGTACGAAATTACCAAAATTTCTTCAAAACGGGTTTATTAAAACCACAATTATCATCAGAAACGAAACTACTTCAATAGGCGCTGAACTAAATAAAGAAAGGAAGCAATGTTAATTGCCTCCTTTCCGAATAGATCAGATATGTGGTTCGGTGAAAGAAAATTATCGTAAAACGACTTATTTGCCTTCGTCCGAAACGGTAAGTTTCTTTCTTCCCTTAGCTCTGCGTGCGGCAAGCACCCTGCGGCCATTGGCTGATGACATGCGCTCCATAAAGCCATGTTTATTCTTTCTTTTTCTAACTGATGGTTGGAATGTTCGTTTCATTACAGATTCTTTTGAGGGGGCAAAGGTAAATAAATTTTCCCTTTGTCCAAATTGAACCTAATCTTTTTTAATTTCTTTCAAAATTATTCCTCCAGCGCTGAAATATCGCCAACATCCAATCCCTGAGCCTGAGCTTTAATTACACGCCTCATAATCTTTCCGCTTCGAGTCTTTGGCAATTTATCGGTAAAAACCAAAAAGGCTGGCTTAGCTATTGGGCCGATTTCATTTTCGACATGCTTTTTGAGTTCTTCACCAAGAGAGTCACTGGCAGAAAATCCTTCTCTAAGAACAACAGACGCATGAATTATGTTTCCGCGGAGTTCGTCAGGAAGACCAATAGCCGCAGCTTCGGCAACAGAAGGATGGCTTACCAGCGCACTTTCAATCTCTGCCGAGCCTAACCGGTAACCACTAACTTTGATCACATCATCAATTCGTCCTATCACCCAATAGTAACCATCTTCATCAATCCGGGCCGAATCACCGGCAAGATACCAGCCTTGCTTCTGGTATTTCTCCCAGTATTTTTCCACATAACGATCAGGATCATGTAAAATAGTGCGTGCCATTCCAGGCCACGGGTTTTTTATTACAAGGTTTCCTTCATCTCCCTGTTTTACCGGTTTTCCTTGCTCATCCACAATATCAACTTCATTTCCGAAAAATGGTTTTGCACAGGATCCAGGTTTCAGCGGCATTATCGGCAAAGGAGTTATCATAAAGCCCCCTGTTTCGGTCTGCCACCAGGTATCCATTATCGGACATTTTCCACTTCCGATCACTTCATGATACCATTTCCATGCTTCAGGGTTTATTGGCTCCCCAACAGAACCTAAAAGCCGTAGCGAACTCAGATCGTGCCGGATTGCCCAGGAATCGCCGTACCGCATTAGTCCACGGATAGCTGTTGGTGAAGTGTATAAAATATTGATTCCATACTTTTCGACCATCTGCCACCAGCGATTTGGATATGGATGGTTTGGCGCTCCTTCATACAGCATTAAAGTAGCCCCATTGATAAGAGGGCCGTAAACAATGTAGCTGTGACCGGTAATCCAGCCCGGATCAGCAGCACACCACCATCGGTCTTCCGGTTTTATATCAAAAACTTTTTTGTATGTTGAAGCAGTATATACGGCGTAACCACCATGCGTATGAATCAGTCCTTTTGGTTTACCTGTGGTTCCTGATGTATATAGTATGAAAAGTGGATCCTCGGCATCCATAACTTCGGTTTTGCAGTCCTTGCAATCGAGAGGCATAAGCATCAGATCGTGGTACCAGAAGTCGCGGTCGTTTTCCATGTAGCATTCTTCGCCTGTTCGTTTCACTGTAATGCAGACTTCTATAGTTGCTGAGCGTTTCATAGCTTCATTAGCGATAGCTTTTAAATGGGTAGTTTTACCCCGTCGGTAACCGCCATCAGCAGTAATAAGGATCCGGCTATGCGAGTCATGGATCCGTTCCGCCAAAGCTTCATAACTAAACCCGCCATATACCACACTATGAACAGCCCCTATGCGGGCACAGGCTAACATGGCAATAACCAGTTCCGGAATTTGTGGCATGTAGATCGTTGTAACATCTCCTTTTTTGCATCCCATGGCTTTCAGGATGTTTGCAAACCTTGACACCTCCCTGTGAAGGGCATGGTAAGAAAACGTACGTAAATCGCCTGGCTCACCTTCCCAGATAATGGCCAATTTATTCCTTGTCTCCGATTTCAGGTGCCGGTCTATGGCATTGTGAACAATATTTATCTTACCACCGGTGAACCATTTATAGAAAGGTTTATTGCTGTCATCCAGAACTTTGTCCCATTTCTTGTACCAATCAAGTTGTTTAGCTTCAGTCGCCCAAAATCCTTCCCGATCTTCAATAGATTTCTTATAAAGATTCTCATATTCCTTAACATTAGCACGTTTTAGAATATCCTTTGACGGATAATAGAATTTGTTTTCGGGATTGTTGGTTGTTTCCATTTCGTATGTAATTAGTTATACAAATATATCGATAAAAGTTGTTGTTTTCCCAACATCCAAATAAGATTCATTACACTTATGTTGATAAATATTATCATGAAATAGTTTTCAGGCCTTGATATCAATGGTTTTTGGACAGATTTAACAATTGAAGCCAGGATAGCTTATGCCTTGATAATTGCTATTGAACCTGTATTGCAATTTATTTACAAGTAGAAAATATAAGTATACATCATAAGTATAGATTATATTTGCAAAAAAATAGTAAAAATGAAAACGCTTAACTACACCAGTTCTCTTCCTTCCGAGCTATTGGAGATGCTTGATTCGTACTCTAAAAGGTTTAAAACTCCCAAGAACCGTATAATGGAGCAAGCCCTCAGAACTTATTTTGAGAAGCTAAAGAAAGCGGAATACACACATTCCTTTCGTAAAGCCGCTGGTGACGCCGGGATGCCAACAATGGCTGAGGATGGTTTAGCCGATTATCTGAAAATTATAGACAACGAATGAAACAACGGGATATATGGCTTGTTGACCTGAACCCAATAAAAGGAAGCGAGCAGCAAGGAGTGAGGCCGGTGGTAGTCGTAAGTGGTAATGCTATGAACGAAAACCTTGGTATTTGTATAGTCTGTCCTTTGAGTACAAAAATCAAGAAGTATGCCGGCTGCCTTCTACTAACCAAAGACTCATTGAATGGCCTTGATCAGGATTTTGAGGTAATAACATTCCAGATAAGAACGATTTCGGGTGAACGATTTATTCGTAAAATAGGGGAAATTAATCTTGCCCAGTTGGAAGTCATCAAAAAAGGGTTGAATGAAATCATGACTTATTAGTTGTTCAATTCTGTGAATGCCGGTAATTACTCTTACCCTATTTACTACAAATACCTTTCATCCTTCACCAACGGTAGCTTAGCCAGTTTCTCCACTTCTATACTCGGGAAGCCAAATTCTTCCACAATTTTGCCAAGAATAAGATAAACACCTCTTCCTTTAAAAGGATATAGCTTTAAGGAAGGAGGGAAGTGGACAGTATCGAAAAACTCACCTTCATCGTCGAAAAAGGTACCGAAGTTCATGATCTCGTTCTTTATTGTCCTCACATATTTTATTGTGACAAGCAATCCCACCATTCTCACTTTCTTCCCAACATTTACAGAAAGGTCGCGAGCTTTCATCTGGCCACGAAAACCGGTTTGCAGCAGTTCAAAATAACTCATTGTTACCGGAAACCCCAGCAGCTCTATTTCATCAAACGCATCTTCGGTGGTTGAATGCACTAATGCCGGTAATTGAAACCGGCGGGCCGGAGTTTTGAATAATTCTCCACATGGCTGTGTCGGTTCCCCTTTGCGAAGCAACATATGCACTTCCCACAGTAATTGCTGTTTGCTCTTTCCTGTGAACCGCAATGCATTCAGACGGATGAGGAGGATAACTTGTTCCATGCCAATAGTTATGCGGTTGACGAAATCAGCGAGATCAAGGTAAGAGCCGTTATTCTCACGTTCGCTGATGATTGCATGGGCTGTATCGCTTTCGAGATTGGCAATATGAACGAACCCAAGCCAGATGGTACTTCCGCAGATGCGGCTGGTATAACGGCTGGTGTTCACGCAGGGAAGCTCGATCTGAGCCCCGCATCTCCGTGCTTCGTTCACATAAACCCATGTATGATAGAATCCGCCGAAATTATTGATTACTGCAACCATAAACTCCAGAGGGTAATGGGATTTAAGATAAAGGCTTTGGTAACTTTCCACGGCAAACGAAGCCGAATGGGCTTTTGAAAAGGAATATCCTGCGAATGATTCGATTTGCCGCCAAACTTCTTTGGTAGTATCTTCAGGATATCCGCGCTTACGGCAGTTGTCGAAGAATCTGTCGATGATTTTCTGAAATTCCACCCGCGAACGGAATTTCCCGCTCATAGCCCGGCGCAGTACGTCGGCATCTGCAAGGTCAAGCCCGGCAAAATGGTGACATATTTTCAGCACATCTTCCTGGTAAACCATAACGCCGTACGTTTCGCTGAGTTGCTCTTCCATTACCGGATGAAGGTATTTGAATTTACCGGGATTATGAAAACGCCAGATATATTCCTTCATCATGCCCGATCGTGCTACGCCAGGACGGATGATGCTACTTGCTGCCACAAGGGTAAGGTAATTATCGCAATGCAGTTTCTTGAGAAGTCCTCGCATGGCAGGACTTTCGATATAGAAGCAACCTATAGTTTCTCCTGTCTTCAACTGGTGGCGCACCTGTGCATCTTCCTTGAAATCCTGAACACGATGCACATCAACTGTTACTCCCCGGTTTTCGAACACAATATCGGCACATTCCTTTATATGCCCCAGCCCGCGCTGACTGAGGATGTCGAGTTTTTCGTAACCAAGGTCTTCTGCCACATACATATCCCACTGTGTGGTAGGGAAAGCTTTTGGCGGCATATCCAGAGCCGTATAGCAGGTTATCGGTTCTTCGCTTACCAGCACTCCGCCGGAGTGGATACTCCTGATATTCGGGAAATCGGTCATCCTGACACCCACACTCATAATCTGGCGGGCAATTTCGTTCTTGTTCAGCGGATTGTTGGGTTCTTCTACAAGGATGTCAATTTCTTCTTTAGGCAAGCCATAAACTTTTCCCAGTTCACGCAGGATGGATTTTCCTTTGAAAGTGCTGGTAGCCCCTAACAACGCAGTCCGTTCGCGGCCATAGCGTTTGAAGATATAATCAAATACTTCGTCGCGGTCTTTCCATGAATAATCAATATCAAAATCGGGAGGGCTGGTTCGTTTTGGATTGAGGAAGCGCTCAAAATAAAGGTCAAGTTCGATGGGATCCACATCCGTGATACGCAGGCAATATGCCACGATGCTGTTGGCGCCGCTTCCGCGTCCTACATGGTAAAAACCGCGGCTCATGGTGTAGCGGATCAAATCCCATGTTATCAGAAAATAGGATGAGAAGCCCAGCGTGTCAATTATCTCCAGTTCATGCTTAACACGGAGAAGGGCTTCCTTGTTCTTCTTGCCATAGCGGTAAGCCAATCCATCCATTGCAAGCATTTCGAGCAGGAGTTTGTCGTCGTAAGCACTGGCTGAGAATAACTTCTTGTTTTTTACGGTTGTGAAATCAAATGAAATGGAACATTCGGCCAGTAGTTGTTGCGTATTGATTACAATTTCAGGATGCTGTTCAAATTGCTTTAGTAGTTGCGAAGGCGTTATCAGCATTTCATCGGGTGGAGCAACCTGCCCTGGAACCAGTTTACTCAGCAGTGTGTTATTATCGATGGCTCTCAGATGACGATGCAGTTCATAACCTGGCTCATCAATAAAAGTTATTGGGCAGAGTGCAACCAGTTTATCCAGATGATGCCGGTATTCGGAAGAAATCAATTTGTTAATTTCTGGTGCCAGGATGCCGGTAAATTCATTTTTGCGAAGTTCATCAGGTGTGAATCTTCCGTAAGGAAAGATCACATAACAATTGTCAAAAACAGGTGCGCGATCGGGCAGGGGAGTGCCTTCGATATTGTGGCGGCTCAGGAATTGGTTCAGCTCCTTGAAACCCTCGTTATTCCTGGCAATACCGATATACAGCAATTCATTCCCATCACGGAATTCGATGCCGGCAATTGGTTTGATGCCTTTCTTGCCGCATTCCTTCACGAAATCAGCCACACCCATGCTGTTGTTGATGTCGGTGAGCGCCATCGTTTCAATACCAAGCTCAACAGCTTTATCCAGCAGTTTGTCAAGTGGAAGCGTTCCGTAGCGAAGGCTATAGTATGAGTGGCAATTGAGGTACATCTATTATGGGGGATGATTACTAATTGATATAATTTCTAATTGATCTAATTGATCTAATTTCTAAAAGAATTGATTGACTTATAAATATGATT
>CAZEDO010000086.1:0-16195 GCA_964511085.1 uncultured Lentimicrobiaceae bacterium
TATATAGCCATACATTCTCCCAGGCGCTTCCGTTTGATGTTTGAAATAATTCACTTGTCTGATTGTTATTTGCATCGAAGGTTGCGATAAAGTTGTCAGTATTTAACCAGGCGCTGCCATCCCTTTCCTGGCGGATATAACTTGTCATGTTATTCCCGGCATCATAAACGATATTAATGTATTTATAAGCAACTTTCCATTTAGTGTTTGTCAAATCCCATTGCCACTCATACACACTGTCAACTATCTGGATTAAAGATTTTTGCCGGAGTAACTGATGTTTGCCTGCTTTTGCAAAATCAATCTGTGATCTTAATCCGGGTGTTTTAAATTTGATTTCCTGCATCTGGCCCTTTAAATTTTCCATTGGGTTTAAAACCGGATATTGCTGGTTTGTTGCTGATCTTTTGCTTTGTGCAAAAGCATTCATCGATAAAGCAAGAATGACAAAGAGTAGCGCTTTTTTCATGTCAGTTGAATTAAAAATTAATACTAGTTATCTGGTGCGTTAATAAATAACAATTTTATTGTTTATCTCTTTCTTCCCAATCTGAACTTTTACAAAATAGATTCCTTTGGTAACATATGAAATATCAACCGCTTTTGTTGTTTGGCAACTGAGGTTAAAATCAGCATAAATCCTTTCGCCAACAAGATTGTAGATTTCGATGGAATTTATAGCGTTGTAACTGTTGAGGGTAATTTTTCCGTTGCCGGGATTGGGGAAAATGGAAATACTTTGATCTTGTGTTACAAGCTTATTTATACCGACCACTGTGTGAGAATAATAGTAAGAACTATCGCCACCAATGAGTTCTGTACCAGTGTTATCCCAATATTTATAAGCATAACTTGTCGTGAAATTATTGACATCGTATGCATAAGTGAAATTCCAGGCATTAACCCATGCATTGCTATACCAGTTTTGTCCGGAAATGCCTGCCAGGTTACTATTAGCGTCGAAAGAAAAGATGGATTGAGAGGAATTAACCCAGTCGCCGTTCTCGAATACCTGGCTTAATACATTTGCCAGGTTATCACTATTATCATAAGCGTATAATGATCTTTGGGAATCAAGCCAGGCTGAGCCGGACCAATCCTGCACCAATTCATTTGCCAGTAAAATGTTGGCGTCATAGCTGTATAAATATTGCCGCGAATTCTCCCAGTTGCTGCCATTCCATATCTGAGCTAACTCGTTTGTCTCATTATTTAAGGCATCGTAGGAATAGCTGCTTAACGAGTTGTTTACCCAGGCAGTTCCATTCCAGTCCTGGTACAAATAACTTAACAAATTATTAGCGGCATCGTAAGAATATATGATTTGCGACATGTTAATCCAGGAGTGGCCATCCCAGATTAGTCCGATATTACTTGTCTGATTATTATCAGCATCATAAGTATAAGTACTCTTCCGGGAATTAACCCAGTTGCTGTTCCATATTTGTGTTATACGGCTTATGAGGTTTCTGTTTGCATCGTAAGTAGCGGAATAATTCTCCGAATTTTCCCATGTACCGGCGTTCCTGATTTGTGTAATGTAATTTATAAGATTGTTACCTGCATCATAAACCAGACCGATAGTTTTTGATTGAACCAACCAACTACTGCTTATAGTATCCCATTGCCAATGATAAACGCTATCATAAATCTGGATTAATGATCGTTGCTCCGGTGCTTTGCGTCCTCCCGGTTCAAGCTTGTAATTGCTGTTTACAATTGTGTTTATTGATGGATATAATGTAGCTAATGGATGGTTGCTTTGCGCAAATGCATTCATCGATAAAGCAAGAATTACAAAAAGTAGCACTTTTTTCATTTCAGTTGATTTAAAATTCGAACTATCTATCTGGCGTTTGTTAATGAATAACAATTTTTTTGTTTATCCCTTTCGTCCCATTCTGAACTTTCACAAAATAGATTCCTTTGGGTGAACCGGAAAGGTCAAATGCTTTTATAGTTTTAATGTTAAAGTTAAAATCGGAATAAATCCTTTCGCCAAAAAGATTGTAGATTTCGACAGAAGTTATTTGGCTTTTGCTGCTGATGGTGAATATGCCGGAGGAAGGGTTGGGATAGATTGTGAGGGATTGATCCTGAACCGGTAAATCATCTGTTCCAAGTACGGAGTGAAAGTAATAAAAGCTGCTGTCACCGCTTATTTTCCAATATTGATTTACATATTTATAAGACTCGCTTTTTATGAAATTGTTGGCATCGAAATCAGCGATATATTGCGTCCAGGTGGACCAGGCGCCTTCGTCCCAGGTTTGGTATAAATTACCTGTCTGATTATTATTGATATCGTAAGTGTACGTGTATAATTCGGCATTATGCCAACCAACAGTGTAATGGGATTCCCGTAAATCACTTAGCAGATTATTATTGGCATCGTAAGTATAGGTGTATAGAGAATGATCCTGCCAATCGCCACCCCACATCGATTCCTGGTAAAGTTTTTGTATCTTGTTATTAATTGTATCATAGGTATAAGTGTTCAGTTCGCGGTTATCCCAGATGCTGTCAGTCCAGTCCTGACGTAACTCACTGGAAATATAATTATCTGTATTGTAGGAATACGTGAGTAAATAGAAATTTTTCCATTCATGGAAGCTATTGTCCCACTCTATTAACATGTGACTTACCAGGTTATTGTTGCTATCGTAAGCATAGGTCCCATGGTAGTTGTTGCCCCATGTAACTCCAGTCCAGTATTTACTCAGGTCATCAATAAGATTATTATTTGCATCGTACGTATAAGTATATAAGGAGTAGTTTACCCAGGCTCCGTTGTACCAGTGTTGGGATAATTTACTGGTGCGGTTATTATTTGTATCGTAGGCATAGATGTATTGTTGGTAATTCTCTAAGACCCAGTTGTTCCAGTTATTTTTGATTAATTCACTTGTCAGGTTATTATTGGCATCATAAGTATAGATGTATTGTTCGCTAATATGCGCACTATCGTAAGGGTCTGCATAGGTATAACGTATTAGATTATTGCGGGCATCGTAAACGTACGTGTGTTTAGCGGAATTTATCCAGGCAGTGCCGGTCCAAAACATTTTCATATAGCTTGTCAGATAATTATTGTTATTATAAATTATACTAATGTCCTTATTATTAAGTTCCCATTTATAATTGTCCGTATCCCAATTCCAATAGTATATGCTATCATTTATCTGTATTAATGAGCGCTGCCCATTTAAATGCTGCTGTTTTCTATCTGCATCAAAATCAATCCGTGAATTTTTTCCGGGTGATTTAATCATTTCATCATCCAATTTGGCTTTTACAATTTCCTTTGGGTTAAATGCGGCATGGCGCAAATTAACTGTCGTGAAGCTGTTTTGTGCAAAAGCATTCATTGAGAATGCCAGAATTGCAAAGAGGAAGTTTTTTTTCATTTTGGAAGTTTTTGATTATCAGTCTTGTATGGCTTTTGGGTAAGCAATTACAATAATCTAAGGCAGGCTCATATAATATCATCCCAAATATAAGGAATAATTGGTGAATAATGACTTTTTATTTGAAGAAGTGGTAAAGGAAGAAAGTCGGGTTGCAAATTAAAATCTTGCTCTGACCAGTTTAAAAATAAACCTCCGCATTTAACCCAACACCTCTTACCTGATCTGCAATAGCATCAAGTTCGTCTAAAGTTATTTTTTCGAGAGTTTCAACAGGTGTGCGGCGGTCAATAGGATACAACATTACCATTTTAGGCTGTATCCTTTTTAAGTGGCCAAGCCATGTATCCACTTCTGTTTTGGTTGTATTATCAACCGGATGACCATCGAGCATACCTCGCAGGAACAGGGTCTGTATTATAACATTTCCGTTAAAAGAGCTTAAACGGTCGATAATATTGCTTAACAGAATTTTTTTTACAGGCCTGTTTATCTGGTCGAAAGTGGCCTGCGTACCGGCATCAAGTTTTAGTACGTTGTTATCAACACGGAGGAGGGCATCATAAACGGATTGTTTATACAGCATCGTGGAATTGGAAAGCACAGTGATCTTTGCTTTTGGGAAATAGGTGTTACGTAATCCGGCAACTTCAACCACTATTGCTCCAAACTTTGGATGTAGTGTTGGTTCCCCGTTACCTGCAAAAGTCAGGCTGTCAGGATAAATATTCTCGTTCTGCAATGCCTTGAAGCGCTGTTCAAGTGAATAGCGTATTTCTTCGGGAGTGAATAGCCGGGCTTTTTCCTCTGTTTCTTCACCAGTGAGGCCGCATTCGCAATAGATGCAGTTGAATGAGCAGATTTTTGCCTTTGCCGGAAGCAGGTTAATGCCCAAAGAAATTCCAAAGCGCCTGCTTTTGAGCGGGCCAAAAACGATATCATCGAATAAAATACCTGACATGTGCTAGATTTGCCGCTAAGTTAAAACAAAAATGGGTTGTGGTTGTTGTTCATCTTCCCAGTGCAGTGTTTGCATTAATCCACCAGTTTAAAAATTCTGCTTACTTTTGAGATCACAATTATCCCACATGTTTTCTATTGAAGAAATAAAGGCACCTATCGCCACACATATTACGGAGTTCGAAAAACATTTCAAAGCTTCCATGCAAAGCCATGTTCCTTTGCTTGATATCATTACAAAGTACATTATCAAGCGAAAAGGCAAGCAGATGCGGCCGATGTTTGTTTTCCTGTCGGCAGGATTGTGTGGAGGAATAAACGATACTACATACCGTGCTGCTTCTCTTATCGAATTGCTGCATACAGCAACACTTATCCACGACGATGTGGTGGATGATAGCAACGAACGTCGCGGGTTCTTCTCTATAAATGCCTTGTGGAAAAACAAGATAGCTGTGCTGGTTGGAGATTACCTTCTGTCGCGCGGATTGCTTCTCGCATTAGATAATGATGATTTTGATCTGCTCCGCATCGTTTCCAATGCCACTAAAGAAATGTCGGAAGGGGAGTTGCTTCAGATAGAAAAAGCCCGAAGACTTGATATAGAGGAAGATGTTTACTTTGAAATTATCCGCAAAAAAACAGCGTCGCTGATAGCTTCCTGTTGTGCCAGCGGGGCAACATCAGCAAATGCCTCCAAAGAAGTGGTTCAAAGCATGCTCCGGTTCGGTGAATACGTTGGAATTGCTTTCCAGATACGCGATGATCTTTTCGACTATCAGAAAAGCAGGGAAACAGGGAAACCCAACGGTATCGATATCAAAGAAAAGAAGATGACATTGCCGCTTATTTATATGCTTAACAATTCGGGATGGGCAGAAAAACGCAATGCAATCCGAATTGTAAAAAACCATAACAACGAACCTGATCGTGTTTCCGGGCTTATTGATAGAGTGAACCAAAGTGGCGGTATTGCTTATGCCGAAAAAAAAATGAAGGAATACCAGGATAAAGCTTTGGAAATCCTAAATACCTTCCCCAAAGGAGAATATCAAAAGTCATTGGAACAATTGGTGATCTTCTCAACCCAGCGTAAGCATTAAATCTTTGCCAGGGTAAATGCAAAAGTAGTTCCTACACCAAGGCTGCTGCGCACATCTATCGCCTGACCATGAGCGTTAATAATATGTTTTACAATAGAAAGTCCCAGCCCCGATCCGCCTTGTTCGCGTGAGCGCCCTTTGTCAGTCCGGTAAAAGCGTTCGAAAATCCGCAGTATGTCATTCTGGTCTATGCCCGGGCCATTATCTGTAACTTCAACAAGAATATTTTCATCCATGTCGAAGAAACTAATTTTAGTCTTCCCCCCTTCATTATTCCCGTATTTGAGCGAATTGTCGATAAGGTTAACGAAAACCTGGCGGATACGGCCTTGATCAGCTTTTACCATCACAGGTTTATCATACGAGTCAGAAAAATAAATTGACTTTCCCAGATTGAGTGCCTTTATTTCCATAAAATCAGCTACTTCATGAGCAAGAGCAACAATATCAAAATTTTTCATATTCAACTGTACACTCCCAGACTCCAGATTTGAAATATTTTCCAGATCGTCAACTATTGTAATCAACCGGTTTATTGATTTTTCGGTACGTTCGAGGTATTCCCTGTTGATAGAAGGATCTTCAAGCCCACCATCGAGCAACGTGAGTACGTAACCTTGTATATTAAATATGGGTGTTTTTAGTTCGTGTGAAACATTGCCCAGAAAATCGCGACGGTATTCGGCCATCCGCTCCAGTTCAGCTATTTCTTTTTGATGGTCTTCGCCCCAGCGGAGCACTTCCGTGTGAACATTATCTATTGTGCCACTGCTAATATCTGGTTTTTGTTTATCGTATTTCGGGGATCGTTTGAACCTGCTTATCGTTTTATACACCAGTTTGATTTTTTGATAGATAAATCGCTCAAGTGTATAGCTGAATATAAAATAAACGAAAAGAAAAACAGCAATTACAGCAATCAGGACTGAAGAGATCGGTATTTGCAAACCTGCAAGGAATAAGGTAAGCAACCATGCACAGATTGAAAAAGCGCTTGTAAACAAAGCATTAAAAAATGCTAGTTTTCGGGGATCAGATAAGTTCATCGTTTGTGATAAGCGGGATTATTCCTCATACTTGTAGCCAACACCTTTTACTGTACGTATATTTTCGATCCCTATTTTTTCGCGAATTTTTCGCACATGAACGTCGATCGTCCGATCACCTACAATCACGTTATCTCCCCATACTTTCGAAAAGATTTCTTCACGTGTAAAAACCTTATTGGGGCGGGAAGTCAGCAAAAGAAGCAGCTCAAATTCTTTACGGGGAAGAAAGATTTCCTGCCCGTTTTTGATAACAAGGTAGCGTTCGCGGTCGATGATCATATCAGACATTTGTATGGCGGATTTTTCCGGCATATCTTCAGGCCGAAAGCGCCTAAGAAGGGCTTTTACCCGGCTTGTAAGCACACGCGGTTTCACAGGTTTTGCAACATAATCATCAGCCCCTGCATCAAATCCGGCAATTTGCGAATAATCCTCTCCCCTGGCAGTAAGGAAAACAATGATAGCTCCCGATAAAGAAGGAATCTGACGTATTTCGCGGCATGTCTCAATACCATCCATCTCAGGCATCATTACATCGAGTATGATAAGATGAGGGTTATTAAGTTTAGCAGTAATAATTGCTTCTTTGCCGTTACTGGCAGCAAAGATGGAGTACCCTTCTTTTTTGAGGTTATAGCTAAGAAACTCAACAACATCAGGTTCGTCGTCAACTAATAATATGCGATAATGTTGAGGTTCCATCAAAATTCATTTAATGACTAATCATGTCTCTTAAAAAGAAAACAATCTGGTTTTCAGAAGGTAAAGTTACAAATTGAATTTCTATCCCAATGATTTAACATAAATTTAATATTGACACATTCATGAGAGGCTGCTTTTTGATACCTGCGCAATAATCCGGGTGTTTAAAAGTTATCAGAAAAAGTATCCCGTTTAATGAAAATATTGCTCTTTTCCCGGTCACTCATTTTTTTTCTTTCACTGTTTGTTGCAGTTGCAGTTGATGGTCAGACTACTCCAGATAAATTTCAACAGGCTGATGTTTGTCTTTCCCCGACTGAAAAAAACCTTGCTATTCTGATTAATGAATACCGCAAAGAAAAGAAACTTCCCAATGTAACAATTTCCAGATCGCTCACCTATGTAGCACAAGTGCATGCCCGCGACCTGATGTTAAACTACAGGCAAAGCAGCAAATGCAACATGCATAGCTGGTCTGGCAAAGGGTCCTGGTCTTCCTGCTGTTATTCGCCTGATCACGGGAAAGCATCATGTATGTGGAACAAGCCCAGGGAGCTAACTTCATATTCCGGCGATGGCTATGAGATTGCTTTTTATTCAACTTACCCTTATTCAACACCTGCCATTTTTGCTTCTGACATATTGAAAAGCTGGAAGAAGAGCATTCCTCATAATGAAGTAATTATCAACAAGGGAAAGTGGAATAAGTCAACATGGAAAGCTATGGGAATAGGTGTTTATGGTAATTATGCCGTAGTGTGGTATGGTGAAATAGCAGATGAAGCAGGCGAACCTCTGGTGTGTGAAGAGTGATAATTTGACTAATTTTAGCTCGTTGTTCTAATTTACAACATCAAAACAAAAATAAATATGCGCTGTTAATTCAAAATATTTAGAATTCTATTATGAACAGAAATATTTTCCTTGGTTTCACAACGATTCTGATCGTTGCTTCTATCTTGAATATTCGTCCAGTTAAAGCTCAGAAATTTGAAGGTGGTGTTATGGCAGGGTTATGCGCCAGCCAGGTAGCAGGCGATACATATAGCGGTTATAATAAAGCAGGCATATTTGCCGGGACCTATGTGGCATTGCATTTGAACGATCGCATTGCTTTGAGGCTCGAACTTGATTACATACAAAAGGGAAGCAGCAAGAATGCAAATTCTGATAGCCTTAATTACGATAGTTATAAAATAAGCTTAGGTTATGTGGAAATGCCATTTCTTTTTCAGTTAAAGTACGGTAAGAAGATAATTGCTGAAGCTGGTCCGGCCATGTCATTTTTAATCCATTCTTCCGAAAAAATCAACACAGTGAAAATTGATGGTGCTATCCCTTTTAAGAAACAGAACCTGAGCATCATTGCCGGTGTTACTTACCTTTTGAATGAAAGGGTTTCAGTCGGATTACGGACGAATAATTCATTGAATTCAATACGTGTCAATAATAAAGTTAAAGACTATAGAAAGCGGTTCGGAACTTATGGCCAGTTCAACGATGTTTTGGTGATTAATCTCAGTTATAAGCTATAGAACCAAAGATGCACAAACATAAAATTGTTGTATGTGTTACCGGGGCAAGCGGAGCCTTATATGCAAAACTTCTGTTAGGGAGGCTGCAAACACTCGTTGATCAGGTTGAAGAGTGTTCTGTTGTATTTTCAAGTTATGCACATAAGGTATGGGAATATGAGCTGGATAATGACGATTATAAAAGAATCCCGTATAAAGTATTTTCCCCTGATGATTTCTTTGCTCCCTTTGCTTCAGGCTCGGCAGGCTACGATAGCATGATCATTTGCCCTTGTTCCATGGGCACTCTCGGACGTATTTCTTCAGGTGTTTCCAACGATTTAATAACCCGCGCAGCTGACGTTATGCTAAAAGAGAGGCGCAAACTTATCTTCATGATCCGCGAGACACCTTACAATCTTATCCATATCAGGAATATGCAAACTGTTACTGAGGCTGGTGGAATTATTTGCCCCGCATCGCCGTCGTTTTATGGAAAACCAGATTCTATTGAAGCCCTAGCAGAAACAGTTGTTGACAGGGTTCTTCATCTGGCAGGCTTTGCATTTCCCTCATATCATTGGGGCGAGGACCTTCCCGGAATAGCGGAAGATTAAACCAATGTAAGTCATTAAATGACGAGTGCGTTTAACAGACGAAAGATAGGCAACACACTTTACCAGTCCACTTTCTTTCGTCTCAATGGCATTGTCATGCAGCGGCAGCCACCGCCACCCCTTGAGAGTTCGGAACCATCAATTGTAATCACATATTTTTCATAACTGGAGGGAATCACTTTTTCAGCGATCACATCTGATGCTTTTAAAACTGCGAAACCATGGCGGTTCATCTCTTCAATGGTATATACGTTACGGCCATAACCTATCACTTTGCCTGGACCGAGTGCAAAAAAATTCGCACCACTATGCCATTGCTCGCGTTCTTGTGTAAACGTATCCCTTGGCCCACCACAGAAAATTGGCTGAAGATCCATCCCCAGGTTACGCAGCGCCAGCAGAATATTATCTACTTCGCCAATATGCGTAACCTCACCATTTTCGATCGCAATATCTATTGTCAGAAACCTGCCGGGATTCATAATTACAGGCTCATATACCATACATTGATCGCGGTCGAGCAAAGTAAATACCATATCGAGGTGGATAAACGATTCGGGTGTAAGCGGTAATTCCTGGACGATGATATGTTGTTTTACTTTTTTCGCTTTAAAGTATTCGATAACAAAGTCGATACCTTTTGGTGTTGTGCGGGGGCCGGTTCCCACTAGTAAGATGTCATCCCGTGCAATTAGGAAATCGCCACCTTCAAAACTTAGTTCCTTGCAAAAATGGCGGCTGGTTTCAGGATTGATGATCTCAGCTTCGAAACCCGGGTGGTGGTCGAAGATAGCCTGCATAATGAGCGATTCGCGATGGCGCACGCGGCTTGCCATACGGCTGATAAGAACGTTGTTTTGCACAGTTACTGAAGCATCACGGGTAAAAAAGAAATTGTGCAAAGGTTTCAGTGAATAACGCTCGTCGTCGAGGAATTTTGAAAGATTATCCTTTTTCATTTCAACGCCTTCAATGAGGCTTGTTGCAAGTTCGGATGGTTTCTGCGAAAGCAGATATTCCCTGATCTCCTCGGCCCTGTCAAATTCACATATCTTATGGATAATATCGTTTTTTACTTTATTATTACCCAGCACCGATGTAAGTAACTCTTTTACCTGGAAAGTGCGGGTGAGCTTCTTTAGAACGCCCTTCATCTGGTTGTATTCCTTAAGCGCAACAGGAAGATTCAGAATGTCGCTGTAAAGTGCTTTTTGAGCATTTACAGGAGTCATATTTTCTACTTCTGAACCGGGAGTGTGGAGGATTACACCTTCGAGCTGGCCGATTTCGGACTGAATTTCAATCTTGAATTTTTCAAAAGGAGATCTCATTGATTCTAGATTATTTGGAATGACGAAGATAAACAAAGGTGTTCAGGTACTGAACAAGATAAGCATGATCACTGGTTCAGGAATCTGATATTGCGCCGGAGTCCACTTATTTTAGTGCGTTTGAGTGCGGAATGCCGAAACATTTGTTTAAATATTTCTTCTTCCATCTGCTCCCATTCAGTTGCCCGGAGCTCAAAAAGGTCTGGCAAAGGATTAAAACTACTCTCGTTACCCGCTGTTGAAAAACGATTCCATGGGCAAATATCCTGGCATATATCGCAACCAAATATCCAATTTTTATAGATGTCTTTTAGGGCAGGCGAAAACTCGTCCTTCAATTCTATTGTCAGATAAGAAATACACCTGTTGGCGTCTATCTTAAAATCAGTAATTGCCCCTGTAGGGCATGCATCTATGCAACGTGAGCAATCCCCGCAGTAGTTGCCGCCAAAGGATTTGTCGTACTCCAGTTCGATGTCGGTAATAATTTCGGCCAGAAAAAAGAAGGAGCCATTTCTTCGCGTAATCAACATACTGTTGCGCCCTATCCAGCCAATTCCGGACAGCACGGCCCATGCGCGCTCAAGAACCGGCGCAGAATCCACGAAACACCTGATATTAATATTCCCGAATGACTGTTGAAGAAAACTTTCGAGCTGCCGTAATTTTTTACGGAGCACATCATGATAATCTGCGCCATAAGCATACTTTGAAACTTTATATTGTGCATCATCAGGTTGAAAATGGACAGGGAAATAATTGAACGCAAGCGATATTACTGTCTTTGCATTATCAACAAGCAGCCGGGGATCAAGTCGTTTGTCGAAATAATTGGCCATGTAAGCCATTTTGCCATGCAAACCTTTATTTAACCAGCTTTCCAGCCGCGGGACTTCTTCTTCGAGGAATCGTGCGGGAGTGATGCCACAAAAGGAAAATCCAATTTCGTAAGCCTTGTTTTTTAATGCTTCTGATAATTGGTGTTTCTGGATTATACCTTGCATAGCAATGATCGGATGTGTTGTTAAAGTGATCTGATACTGATTTATTCAGATAGCGAAGCTGTCAATCGAATAATCCGCCTTGCCGTAAGTCCTTCACCTTGCCCAGATGCTGGTAAGCCAAGGGTGTTGCTTCGCGTCCGCGGGGGGTTCGCATAAGATAACCTTCCTGTATGAGGAACGGTTCATATACCTCTTCAATAGTGCCAGAATCCTCACCAACTGCTGTGGCAATAGTAGTAAGGCCTACAGGGCCACCCCTGAATTTGTCGATAATTGTAAGAAGTATCCGGTTATCCATCTCATCAAGACCGTGCTTATCGACGTTGAGTGCCGATAATGCAAATTGTGAGATGGCCAGGTCAATTGAGCCATTGCCTTTTATTTGTGCAAAATCGCGTACACGACGTAAGAGAAGATTGGCAATGCGCGGAGTTCCCCTGCTGCGTCGGGCTATCTCGTGAGCAGCTTCGTCAGTTATATTTACTTTGAGAATGCTGGCCGAGCGGATGAGAATCTTATGCAGTGTGGCAGCATCGTAGTAGTTAAGACGCAGGTTAATGCCAAAGCGGGATCGAAGCGGGGCAGTAAGCAATCCGGAGCGTGTAGTGGCACCTATGAGAGTAAAGGGATTAAGTTTTATCTGGACGCTACGTGCATTAGGTCCTGACTCGATCATGATATCTATCCTGAAATCCTCCATTGCTGAGTAAAGATATTCTTCAACCACCGAGCTCAGGCGGTGAATTTCGTCAATAAACAGAACATCATTTTCATCAAGGTTGGAGAGTAGCCCGGCAAGGTCGCCAGGTTTGTCAAGAACCGGCCCGGAAGAAATTTTAATATTTACACCCAGTTCGTTTGCGATTATGTATGAAAGAGTTGTCTTCCCGAGGCCCGGAGGGCCATGCAGCAGAACATGGTCGAGAGCTTCGCCACGCTGACGGGCTGCTTCCACAAAAATCTTGATGTTTTCCACCACATTGCTCTGCCCGGAAAAATTGTCGAAATCAGAAGGTCTTAATACTTTTTCCACCTCCCGCTCGGCAGGGCTCATGTCAATACCCGAAGGATCAAGATTTTGATTCATAATTGATGAGACTTTCCGAACTTTTTGAATATGGGCAAAGGTAGCAATTCCATATTCAAAAAATTATCTCTACTTTAGCTAAAAATATCTAACACCATTGGACCATGAAGGAAATTGTAGTGGCTATTGATTTTTCTAAGGGTTCACTCCACGCACTTCAATATGCCATCCATTTTGCGAACATTGCCAAGTGCAACATCAAGATGGTTTGGGTTGACAACCAGAGTGGACAGGAAATTGCTTTCTCTGCTGAAACAGGTGAATTGCGCGACGAAATGATGAACAATTTCCAGGAATTAGCTAATTCTGTTGGAAGCCAGCTTACCGGTGGCAAGCTTTCGTATAAGCTCCGAAAAGGCAAAGTTTATCATGAATTAGCCGCCCAGGCCAAGCTTAGTAAAGCCGATCTGATTATTGCCGGAACGCATGGTGTAACCGGATTTGAAGAATATTGGATCGGGAGTAGTGCTTTCCGTATCGTTCTTCACGCTCCCTGTCCTGTAATAACAGTTCGTTATAATTATGATGTTTCCCGGCCAGTCAGGAATATCATAATCCCAATCGATCACACTTTAGAAACCATCCAGAAAGTTCCATATACTGCAACAATTGCAAAATTATTCAATGCCCAGGTTCACATCCTGGCACTACAATCATCGCGTATCAAATCGTTGCAGACCAAAATTGAAACTTCGGCTCTCCGGATAGAAACGTATCTTGCCAAGCATGGTGTTACCTTTAATACGGAATTCAGGTTTGCAGAAGATATAAGCAGTGCCGCAATTAAATATGCTTCCGATATTGATGCCGATATGATCATTATCATGACAGAACAGGAATCTTGCGAAGCTAATTTGCTGCTGGGCCAGTTCACACAGCAAATGGTGAATTTTTTGCCAATCCCCGTTATCTGTATTCATCCAGAAGAATCATTTGTTCTCGAATAAAATTGATTTGACTGATAAAACACTTTCCTAAAATGAACTTGGTTTATAGGTCTCTTTATCAGAATATATATATAAAAATTACAATCAAGGATAGCCGGTCTGCCCTTATCTATCCATCAGATCAAAACATATTAATATTATAATGATGAACGGCAGTTTATACCGGACCGGGTTTGGTATTTGTTTCCTGATTATGGTTTGTGTAAAAATTAATTTTGCACAAGGCAATTCAGGTCATGTTGAAATCATTCAGGATGACCGCATCCCTCGTCTTGTTGAAAAGCACAAGGAATTAAATGAGAGGCAAAGCGACATTGATGGATATCGTATTCAGATATTTTTCGATTCCGGAAATAACAGCAAGAAAAAAACCAACGACGCTATGCAGCGTTTTATGGATAAATACCCGGATGTAAAAGCTTATATTTCTTTCAAAGAACCCTATTACAGGGTAAGGGTTGGTAATTTCCGTTCGCTCATCGAATCAGAAGGCTTCCTGAAAAAAATTCAGGTGGATTATCCTAATGCTTTTCCGGTTAAGGAAAAGGTATATTTCCCGGGGACTGATTGATCCTGAACAATAAGTAAATATCTTTTTTCGTTTTAAGGTTATAAAAAGCCTGATTTGAGGCTGTTATATAGATAGGCTGATTTTATTCTTTGAAAATTTTGCCAATAATGGCATTACTACTTGCATTTAGCATTCTATTTCTCTATCTTAGCGAAGCCAAAATAAACCTCTTAATCGTTTTCGTATGAAGAACATTCTTGCAGCGGTTGATTTTTCTGATTGTTCTATAAACGCACTGGAACATGCCATTTCTATTGCCCAAAAAGGGCAATTTGATGTACATATGGTTTGGGTGAATAACCCCAGTATGACTAAAACCACGATATACTCCGATGCTTCGTCCGAACTGATCGACGAGGTGAAAGGACAGTTCGAAAAGCTTATTGCTAAGTACAAACCTGAATTACACGAAAGCAAAATAGATTTCATCATTCGCGAAGGAAAAATTTACCGCGAAATTATAGATGAAGCCATGGAGGCAGGTAGTATGGTAATTGTTATGGGGACACATGGGTCTTCAGGTTTTGAACAATTCTGGATTGGAAGCAATGCAAACAAACTTATATCATTATCCTCTATTCCTGTTATAACTATTAGGGCTGGGATAAACGTAAGCCGATCAATGGGTTGTATTGTTGTTCCAATTGACAGCACCCTCGAAACAAGACAAAAAGTACCGTTTACAATTTTTTTAGCCAAACTGTTCGATGCCGAAATTCACATACTTGCAATTTATCGCACCCAGATTAAAGCAGTTCGTCGTCGAATTGACGACTATGTTGACCAGGTTACCGGCTATCTCGAATTTGAAGCGGTAAAATATGTAACAAGATCTGTGGAAGCAGATAACATTACAACTGCAACTATTGAATATGCAAAAAGTGTGGATGCCAACCTTATCTCAATAATGACAGATCAGGAAACAAGCCCATACAATCTGTTGGTGGGGCCATATGCCCAGCAAATGGTCAACAATTCGCCTTTTCCTGTACTTAGCATTAAGCCCAGGGAACTAATGATAGCTGAATCACATTAGATATCTGGCGAAAAAAAACGGGCAACCAGATGGTTACCCGTTGAATGAAGGTTTTGACCTCGAAAATGTCACCATCAAACAATACACAAACAATATATTAACCGGAAGTAATTGATTCCGATCTTATGGAACCTGTCTGTGCGCGTAATTCTTTGATAGTCAATACCCCCTTAGGGACTACAAATGAAACTTCGAAAATACTAATGTTGAATATCAGATACTTGCAAAATTAAAAGGCAAAATATACCCGTACTGTATTCGACAATTACTGATTTTAGGCCGTTTTTTGTTGATTTTAAGGGAAAGGCTGCAAGATGGGTTAAGATTTAAAACTGTTTTGATATTGTTTAAAATCGAAAGAAATCATTTGACATAGCTATAGGAATTTAATATATATTTATTTATCAACATAAAGAGTTCATCTTTAATGATCGGCTTAGTTAAATAACCATTGCAACCTGCATTATAAGCTGCTTTTTGATTTTCGGCAAAATCATACGCGGTAAGTGCAATGATAGGGACGGTTTTATTAAACTTTCTGATTTCTCTTGTTGCTTCTAAGCCTCCAATTCCAGGCATTTTAAGATCCATGAAAATAATAGAAAGTGCAGGGTCATTCATGGCTTCTTTTATAGCACTTTCACCATCGTTTGCTCTTATTAGTTTTCTGTTACCACCTTTCAACATATAGTCTAAAACCATAAGATTGATATTAACATCATCTACTATAAGTATGGTTATATCAGTCGGAAGGAAACTTGCGGCTTTATTAGTTGAATTTGTTGGAATAACAATAGAGGCTTTATTATAAGGTATTGAAATAATAAAACTTGTTCCATTGTCAATCGTGGATTCGACTTGTATTTG
>CAZEDO010000087.1:0-15858 GCA_964511085.1 uncultured Lentimicrobiaceae bacterium
TAGCGTGAAATCTGGCAGGCTTCTTCACCATAAAATCCATTTGGCGAAGCATTTCCGCATGCTGGCGCATCGCTCATCCGGATTGCTGAAATATCGAATGTGAGCATATCTGCATTTCTGACAAGCGGTTCAACCATTGTTATATTTTTTTGAACCACACCCAAACGGTAGGCATCAAAAAACAATTTTTTCATGAGGTTTATTGCATCCTGATCAACCAAATATGTCTGAAAGCCGATGTTTGTATAATTGAAAAGGTAGTTTGGCTGGTGCAAAATAATACGACTCAGGAAAGATTGTGAGTTCACCTTCTTTTCACTTTCGCCCAAATCGAACGACTGATCAACAGAAACAATATTAATAATCCTTCCCAGGTTTTCGTAGGCCCGGAAGTTAGCATAAGTGAGATCCTGTCCCCCACCAATAAGCACCGGTACAATATGGGCAGCGAGAAGTTCAGCAATCACAGAGGAAAGAGCAAAGTAAGTGTCTTCAACCGAATGGCCCTTTTTGATATTACCTAAATCAACAATGCGCGGAATGTAATTGCCCGGATATAGTTTGTAAAGGAAAGCCCGGACATAATCGGGAGCAAGTCCACAACCCTCATTATTCACTGAATTCCTGTCCTCGGTAACACCAATCAGTGCCAGGTCGGCATTTTCCAGGTCAGGAAAGTGGTCGGTGCTATCAAAAACACTAATAATCTCCCCGAAACGTTTATGCTCGGAATTTCCTGAAACACCAAAATCGGGCAGGCTGACAGGTTCGAAATACATGGAAATGCTCATGCAATATCAGGTTTGTAATTACAAAATGAAATGGGTTTCAAACTTACACAAAATTTCCATAAAACAGCACACCCCAAACTTGCTGGTCGGGGGTGTGGTTCTTTTTAATATCCATTGATACGCTCTGAATCTGATCATCTTTTTTTACGCCCGAAAGGAATTTTTTTCTTTGGAGCGGCATCCGACTCTTTTATTATCCGGGTACAGTCTTCAAGTGTAAGCGACTCCGGGTCAGCACCTTTAGGAATTTTATAATTGTTTTTGTCCATTGTGATGTAAGGGCCAAAACGACCTCTTAACACCAGGATAGGAAGAGGCCCGTCAAACTGTTTGATGAGTTTTTCTGATTCAGCCTTGCGTTTGTCCACAATTATTTCTATTGCCCTGTCAATGTCAATGGTGGCAGGGTCATCCGTTTTGTGTAATGAAAAGAACGCGGATTTGTGTTTTACATAAGGGCCAAAACGACCTATTCCTACAGTAACATCATCTCCTTCAAATTCACCTATTGAGCGTGGGTAAGCAAAGAGTGCCAATGCTTCGTCAATGGTAATCTGGTCGAGGCTTTGACCTTTTTTTAGTCCGGCAAACCTTGGTTTTTCTTCATCGTCACCTTCGCCAATCTGCGCCAGCGGTCCATAACGGCCAATTTTGACATAAATATTCTTACCGCTTGCGGGATCTTTTCCCAACAGGCGCTCGCCTTTCATTTTGTCCGATGTTTCGAGCGTATCCAGTACTTTTTTATGAAAAGGATGATAGAACTCGCTGATCATCATATTCCATGCCTTAAGCCCCTGGGCTATCTCATCAAATTCCTTCTCAACATTTGCTGTAAAATTGTAATCGAGAATATCTCCAAAATACTGCATCAGGAATTTATTAACTACTTCGCCAATATCAGTAGGGAAGAGTTTACCCTTTTCGAAACCGACTTTTTCTGTCTTCGCCGATTCCTTCAGTTTCCCGTTTTTAAGGCTTATTTGCGCAAATTGCCGCACGATACCTTCCCGATCTTCTTTTACCACATATTCGCGTTTCTGAATTGTGGAAATAGTTGGTGCATAGGTGGAAGGTCTGCCAATTCCAAGTTCTTCGAGTTTTTTTACAAGGCTTGCTTCCGTGTACCTGAAAGGTTGCTGGGAAAATTTCTGAATAGCCAGCATTTCGTTTAATTGCAATGGTTCACCCTTTTTCATTGGCGGAAGCATATTCTTCTCACCATCAACGTTTTCATCGTCCGTTGATTCCATGTAAACTTTAAGAAAACCATCGAAACGAATCACTTCGCCTTTGGCAATAAAGTTTTCTTTGCTGGTGGAAACAGCGATTGTGACATTTGTTTTTTCAAGCTCTGCATCAGCCATCTGGCTGGCTAAAGTACGTTTCCAGATAAGGTCGTACAACCGCTGCTGCGAAGCGTCACCGCTGACACTGCTTTTTTCCATGTATGTGGGACGGATAGCCTCATGCGCTTCCTGAGCCCCTTTTGATTTTGTCGCGAATTGGCGGGTTTTAACATACTCCTTGCCGTACTGATTTGTAACAACCTCTTTGGCCATATTGAGAGCCAGGTTAGATAGGTTAACAGAATCCGTTCGCATATAAGTTATCTTCCCCGACTCGTAAAGCTGTTGAGCCACAAGCATCGTTTTAGCAACTGAAAATCCGAGTTTGCGGCTGGCTTCCTGTTGCAGTGTGGATGTTGTGAAAGGCGGTGCCGGCGATTTTTTTGCCGGTTTCATGTCAATATCGGCCACACTGAATGAAGCAGGTATGCAGCCTTTCAGAAATTCTATGGCTTCTTCTTTTTTAGCAAAACGCTTTGGTAATTCAGCATCGAAGGTGGCAGTGCCAAATTCATTAACGATAGTAAATTCTGCAGTAACGCGGTAAGCATATGTGCTCTGGAATTGTCGGATTTCGTCTTCCCTTTCAGCGATAAGCCTTACTGCAACCGACTGGACGCGCCCGGCAGAAAGAGATGGTTTAACTTTTTTCCAAAGTATTGGTGAAAGTTCGAAACCTACCAGGCGATCGAGCACACGTCTTGCTTGCTGGGCGTCGACCAGGTGAAGGTCTATACTGCGAGGGTTTTGAATAGCTTCTGTAATAGCTGTCTTGGTAATTTCGTGAAAAACAATGCGTTTAGTTTTCGATTTTTCCAGATGTAATGCTTCGGAGAGATGCCATGATATAGCTTCCCCTTCGCGATCCTCATCAGAAGCAAGCCAAACCATTTCGGCTGCTTCAGCAAGTTTCCTGAGTTCTTTTACAAGCTTAATCTTATCAGGTGAAATTTCATAGTTGGGGACAAAACCTTTCCCAATATCAACGCCGAGTTCTTTTTTTGACAGATCACGGATATGCCCGAAACTCGATTTTACTAAAAACTCCTTTCCCAGAAACCCTTCAATAGTTTTTGCCTTGGCAGGCGATTCCACAATTACCAAATTTTTTGCCATAATCTAACTGTATTAATTCTCAATAAGTTAATCAAAAACGGGCACAAAGTAACGCATTTTAACTGAATCATATCCTGACACGTCTATTATTGTATCAAACAAATTTGCCTAAAAACTTGTTTAAGCCTATGTAGAAAGCATCCTGAGAGATTTGATGAAATTTGATTTTGTGTGGCTTACTTGCCCAAACATGAAACCGGGGCGAGTCAGACCTATTTGAGTTTAATGTAATTTTGTCGTCCCCAATTATGGAAGAATATTGAACCTGTGGAAGAACTGAAGAAAAAAGTATATATAGAAACCTATGGCTGCCAGATGAATTTTTCGGACAGCGAGATAGTAGGTTCCATTCTGAAAAACCATCAATTCGACTCCACGAACAATGTTGCCGAAGCTGACCTTGTTTTTATCAATACATGTTCAATACGCGATAATGCCGAACAGCGGGTACGAAAGCGTTTAACAGAATTCAGGGCCTTAAAGAAGAAAAAACCGGGAATGATCATCGGGATACTGGGCTGTATGGCCGAACGGCTTAAAGATCAGTTGCTCGAAGAGGAAAAAATGGTTGATCTTATCGTAGGCCCGGATGCATACCGCGATCTCCCGAATCTTATCCAAACTGTGGAATCGGGTCAGAAAGCCATTAATGTGTTGCTTTCTCTTGAAGAAACCTACGCTGATATTAACCCCGTAAGATTAACAGGGAATGGTGTATTAGCATATATTTCTATTATGCGGGGATGCGAAAACTTTTGCTCCTACTGTGTGGTTCCATTCACAAGGGGCAAGGAACGCAGCCGCAACCCTCAAACAATTGTTGATGAAGCAGCAGGCCTATTCCAGCAAGGATACCGCGAAATCACACTCCTGGGGCAGAATGTGAATTCATTTTCCTGGGAGGAAGAGAATATCAATTTTGCCCACCTGGTTCATAAAGTTGCTTCAGTCGATCCGCTTTTAAGGGTGCGGTTTGCCACTTCACACCCAAAGGATCTCTCCGACGAATTACTAAACGTAATGGCTTCGCATAGTAATATCTGCAAAAGCATTCACTTGCCGGTGCAATCGGGTAGTTCGCGAATGCTCAAAATGATGCATCGCAATTATACCCGCGAATGGTATATGGATCGCATCGAAGCAATCCGTAGCTTCATGCCGGACTGTGCTGTCACAACAGATATAATTGCTGGTTTTTGTACCGAGACAGAAGAGGACCATCAACAAACGCTTTCATTAATGGAGTGGGCAGCCTATGATTACGCCTATATGTTTAAGTATTCTGAAAGGCCAAATACACTTGCTGCAAAAAAATATCCCGACGATGTTGCTGAAACAGTTAAAAGCCGAAGGCTACAGGAAATAATCAACCTTCAGCAGGAACTTTCATTGCGGAGCAACTTACGCGATATCGGAAAAACATTTACGGTGCTTGCCGAGAATACTTCTAAACGTTCAGTGAACCAACTGAATGGGAGAAACAGTCAGAATAAGATGGTGGTTTTCCCCCGGAAAGATTTTAAACCTGGTGATTATCTTGATGTGGTTGTAAGAGATTGTACGGCAGCTACACTAAAAGGAGAAATTGCTCTACAAAGAACGCATTAAAATTATTGTATTTTTGCTGCCCAAATATTGATTTTACTCAAAATAACGCTGACTTGAATATGAAAAAACTCAACGCACTATTCCTTGTATTCCTCTTAGCGCTTTCTTCCTTCGGGGCAATTCCAGATGGGTATTATAATACAGCTACCGGTACAGGTGCTACACTAAAAACAAATTTATATAATATCATTAAAGGTCATACATCAATAAGTTATGATGCACTTTGGACTGCATTCCAGTCAACCGATGTTAAGCCTGATGGCAAGGTTTGGGATATGTATTCCAACTGTACATTTACTTTTGGAACAAACCAATGCGGCAACTATAGTAGTGAATGCGACTGCTATAACCGCGAGCACTCCTTGCCGGCAAGTTGGTTTAATGATGCAACTCCTATGTACACTGACCTCTTCCATCTTGTACCTACCGATGGGAAAGTGAATGGAATGAGAGGAAATGTTCCGTTTGGCGAAGTAGGTAGCCCAACCTATACATCCGGAAACGGCTGCAAACTTGGCAATTGCAGCTATACCGGATACACCGGTATTGTATTTGAACCTATTGATGAATATAAAGGAGATTTTGCGCGAAATTACTTTTACATGGTTACCCGTTATGAAAATGTAATATCCTCATGGCATTCAAATGATGCGAATGCTGAAGCTGTGTTTCAGGCAAACACATTTCCGGTTTTCGAGACCTGGTTTGTCAATATGCTGGGCGAATGGAACTCCGCCGACCCTGTGAGCCAGAAAGAAATTGACCGAAACAATGCCATTTACGCAATACAACATAACCGCAACCCCTATATTGATCATCCGGAGTATGTCTATTCTGTATGGGGTGTTGGTGTACTGGGACAATTGACGGCAACTCCTGCTTCGTTTACCGGTTTCAATTATAATGAAGGTTTTGGACCTTCAGCTTCGCAAAGCTATTCCCTTGGCGGAACAGCTTTGTCACCGGCTAGTGGCAGTATTTTGGTTACCGGATCCACCAACTTCGAAGTATCTTCGAATAACACAAGTTTTAGTAGCTCGGTCAGTATTAATTACTCCGCTGGGGCATTAAGCGCAACAACCATTTATGTGCGACTTAAATCAGGGCTTGCTCCGGGCAGCTACAGCAATAATCTTATTTCAAATTCAGGAGGCGGAGCTACACCGGTTACCGTATCATGCAGTGGGTCAGTTACCGCGCTTTCGCCTGAACCAACCAACTATCCTGCTAATTTTTCAGCCCATAACATTCTCCTGCAATGGACTGATGCAACTGGCCCCGCTATTCCCACAGGCTATCTTATTCGTATGAGCAGTACAAGCTTTGCTGCTATTCCTGATCCTGTTGATGGCACCCCGGTACCCGATGGCCCGGTTGATAAAAATATCCCTTATAATACTCAGCAGGCGTGGTTTACTAACCTTAGCCCCGGCACCACTTATTACTTTAAACTGTATGCTTATATAGGAAGTGGAGTCAGTATCAATTATAAAACTGATGGCCTTGTTCCACAAATGCAACAGAATACAGGGCTATAAGAGAATTTGAAAATATTTCCGTTCTACTTTAGCGGGAGTGATGTATCATTCCAAAAAGGTTTTGTCCGGTTTCGACAATAACCATTGAACTTTATTTAAAGGATATTCTGGTCAATGGTTCAAATTTTTAGAAAATCGGGTTTTGCCTGATTCTCTTTTCCGGGTGCCAGGTATCGGTTGTAAAGCAGTAGCCCAATAATAGTAGCCACACCAATAAGGCTGAAGATGAACCATAGCATTCCCGGCTGATGAAGTTTGTCAACAAAATGCACATACAGCGTAGCTCCCAATATTCCGCCAACACCACTTCCTATTACACCATAAAGAAAGGAATAACCCAGGTAAAGAGCCTTCTTGTCCGGCGGGGCAATCAGGCCTACATAAGATATAAACTTAGGGTGAGCGGTCATTTCTCCCAATGAGAAAATAATGATGCCTGCAATAAATACCCATATATGCGTTGAAATGGCAAGAATGCCCATCCCAATAGTTCCCATAGTAATGCCGGCGATCATGGTTGGAAGAGCAGGCTTTGTGCGCACTAAAGATGAAACAAGCAGTTGCAGCAGGATGATGATGCCTGCATTTATGACAGTCACGTGCTCAGCATCGAACTTCCAGGATGGATTTTGGACGAAAAAACTGAGGAAAGAATTAACCACATGATCTACCGGGGCTGTATCTATATAATCCTTGAGATACTAGAGTACCGTATCGAACATCTGAAAATAGAGTATCCAGAATCCAGAATAGATCACGATCATAAGAACAAACCGGAAATCCTTAAGCACAAGCACAATACCTTTAAGCACTTCCCTTAAAGGTTTGGTGCTCTGGGGTCGCGGAGGCTCGCGGTAGACAAATAAGTTTAGCAATAACATTGAACCAGTTGCTGCGGAAGCCATCACAAAAATATAATTCCAGCCAAAGCCTTTGAGGAATGGCACCAGGATAAGTGGAAAGATAAACGCCCCAAGGTTTATTGACCAATAATAAATTCCAAAACCAAGCGATGAATTACTTTCATCAGTTACGCGTGCAATAGTTCCTGAAATAATTGGCTTGAAAAACCCTGCTCCGATTGCCATTAGTATCAGGCTCAGGAATACCATGCTGTAGGTAGTAGAAAGACTTGTAAAAAAATAACCTGTGCTCATCACGGTAAAAGCCATAATAAGTGTGCGGCGGTAGCCAAAGCGATCGGCCAATGCTCCCGCCAGAATAGGTAAAAGATAAAGCAGCGGCGTAATGGTACTCTTTATTACACCAACTCCTTCGCGGGAAAAACCCAGCCCGCCATCAGAGGTCCGCATTACCAGGTAAACTGAAAGCACCGACATAACGCCATAATATGAGCCCCGCTCAAAGAACTCCATCACAATAACTGTCCAGAAGTTGCGCGGGAATGACTTTAATCCGGGCTTGGCGTGTTTTGGGGATATTTCTTTCATAAAATATTTTTCAAGTTTCAGGTTCCAGATACAAATGAAAGGAAAATATTGATTCGTGTTAAAAGTGAATAGCGTATGCAGGCAATCTGCATTGTTAGTCATCTGCCATCAGGATATCCGAAAAGAAGAAGTTTACTTAGGATTGTTTCAACTTTGCTCTAAAACCACTGCTTTGTTCAAATACACAATCCGAACTGTCTATCTCAAATGAAAGGTATTACTCCGGAAGTACAATTGTTGTATATTGTATCTAAATTTGTGGACATTTGAGGAATCATTTCCATGCAAAATCAAACGATAAAATATACAAAATCCTGATTTGAAAAACAACATACTTTTCATAACGCCTCCTTTCAGCCAGCTGAATACGCCATACCCGGCCACGGCCTATTTGAAAGGTTTCCTGAATACACGGAATATCATTTCTCATCAAGCCGATCTGGGTCTTGAGGTAATCCTGGAACTATTTTCTTCCAGAGGATTTAGTGCATTATTCGCCCAGATAGAAAAATTCAAAGCACCATTGTCCGCAAATGCTACGCGGATTGTTGATTTGAGAAAAGAATATATTAAAACTATCGACAGCGTAATCAGCTTCCTACAGGACAACAATCCAACGCTTGCCCTGATGATTTGTGAAGGAAATTACCTGCCTGAGGCTTCACGGTTTGGACAGACCGCCGACCTTGACTGGGCTTTTGGCACAATGGGAACACGTGACAAGGCAAAGCACCTCGCGACACTGTATCTCGAAGATATTTCTGACCTGATCATCGAAACCATCGATCCACACTTTGGATTCAGCAGGTATGCCGAGCGTCTGGGACGATCAGCTGCCTCTTTCGATGAATTGGATGAGGCACTGAATAAAGAAGAAAGTCATATCGATAAATTATTACTGGAATTGCTGAAAGCCAAAATTGACCTCTTCAAACCCTCAATTATTGCATTATCGGTTCCGTTTCCGGGAATAGTTTTTAGCGCGTTAAAATGCGGCCAATGGATAAAGAAATATCATCCGGAAATAAAACTTGTAATGGGCGGAGGATTCGTAAATACAGAGCTCCGATCGCTCTCCGATTCCCGCGTATTTAACTATGTTGATTTTATCACCCTCGATGACGGGGAGGCACCACTGATGCACCTGCTCGAACATTTCGCAGGCCAACGTACCATCCATGAATTGAAGAGAACATTCGCGTTGGAGAGCGGCATTATTAAATTGTACAATGGTTCGAAGGAAAGCGATATTTCGCAGATGGAAGTGGGCACTCCGGATTATTCGGATCTGCCGCTGAATAAATACATTTCAGTTATTGAACTGGCTAACCCCATGCACCGCCTCTGGAGTGATGGCCGGTGGAACAAACTCACATTGGCGCACGGCTGTTATTGGGGCAAATGCTCTTTCTGTGATGTTTCCCTCGATTATATCAAACACTATGAGCCTAATCCGGCCAGTATAATTTGCGACCGTATTGAAGAAATAATCAGGCAAACCGGGGATTGCGGATTTCACTTTGTTGATGAAGCAGCTCCACCAACTTTACTTCGTGAATTGGCCACGGAAATTATCCGCAGGAATCTAACTGTTCTATGGTGGACAAACATCCGATTTGAGAAAAAATTTACTTACGACCTGTGTCGGTTGCTTAAGGAATCAGGATGTATTGCTGTAAGTGGTGGATTGGAAGTGGCATCCGACCGTTTATTAAGATTGATCAACAAAGGGGTAACTGTGGAACAGGTAGCAAATGTGGCGAATAATTTCACCCGTGCAGGGATTATGGTACATGCTTATCTGATGTATGGTTTCCCAACACAAACAGCCCAGGAAACCATTGATTCACTTGAAATTGTGAGGCAACTTTTTAGAAATGGATTGCTGCAATCTGCTTTCTGGCACCAGTTTGCCATGACGGTACATAGCCCGGCCGGACTGAATCCACAGCAATTTGGCGTGGAGCATATTTCCATGGATAAAGGAACATTTGCTAACAATGAAATCGCTTTTTTCGATAAAACAGGATGTGACCATTCAGCTTTTGGCGATGGTCTGCGCAAGTCCTTGTACAATTACATGCATGGCATTGGTTTTGACCTGAAACTCAATGAATGGTTTGATTTCGGTGTTCCCCCCACAACTATCTTCCCGCAGGTTATCAGAAAGGCTTTATCAGAACAGGCATGCGCAACTCCTAATCCTGATGCTAAAATTTTATGGATAGGTCCTTCCCCGGAATTGAAGCTTTTTGATAAACAGAAAAAAGGAAAATCCTTGCCCATGGCTGGACTGCTGTTTAACACCAAAAAATGCCGCTATGAAGTTAATTTAAACAAAGCGTGGGGTGAATGGCTCTACAGGATTATTCCGGAATTTTCAATAATGAACCCGAAAACAGTTACTTATCAAAAGTTAGAGACGGAGTTCAACCAATATTTTCCGGATGATTTTCCATTATTCTGGAATAGCCCGGCAGTTGGCAAAATGAGGGAGATTGGATTACTTGTTATTTAAATGCAGGTATTGCGCGAAAAGTTGTGGTAGCTGATAAATACTATGTAACTTTAGTCGGAAATAGTTTTTGACTCCCACTGATAAAGATATTGAATCATGGGGGTAAACCCTGAAAGCCAAAACAGTTCTGAAACAAATATAATTATGACTGGAATTTCCTTAATCCCGATTGTAGTGCCAATTATTTTAGCGGTCAAATTCAAAAATATTATCAGCATGTTTAGGAACACCGGGACAACTAATCCCCAAAACGCTAAAACTCTTGAAGAATTGAATTTAAGGCCAAGAATAATTTTTTACAGACTCGTAAAAAGAGGAGTATTAATCGAAACTATTTCTGAAAGATACTATCTTCATGAAGATAATCTCAGAGAATATAGTACAGAAAGAAGAACAGCAATAATTCTGTTTTTAGTTTTTTTAATTTCACTTGTGCTTCTGGATGCGTTTGTTATGAATCTTCGATTTTAACATTTAGTAAATGACTAGAATGAAAACCATCATTATCGGCGGAGGACCAGCGGGTATGATGGCTGCTGATGTGTTGAGCCCTTTTCATGATGTTCACATTTATGACAAAGAAAAAAATGTTGGTCAGAAATTATTAATTGCCGGTAAAGGAGGCTTAAATATTACCAATATTGCTCAGGACAACGAATTATTCCGAAAATATTCACCCGAAGATTTTTTAAAAGATGCTTTGCGTGATTTTGACACTTCAGCCTTGCGGCAATGGTTTTTGCAGATGGGTATTCCTACATATTCAGGAACAAGCGGCAGGATTTTCCCTGAAACAGGAATTAAAGCTAATGATGTTCTGAATAAATTAACTGATAAATTAAAAGCACACTACGTTCAATTTCATTTGAAGCATGAATTCGTCCGTTTTGATGAGGATCAAAATGTATTTGTTAAACATAATGATCAGGAAATCATGCTCAATGCTGATTACTTCATTTTCGCGCTGGGCGGTGCTTCATGGCCGGTAACAGGATCGGCTGGTACCTGGCGGACACTTTTTGAAGATATCGGAATACACACTTTGCCATTCCAGGCTTCTAACTGCGGAATAAATATAGCATGGCCGGAGCATATAAAATTAAATCATGCCGGAAAACCGCTGAAAAACATTAGCATTTCTATCAACCAAGCCCACGAAAAAGGTGAAGCAATGATTACGGAATACGGTCTTGAAGGAAATGCCATTTATCCAATCATTCCTGAAATCAGGAAAGCGCTTTCAAATAATAAATCAGCAAATATTTTACTTGATTTCAAACCGTTTAATTCAGCGGATCAACTGTTAAATAAAATAAATAATACGGAGGTTAAACCAAAAGATTACGCTTCGATATTTAAGTTAAACAGTGTTCAACTCGCTGTCATAAAATCATATACCAGCAAAGAGTGTTATGTGTCACCAAAATTATTTGCAAAGGAATTAAAACAATTGGCAGTACCTGTAAATTCATTGAGGCCAATAGAAGAAGCCATTTCAACAATCGGTGGAATTGACCTTGAAGAAATGAATCCGGATTTCTCCTTTAAGAAGCACCCAAAACTATTTGCGATTGGCGAAATGCTTAATTGGGATGCACCCACAGGTGGTTTTTTGTTGCAAGCCGGTTTTTCGATGGGCCACTGGGCCGGAAAATCGATCCTGGAACGAAATGAAAGGGGTTATTAGGTGCCAGATTTATCCTTCAGGGGTGCTATTGTCAGCTTTGGTGCCTGAAAAAACAGAAGAGTCGTTTCGGATATCTATCCATTCCGCAGTAGCAAGAATTGAGGATTGTATGGCCTGAAACTCCTCCCACGTCTGTTGCCTTATTAGTTTCAGATATGTGTCCTGAATATCGCGAAAACGAAAAGCAAAAAATCCCCAATTATCTTTCATCCGGTTGAGCAGGTAATTTTTCGAGTGGCTTTCAGCAGTGTAAAATTCAATTAGACGATTAACAAATTCAATGAACCTTGATTTCTGAACTATCGAATCAGGTAGATCAAACCCCTTCATCTGCTCAGCCAGAAAAGGATTTGCCAGGGCACCCCGCCCGATCATCCATCCGGCCAATGAAGGAAAACGCAACTTCAACCGAAGAAAATCTTCTCCTGAAAAAATGTCACCGTTATAAATAACAGGGTGTTTGATTAATGGAAGCACTTTTGCAAAAGTTTCCAAATCTACATTTTTTTTATACATCTCCACTCCAATGCGGGGATGCACTATCACTGCCTCAAGAGGAAAACTGTTAAGCACTTTCATTACCGGAAATATCTCATCAGGATGATTGAGCCCCAAACGCAATTTTACGCTTACTTGTTGTGAAATTAAAGGAATAACCTTTTCCAGAATAGAATTTATTCTATCAGGATAAGGCAATAAGCCAGATCCCCGCTGTTTGGCAGCAATAGCACGTTTAGGGCATCCCAGGTTCCAGTTCAGGCGGGTATATCCCATGTCAAACAGAGCCCTGGCAGTCTGAGTAAATGATACTATATCATTTCCCAATATCTGAGGGACAACGTCCATCCGGGTATTTCGCGCAGGTTTCAAATCACGCAGACGAATCGGATTGAATCGTTCGGCAGGCGAAAGAGCAATAAATGGCGCTATCGCTTCATCAAAACCGTTAAAATATTCTGCCAGAGCTTCGCGAAAAGGCGCTTCGGTGTAGCCATGCAGAGGAGCCAATATGATTTTTGAACAATCTGACAAAAGAGAGTTTTTGAACATTTAAAAGTAGTACAATTCGGGCTCAGGAAATTTTGTTTCTGCTTTGCTTTCCAAAATGAATATAGATTTGTATGAATTGAAAAGTTCTAAAAACACTACCTTCGCAGATAAACCTATGATGTTCACCTGATTTGAAAGAAGTCGAAAATATAATTATCGGTGCAGGGCCTGCAGGATTATTCACGGCTATTCATCTTAAAAAGCCCGGGACTATTGTGCTTGAGAAAAACAGCGCCCCCGGAAAAAAACTCCTGATTTCCGGTTCGGGCCAGTGCAATTTTACACACAATGGCGATATCAGCGATTTCCTGAATCGTTATGGCGATAATTCCAAATTCATTAAGATAGCGCTTCGCAGTTTTACCAATAATGACCTGATAGATTTTTTTCTCAATAAAGGTCTTCAGGCTATCACTGATAAAAACGGGAAAGTATTTCCCCGCTCATTAAGAGCTGATGATATTCTTCAGATACTGATTACAACTTGCCAAAAAAATGGCATTCCGATTTATACAGAAAGTCCTGTACAGAGTGTGAAAAAAAAAGGCCTTGGTTTCCAGATAAAGACAGCTGACAAAGAATATTCCTGCAAACGACTTGTTATTTCTACCGGAGGACTTTCATATCCGGGAACGGGTTCAACAGGTGACGGCTATCATTTTGCCAAACAACTGGGGCACTCCATCGTACCACCGAAGCCGGCACTTAGCCCGGTGTATATACAGGATTACAGCATGGCCGAACTGGCGGGAGTGTCATTGCAGGATGTTGCTTTGTACCTTTACCGGAACAACAAAAAAATATACGAATACCGGGGAGATATTGGTTTTACACATAGAGGGTTATCCGGCCCGGGGATTCTCAATTGCTCGCGATACATGGAAAACCACGATATTCTGAAAATTAATATTATCGCTCAGAGTTCTGAAGATTTCCGTATGAATTTTATTGAATCAAGTACAAAGAAAGGGAAACTCACTTTACAACTTTTCTTTAGAAATCACCCTTTTCCTAAAAGCCTGATGAAAATAGTTCTTCAGCAATTGAATATTTCGCCCGAAATAAATCTTGCCAGCGTTACCAAAGAAATGCGCAATAAAATAGTAAGTGCCTTTTGCGAATATCCGTTTAGTATTGAAAAAGTCGGTAGTTTTAAAATTGCTATGGTCACCAAAGGAGGTGTATCTCTTGGTGAAATTAATTCCAAAACGATGGAATCGAAATTGGTTAAAAACCTTTTTTTCGCTGGTGAAGTAATGGACATTGATGGCGACACCGGGGGATATAATATTCAGGCATCCTGTTCCACCGGACACCTTGCGGCAACTGCTATCAATTCGTTGATTGACTGAAAACCAATCTCTGCCAAAAGATACGTCTTATGCAATTTCCAGCATATCTCTGCGTTTGAATTTAAACGAAGAACAACTCAATGAAACTAGGACAGCCTGGCTTTGCGGCATCTTTTTACCTGGTGGTGCTACTTCAAAAATCGCAACTCTTAACTTTGCTGCAAACTCAACCATGAACCCTGCTGATATAATTACCCAAACAATTGCATTCGTTAAATATGAGCTTGCAGAAGCCGAAGGTGGCCACGATTGGTGGCACGTTTATCGGGTATGGAAGACAAGCTTAGAAATAGCTAAGACCGAAACTGCCGATTTAGTTGTCGTGCAATTGGCAGCGCTTCTGCATGATATTGCCGATTCCAAGTTTCATTCCGGCGATGAAACTATTGGCCCGGCAAAGGCAGGACAATTCCTAAAGTCCATGCATGTTGATCAACTAATCATTGAACATGTTTTAAATATAATTGAAAACATTTCATTCAAAGGCGGAAATTTTAAGCAGACTTTTTCTTCTGTCGAATTGGACATTGTTCAGGATGCAGATAGGCTTGATGCTATCGGAGCTATTGGAATTGCACGAGCCTTTAATTATGGGGGATTTAAAAACAGGCCGTTATACAATCCGGATATTGCCCCTGAACTGAATATGACAAAAGATGAATACAAAAACACTTCCGCTCCAACTATCAATCATTTTTACGAAAAGCTACTGTTGCTCAAAGACCGGATGAATACCTCCGCAGGCAAAATAATGGCTCAAAACAGGCATGAATTTATGCTTCTTTATCTCCAACAATTTTACCTGGAATTTGAAGGGAAATGAGATTGGTTTTCTGAAATTGAAGCTGATTGCTTTGATTCTGTGTTTCTTAGGGCACTTAGAGTTTGAAGTTATCAGAAATCATTGGTAAATAGATGGGGCGGGATTTATTATGAGCACGTCTAAAAACTGTTATTAAAGGTATCCTTAAACAACAAATTAGGGAAAAGAATAGGAATCTTCCCATATTTGTTGGTATAAATTCATGCTATACTTCGATTATTTGCGTTTGCGAAAAATGCAAACCCAACCGCTCGGTATATTTTCTGGTTGTTGCTGATGGCATACTTAGATAGAACAGTTATGTAACAAAGGATAGGTGACCTTCGCCGGTATAACAGTTGTTCTTTACCCTTGTCTTAAGTATAATTGCAACCAAACGCAGCGGGATCTGATTTCAATTCTATTTTACGATTTCCCATCGCTCAACCGTTCCTTTTATGATTTTAAACATCGGGTGTGGTAGAATGGTTTTCGTTTCTCTTAGTTCAGTATATAAATTGATCTCTCTTACTTTTAATTTGCGGAGCAAATGTTCGAATTCAAATAGTAATTGCCCTTCGCTGACGGTAATGAAT
>CAZEDO010000088.1:0-15707 GCA_964511085.1 uncultured Lentimicrobiaceae bacterium
TGATAGCAGTGCCATGCTGGTCATCGTGCATTATAGGAATATCAAGGGCTTTTTTTAGGCGCTCTTCTATTTCAAAACATTCAGGAGCCTTAATATCTTCAAGGTTAATGCCGCCAAAAGTCGGAGAAATCGCTTTTACCGTATCAACTATACGGTCAATGTCTTTTTCATTGATTTCAATATCGAAAACATCTATATCAGCAAATATTTTAAAGAGCAATCCTTTCCCTTCCATTACCGGCTTCCCCGCTTCAGGACCAATATCGCCTAACCCCAATACAGCAGTACCATTAGAAATCACCGCTACCAGATTACCCTTTGCGGTGTATTTGTAAACATCTTCCGGGTTATCCCTGATCTCGAGGCAGGGTTCGGCAACACCAGGGCTGTAAGCTAGTGAGAGATCACTTTGCGATTGATGAGGTTTGGTCGGGACTACTTCGATTTTGCCTGGGCGTCCTTCGGAGTGATACTCCAGGGCACGTTTACGGTTGATTGCTTTCATAAGGTCAGTTATTTTGAATTTAAAATATATAGATTGTTGAATATGAACATATTATAAGTAGATTATTGAGCAAATGTAACTAAATATATTATAGTGAACTGTTGTAACCTGGAAATATTCTATCCGACTTAAATCTTCTGAAATCTCTTCAACATCTACGCATTTAATAATGCTAATTTTCTGAAAATCAACAAAAACAGATATTGCCCTTCATTTGATTGGCTTGAGGCAAATAATTGACCGGGGTCAGATTGGAAAAATCATTATTTTTGCCAGTTATTTGGGATTATTTGGGATAACCCAAAGGTCACACATAAAGCACATTCTTTTTTATATGTATTCCTATTTCGAGGGCAAACTTGTTAATATCACGCCTGCTGGTGCAGTAGTGGATTGCAATGGCATTGGTTATTCAATGAACATCTCATTGAATACATATTCCAGATTGAAGACGAAGACCACATGCAAGCTATTCACACATTTGGTTGTGCGCGAGGATGCGCTTGTGCTGTATGGTTTTGCCGATGAAAATGAGCGGCAGGTTTTCAGGCAACTGATTTCAGTTTCGGGAGTTGGAGCGAATACGGCGAGGCTTATCCTTTCTTCCCTTACCCCTGACGAAGTTGCGGAAGCCATTGTAAGCGGAAATGTCCGAGTGTTGCAGTCCATCAAAGGAATTGGCAGTAAATCGGCTCAGCGAATAATAGTCGATCTCAAAGATAAAATGTATAAAGAGGATGGTATGCACGAATTTTTGGGCGTCACACACAATACAGCGAAGGAAGAAGCGTTATCTGCATTGATCATGCTGGGTTTCAACAAGATTCAGGCAAGCAAGACTCTCGACCAGATAAGTAAGAATCCGGCCGTTGAGAATACAGTTGAGCAACTTATAAAAGATGCACTTAAGATATTATAGCACAGCCTTTTTCAGCATTCGCACTTTGGGCATCCTGGTGCCTTTGTTTTTGCTAACGGAAAATAACGGATAAGTTTGGAGCGATTCAGCAAATATTTTCTCAGGTTCATCTTTCTGACGTTCGTTGTCTCAATTGGCTGGGGAATTCCATTCAGCATGGGTACTTCTGCCGGGAAACTTGAAGCAGGGCACATGTTGCAACCCCCGGATTCTATTCCCCCGGATAGTACTAAACTGATATTCCCTTTTACCGATGACGAAAACCCCTATACCGAACCACCAGACAATGGCTTGTATCTTACTGACCCATCAAATGTAAAAACGGATGTTCAATACAATCCACTTTCTAACGAATACGAGTTTACACGCAAGATAGGCAATATCAATTACCGTAATCCGGCTTCACTCCCCTTTGGTGAATATCAGGATTACGACATGAACCGTTCGCTCAAGAGTTACTGGCGCGATCGTTCTAAAACATCATCCGGCATAAGCCGAAACGGGATCATTCCTCAGATACATATCGGCGGCCAGGTTTTCGACCGTATTTTTGGAAGCAATACGATCGATATCCGTCCACAGGGAAGTGCAGAACTTACTTTTGGGGTAACATCCAACCGCCGCGACGACCCAGCCCTTGATGTGAGACAACGGAGGAATACAAACTTCGATTTTCAGGAGAAAATCCAGATGAGCGTGATGGCCAAGATTGGCGATAAAATTGAGTTCAACACCAACTACAATACAGAAGCTACATTCGATTTCGAGAACAAGCTCAAACTTAAATACGAAGGCAAGGAAGACGAAATCATCAAATTGATAGAAGCCGGAGATGTAACGTTGCCTCTTAACAGTACGCTTATCACCGGGAGCCAGAGCCTTTTCGGAATAAAAACGCAATTGCAGTTTGGGCGCACAACTATCACAAGTGTGTTTTCACAACAGAAGAGCCAGGTACAAAACATTACTGTTCAGGGAGGTGCTCAAACCGAGAAATTTTCATTTAAAGCTCTTGATTACGAAGAAAACAAACACTTCTTCCTTGCCCAATATTTCCGCGACCATTATGACGAGGCTCTCCGTAAGCTCCCTATTGTATCTTCCAACATAAATATAACTAAAATTGAAGTTTGGGTGACCAACATTGGTGCCGCAGTTACCGAAAACCGCAATATTGTGTCGTTTATGGATCTTGGCGAGTACAATCCGTATAACCCAAATATCCTTCAGGTTCCAGGTAATTTCTACCCTTCAAACAATTCGAATAGTCTGCTTTACACCCTCGACACAACACAAGCCAGAAATATTACTGATGTTTTCAGATACCTCACCGGACCGGAGAAAGGCTATACTCCCGGAAAAGATTTCGAGATTGTAAATAATGCCCGGAAATTGAATCCAACTGAATATTCATTTAACAGTAAACTCGGATTTATTTCTCTTAATACTTCGCTTAATACTGATCAGGTTCTTTCAGTAGCATACCAATATACTGTGATAGGGCAGGATAGTATTTATCAGGTTGGAGAGTTTTCTGACCAGGGTATTACCACGCCGAATTGCCTAATGGTAAAACTTCTGAAAAGCACAGCCCTTAGTACCCGGATACCACTTTGGAAGTTAATGATGAAGAATGTTTATTCGATAGGTGCTTACCAGGTTAACAGGGAGGATTTTATTCTTAATATTCTTTATTCGGGGGGCGATAATGCTGTTCCTACCGGATTTCTTTCTGTTGGGCCGGAAGATGTGAAAGGTGTTCCTCTAATCAGGGTGATGAATTTCGACAATCTCGATCCTCAGTTAAACCCACCGCACGATGGCATGTTCGACTTCATTGATAATGCTGCCCGTGAAGGCGGAACCATCCAGGCTTCCAACGGGCGAATATTCTTTACTGTACTTGAACCTTTCGGAAATTACCTCCGGGGCAAACTTGGCGACCAGGCTCTGGCCGACAGGTATTGCTTTGATTCGCTGTATAGTATGACAAAGAGTGGTGCACAACAATATCCTGTTAAGAATAAGTTTGTTATTGAAGGGCAATACAAAGCATCCAGTGGTTCTGAGATATCGCTCAACGCCCTTAATGTTCCGCAGGGTTCAGTAAGAGTGACTGCCGGTGGAGTTCCATTAACGGAAGGTGTTGAATACACAGTGGATTACACTCTGGGCCGGGTACGAATCATCAATGAAGGCATCCTGAATTCGGGAACACCAATCAATATTTCGCTCGAAAACAACTCGATGTTCAATATCCAAACTCAGACTCTCATGGGTGCGCACGTTGAATATAAGTTTAACAAGGACTTTTCCATCGGCGGAACACTGCTTAACCTTCATGAGCGGCCACTTACACAGAAAGTCAATTTTGGCGATGAACCTATTTCGAACGTGATGTGGGGTCTGAACCTTAATTACCAGACTGAATCGCGCCTCCTAACCAAACTTATAGATTTATTACCATTCATCAGTACAAAAACGCCTTCCAAGATTAAAGTTGATGCGGAATTTGCTCACTTTATTCCGGGTCATTCCAGAGCAGTCGGAAAAACAGGAACATCGTATATTGACGATTTTGAAGGCAGTAAATCAACTATTGATCTCAAAAACCCGGGTAGTTGGTTCTTAGCAAGTACTCCACAAGGTCAAACTACACGTAGTATGTTTCCCGAAGGCGCTCCCAATTCAGGGTTGAAATATGGCTACAACCGTGCAAGGTTAGCCTGGTTTGTTATCGATCCTTTATTCTACGAGCGAACCAGCAATCTGAAGCCCGCCAATGTCCTTAAGGATGAACTTTCAAAAAATTCTGTCCGCTATATCCGCGAAACTGAAGTATTCCCAAATATTGATCCACCCAACGGGCAGCCTGTTAATATCCCGGTATTTAATCTTGCATACTATCCGGAAGAGCGTGGCCCTTATAATTATGACATGGCTGATGGGAGCTCAGGCTATTCTTCCGGTATTGATATCAATGGAAAACTTACTTCGCCAAATACCCGCTGGGGAGGTATAATGCGAAAAATTGAGACAACCGATTTTGAAGCTACAAATGTAGAATATATCGAATTCTGGATGATGGATCCCTTTTCTGAAAATAGCGATAATACTGGAGGAGAACTATATTTTAACCTGGGTGATGTATCGGAAGATATTCTCAGGGATGGTGCAAAATCATATGAAAACGGCCTGCCAACATCTGAGTTGTCAAAATCTGAATTGATAAAAGTAGTTGATTCAACTGAATGGGGATACATCCCTAAAATACAAGCACTTACCTACTCGTTTGCCAATAGCGCGGCCGAGCAGCAGTACCAGGATGTAGGTTACGATGGACTGTCCACTTCCAATGAAAAAAACTTCAGTACAATGAGGGAATTTCTTCAAGATCTTTTCGACAAACGTGGAGCGACATCAATTGCATATTTAACAGCGTTGCAGGATCCCTCAGCTGATGATTATCATTACTTCCGTGGAACCGATTTCGATAACGATCAACTTTACGGAAGTATTCTGGAAAGATATAAAAGGTTTAATGGCCCTGATGGAAATTCAATCCCGACTGAATTGGATGCGGAATCCTATCCAACACAGGCTACAACTATCCCAAATGTTGAGGACCTTAACCGCGACAATACCCTTAGCCAATCGGAACGCTACTTCCAGTATAAAGTTGAACTAAAGCCTGACCGCATGAAAGTTGGGGAGAACTATATTACTGATATCCGAGAAGCCAAAGACATACCACTCGAAAACGGCACAAAAGGTTCTGTGAAATGGTATCAGTTTAAAATCCCTGTTCAATCACCCGAAAAGATTGTTGGAACTATCGAAGATTTTAAATCAATCCGCTTCATGCGTATGTTCATGAAGGGATTTTCGCAACCTACAATATGCCGCTTTGCTACTTTAGATCTTGTTAGAGGTGAATGGAGGAAATACTACAATAGCCTATTATCTGACGGTGAATACATTCCTGATCCAAACCAGAATCTAACCTCATTCGATATTTCCTCTGTTAGTATAGAAGAAAATGGCAGCCGTAGCCCCGTACCATATGTTTTGCCTCCGGATATCGAACGCGAAATAAATTCAGGGACCACTAATTATCAAAGACTGAATGAACAAGCCATGTCTCTTGATGTATGCAACCTGATGGATGGCGATGCCCGGGGAACATACAAAACAACTGACTTCGACTTTACCCAGTACAAAAAACTGAAAATGTATGTTCACGCTGAGAACTCCCTGAGCGACAAAAATTACGACAAAGGAGATCTCACTGTTTTCGTACGTTTTGGTTCTGACTTTACTCAAAACTATTACGAGTACGAAATACCGCTTTCCTTTACCCCATGGAACACCCCTTCTTCGGATCCGGTTGCTATATGGCCAGATGGGAATCGCCTTGAAATTGAACTTTCAAAACTGGTTGATGCGAAAAAACAACGGAATGAGGAACTTGGCAAGTCAGGCAGTAACGTATCATATACTACTCCATATCCTGTTAATGACGGAGAAAACAGGATAACCGTTGTAGGTATTCCAAGCCTGAGCGACGTGAAAGCCTTCATGATAGGGATACGCAATCCCAAGAAAAGAACCATCTCAGATAAAGACGATGGAAAGGATAAATGTGCTGAAATATGGGTAAATGAGCTGCGCCTTTCCGATTTTAACGAAAAATCAGGCTGGGCAGCCACAGCCAGAGTAAGCACCAACCTTGCAGATTTAGGAAATGTTGTTTTATCAGGTTCTCATAGCACACCTGGCTTTGGTAGCATTGAAAAGAAAATCAACGAAAGGCAAAAAGAGGAGCTTACACAGTTCGATGTTGCTACAAACCTTGAATTGGGCAAATTCTTTCCCGAGAAAAGTGGAATCAGGATACCCTTGCATGTAGATTATTCCAGACAAAGCAGCAAGCCACAATATAATCCACTGGATCCTGATATCATACTTAACGATCAACTTGCCAGCCTAAGCAAAGGGCAGCGCGATTCGTTGCTAAATAAAACGCAGGATCTTACTACTCGAAGGAATATCAACTTCATGAATGTACGCAAAGAGAAAGTTGGAGGATCCAGCAAAACGCATCCATGGGATATCGAAAACTTTGATGTATCCTATGCTTTCACCGAGATATTCCATAGGAATATTGATATCGAATCGGACCGCAAACGGAATTATAAGGGAGGACTTGGTTACACTTTTGTCACAAACCCAAGTGTGATAAGGCCATTCGACAAAGTAAAACTATTCCAGAAAAGTAAATCATTACAGTTACTCAGGGATTTCAATTTCTATTATATCCCGAAAATGTTCTCTTTCCGTACTGATATGAACCGGGAATATGACGAACGCCTCCTTCGGAATAAGAGTGATGCCCTGATTATTATCGAACCCACTTATGTAAAGCATTGGGACTGGAGCCGCATTTTCGATTTAAAATATGATCTATCGCAGTCGCTCAAGCTGGATTATTCAGCTATTGCAAATGCTTATGTATATGAGCCATCAGGGAGAATTTCTAAAACCGATGAAGATTACCAGCAGAAGAAAGACACAATCTGGAATGAGATAATGAGTTTTGGTACACTGAGCCGTTTCACCCAACAAATGAATCTTAACTACAATGTTCCGCTCAACAAAATACCGATCCTGAATTGGGTAACTGCTACAGCAAAGTATGGAAGCACATACCGCTGGGAGGCATCTCCGCGCTCCATCAAAAGCATAATGGCTAATACGATAGAGAACAGCAATACGAAACAGATAAATGCCGGTGCCCGCCTGACTACTCTTTATAATAAGGTTGGCTTTCTTCAAAAGATAAGCCAGGAACTCACCAGGAGCCAATCCCGAAATACCCCAGGCCCTCCTGGAAAAAAGAAAGCAGATCCCAGGGCAGAACTTGATAAGAAAGCTGAAGAGGCAACTGCAAAATCTGACACAACCGATATTAATAAAAAACCAAAGAAGAACTATGCTAAGATCATTGGTTATAACTTTGTCGGCATACTCATGGGCATTAAAGATGTTAATATAACTTATAATGAAACAAATGGGACTCTTCTCCCAGGCTTTAGACCTGAATCAGGTGCCCTTGGGAATAACTGGGCAGAAAATGCACCAGGGCTAGGTTTTATTTTTGGAAGCCAGAAAGATATTATGGATAAAGCACAGGAAAACGGCTGGCTTTCCACTGATACACTGCTCAATACTGCTTTTGCTACCCGGCAGACTAAAAACCTGACACTTCGTTCCAATATCGAGCCCATTAAGAATCTGAAGATTGAATTAACGGCAGATCGCACCGAATCCTATAACTATCAAGCATATTTTAAAGCAAACAGTGAGGGCAGATTCAATCCCCCATCAAACCCTCAGGAACGTGGAAGTTTCAGCATGTCCTATATCATGTGGAACACAGCTTTCGTTAAGGACAATGCGGATAATATTAATCCCACATTCGAGAACATGAAGGCATACCGCATTACAATTGCACAAAGATTGGCAGCAGCAAATGATAATCCTTATTCAGATGGAACAGATTCTTTAAATTATCCTCTGGGGTATGGTTCTTCTTCACAGGATGTGCTGATACCCGCTTTCCTGGCTGCTTACAGTGGAAAGAAACCAGACAAGGTGAATCTGAGCGCTTTCCCGAAAATCCCTCTGCCTAACTGGCGTATTACATACAATGGCTTGTCGGAAATAAAGGCACTGAAACCATTTTTCACCAGCATAAACCTTTCACATGCATACCGGTCAACATACTCTGTTGGTTCGTACGTTAATAATATCAAATACAACGACAATGATCCATATCAGACTGCGCTGGATCAGGCTGGAAATTATATTTCAAAAAACCGGATCGACGGTTTGTCTATCTCTGAGCAATTCAGCCCGTTTATTGGCCTTGATGTTACAATGAAAAACAGCTTTCTTGGAAAACTCGAATATAAAAGATCGCGAAATATTTCCCTGAGTTTTGTCAACAATCAGCTTACCGAAGTTGCAAGTAACGAATTCGTGATTGGGGGTGGCTACCGAATCAAGAATGTTAAATTAGCTGTACGCTCTATGGGTGGAGGGGGCAAAAAACAGCAACTTAAGAGCGACCTTAACCTTAAATTAGACTTTTCTATAAAGGACAACAGGACTGTTCTTCGTCGGCTTGACGAGGAAATTAACCAGATTTCGACAGGGTTCCGTCAGATTGCAATCAAATTCACAGCTGATTACGTAGTAAATCAAACGTTAAACCTTCGGTTATTTTTCGACAAGTCAATTAACAAACCATACATATCCTCTCAATTCTACACATCCGCCACCAACGGTGGATTAACGCTCAGGTTCACATTGTCGCAGTAAATGAACAAGGTAAATTCTGTTTTGGCTAAAGGCGTTCCGTTGATTTTGTTTAGAATGATTAATTTTTATGAGAAAGGAACAGGTTGTTCTCTAAAATCCATAAATTTGAAACTTTATAATCAATCCCAAATCAGATGAAAGTACTTGATAACTTAGTTTATACGAGCGATCACGAATGGCTTAGGGCCGAAGGCGATGAAGCTTATATTGGTGTTAGCGATTTTGCACAGGGGGAGTTGGGCGATATTGTTTTTATTGAGGTGGAAACCGTTGGCGAGGAATTGGCCAAAGGCGAGTCATTCGGCACCATCGAAGCTGTGAAAACCGTTTCCGATCTGTTTATGCCCATTTCCGGAAAAGTGCTGGAATTTAACGAAGCATTGATCACCAATCCCGAACTGGTAAACCAGGATCCTTATGGAAAAGGCTGGATCGTTAGAATAAGCATCTCCAATAAAGCCGAAATAGCCGAACTGCTCAGTGCAGCAAAGTATTCAGAAATACTTGGTATATAATAGTTCCTTACAGGAACTTAGCTGAGTATGAGATCTTTCAGATACTACTGGCCTGTTATAATATGGGCCTGGCTTATTCTATTATTGACCGGGTTGCCAGGTAATTACTTTCCAAAAGTGCCTTCTATCTGGGATCTTTTGACACCGGACAAAATTGTACACTTTTTCATTTTTCTTGTTTTTACTTTAATGCTGTTTTACGGGCTAATCCGCAGCCATGGAGAAAATTTTCCTATAAGTTTATTTGTTTCTCTATCGATCGGAACCGGCATAGCATTCGGGGGCATAACAGAGTTGCTGCAGGAATTTGTTTTTGTTTGGCGGCAAGCCAGTATTTATGATTTCATAGCCGACTGTATTGGTAGTATTACTTGTTTCTTCCTATTTAAGTGGCTGCCTTTTATCGATTTGATTAAAAGTAAATTTCAACAATAGACTATTTGCAATCATTAGAAAGCGAAGGGATCAACAGCTGGAAGATAAAATTAGTGTTTATTATTTTCTTTAGAGGATTCTCTGGTAAAGGAGGCTCGTTAAGGTATATCCAAAATTAATGTGCCATTAGCTTCAAAGTTAAGTTCCAGCTCGTCCCATGTGGCACTGTAAACAAAGAGCCTATATCTGGTTGACTTACCTGGCACTTCTACGGTATATGTATTCCCTACATCCCAATGGCCGAATTGACTAGTATGCAGTGAATCAGCAACTGCCTTTGGTAAGGCTGTGAAATCAATAATCCGCTCAGTATATATCCATTTGCCTTTTGCACTGTAGCAAGCATCAAGGTATTCTTTTCCCGTCTTGAAGGATACAATATAAAAGCCATCTTTGATCATCCAGTAGGCTTCGCTGTGTTCCATGTATTTTTTAGCAAAAGCTTTCTGAACATCAGGGGGGACATCCTTTTCAGAGATATCCTGGGCTTTTGCACTTTGGTTGATACATAGCACAGAAAAAAGCACAAAGCCAATAATAAAACTTCGGGTTAAAAATTTAGAGGCAGGCTGCATGGCTTACTATTGCTCAGTTTCTGATGTATAAAATGTTAGTAGTCCTTCCACAGATAAAAGCATGCGAATGTATACTATTTAAACCTGTATTATACTAGTTAATTTGAGAAATATATCAACATGAAAAGCACACAATATCAATATATTAACATCGACCGATCATAAATAATGATTTGGCTTGAAAGTGCTTTTTCATTTTCAGGGAATCGTTATGCGATAACACTCTGGTATCGCAATTAAAGTCGCAATTACATCAATGAATGGAATCAATATAAGAATCACAAAAACAAACTGTAAGATTGATTCTACCTTAGAAAGGTTAGTTTAGCCAAGGGTAGTGACAGACGCAAAAGTCCTGTGAACACCCTTATGATATTTGACTGCTGGATGGCCAAAAATGACAAATAGCCCTTCGCGGCTCTTAAACTTTATTCCATGTGCCTCCCTGAATTTTCTGGCTTTCCCCCCATTTTGTATCATAGGATGAATACCGCCGAGCATGCAAGTACCCAATCCAAGCGTTTCAGCAGCGACCATGGCGTAAGTGGCTGCAATTATAGGGTCGGCAGGATCGGTATATGGTGATCCATAAAAGTACATTGCCAACGGGGCATCGTAAGTTACAAGATCAGTGCCCTCATTCATCGAACCGGTATAAATCCGAAATAGAGGTTTAACGAAGTCACGGAACATTTCATCGTTTGCTTTTCCCCAGAAAGGTCGCATCAATGCCATGAACCAACCGGAAACCAACCATTTAATGCTTTCAAGATAGTCACAATAATCCTTTGAAAAAGCAAATACTTTCTCCTTTGAATCAAGTATTAATACATTTACATCCGAAGGTGGCAAGCCCATTGGGGCAGTTTTAGCAGCTTCCAGAATTTTTAGAATAAGTGTCCCATCAACCGGCGACTTCTTAAATTCCCTGATGCTCCTGCGGCGCTGCAAGAGGTTTAACAACTGCTCGTAAGAAGCAGATTTTACTTTTTCGGGTAATTCAAATAAATCTTTTTCCGACAATTCCCGTCCATTAATGATTATCGCTCCTGACGGACAAACAGCCATGCAATGTCCGCAACCAACGCACCCGAAAAGAGAATGGTCTGAAATCCGAACTTTACCTTCCTGAAAAATAAGGCTAAAATCTTTGCAAACGGAAACACAAAGCCCACAACCGTTACACGAATCATGGTTGATAGTTATATCGGCTTTCGTCTTAGTACGTGATGTTGGTATTGCCATTTCCCGGTTTTTTTAAGAACTTGATTTGACTGCTTAAAAAAGTATCACAACAAAGTTAGCTGTTAACAACAATTTTTCCAAAAAAACAGGATTATCAAAACCTTTAACTCGCCATATTGGTTTCAGTATTGCTGGTGTTACAGGTGGCTTGGCAAACTTTTAAATCAAGGAAACTACAGGAGTTTCTTCAAATAACCGTAATCGAGGTAGTATAGTATTTTTAATGAGAAACTGTTGGTCTGAGGCGATTTTAGAGTGCTTCGGAAGTTTTCCATGTAATCATTTATCACCTGTTCCCCATTGCTAAATATTGCATTTTTCCACACAACGCTTAATTCACTCCCAGGTGCAAAATACCATACAAACTGAGCATCTGAAGTAAATGCATTGAAGTTAATATCGCTGGACTCATTGAAAGAACTTTTATCAAGGTTCCCTTCTGAATTCAACGTATAAAACCCTGTATAATGCACCCTCGACCAATAGTGCCTCATACGCAGGGTGAGAGAAGCTTTGGTCGAAAAAATATACTTTCCGCTTAGGACAGTACTTAATGTCTTTATTTCCCTGGTGCCAAAGTATATCGTAGGTTGCCATAGTGAATCATATTGCGTATATACCCAACCATGGTCATTCTGTTGGTTGTCCCAAACAGTATTTAATGAGATGGTTGCTTTGTCGTTAATACGAAATCTGGGCCCAAGACTAGCTTGCACGCCAGTAAAATTATTTGCCGGCGATTGGTTAATAGAGCCACTTGCCGATAGTTGTAACACCTTTCGAGAATCAGTTGAGATATAAGCCGTAACATAATAAAAAGCTGGAATCTTATATACATAACCCCAAACTCTTGGTTCATAATAATCATGGTAGCCCTTTGGGTTCCAGAATGCTTCAACATTTGTCTCCCAAAAATTTTTAAATGTGGTGTAATTCAAAATGCCAACATTTAGTTCCTTAAAATTATTGTTATCATAGAGTGTATTATAATTCACACTAAGTGCATTCCTTGTGTTTAAAAACTTCCAGAATGGGTCCAGGACATTATAGCGCAAGATCAGATTGTTTGATGCATAATTATTATTATTCAGAAATCCCATATCATTAGGATCGTATTTTTTATCGGCCTGATCCCGCGTTAATTGATAAGAGAACTTACCTCCTGGTTTGGAAATAGCAACCACCATATTATGTCCTGTAATATTCTTCTCCTTTTCACTGGATTTATTGCTTAAATTCAGCCTCCCAAAGAATGCGAAGGTGTTTTTCTTATTGTTTAGCCGTGTCTCTGTTCCTGTAACGTTTGCTTTGTAGTTATCCTTTGGACTAAAGTAGTTGGTATTCACCATGCTCACATAAGAATTATGCTTGAGGTTTTGGTCAAGCACCAGGACATTATAATTGGTAAAAGGCTGTGTCAGCACTTTACGTGTTCCGCCTCTCATTGTATCCTCTATTATTGACCATGTGTTGCTTGTAATGGCATTAAAAAATCCAATACCTAATCCTTTTGCATTACGGCCCGAAAGTTTTGTCGCATTGATAATCCTTGTTTCTACGGGATTCTTCTTCACTTTTTCGTCCTGCTTCAAATTTTCATATGGTAGATAATTAAACCGGGGAGTACTCCCTACCCTGCGGGTATAGAAGATTTCGCATTTGTTGAAGAGTTCAGTTCCTTCGGTAAAGAATTGCCGTTTTTCGTCGTAGCGGATTTCGAATGGCGAAAGATTAAGTACTTTGTCGTCAGCTTGTACCTGCCCAAAATCAGGGATCAGCATCATATCAAGTGTGTAACTTTCGTTCAATCCCCAACGGGCATCCATCCCGCCCCTGGCAAAGGAAGAAAATTTATCTATTCCGGGGTCTTTCTGCATATAACCAGCCACATATGGAGTAAGGGATAATCGCAAAGGAGGATTAATGTTATCAATTCCCTTTATTTCACCATAGTACTTAAAGATGTCTTCCATTTTATTATCAACAAAACACCAGGTGGACCATTCATGCATACGGAAAAGATTCCTCCAAAAGTTAATGCCCCAAACCTGCTTGTCAACCTTAGGGAACCGAAGAGCCGAGTAAGGGAATTTTACTTCAACTATCCATGCCGAATCAGTTATTTTAGCTGCTGATTCCCAAACTGCATCCCAATTAACATCCTGCCCGATAGCTGAATATTTGCAATCGTTCTGCAAACCATCCGGTGTAACTTTGAACTCATACATGTTTAACCCATCATTGTATGGAAGTATATCGAACGAGATGTAATCTGTAGCAAGTTGGTCTACCTGGTCGCGCCGGCCTAATTCTTTAAAGATGCTGTCTGGATGCGGGTCAAACATGATGGCCAGGGCGTACAAGGCAATATCATCATAAACAAAGCGTACTTCAGTTTTAAAAGGGGCTTTGATTCCATTTCGCGGTGTATATTCCACAAAATCAGTGGCGGCAGGAGTTGTTTTCCAAAATAACTCGTCGGGTATGCCGTCAATCTTTGGAGGATTGCTTATCCTGACGGCTTCCATAGTTTTACGCTGGAGTTGGGATGGAGCCAATATACCAGAAGTTGCCTGCCCGGAAATATGTCCGGCGGTAACAAGTAACAGAAATAATAGAAATATCCTGTGGGTACATTTTGTTTTCAGCATATTGCCCGATTTGTAATTATGTGACAATGATAAGGCAGGCTGCATCTTATCGCAAGTTTTTTCGATAAAAGGCAGCAATTAGTCGGTTAAATCTATATTTCGGCTATTTGTCATGCGATTCAGAAAACGTAAGTTATAAATATTTTTATCGACATATCAGGTATCTGAATTTCCTGAATTAGCAAAACCTAACTTGTACAAAACAAAAAAGGGGGCTTCGGCCCCCTTTTTCAATTGCTCAAATGAATGATTATTTGATGATCACCAACTTCTTGCTGAAGGTTTCACCATTTGCGGTTGTAAAGCGGATTGTATAAGTTCCGGCAGCATAATTGGATGTATTCATAGTTAAGGTTTTACCCTTAGCAATGTTCATCTCATTTACTACTGAGCCAAGATAATTATATACGGTCAACTGCCTTACATTATCTGTCAGATTTATTGTTACCGATGTGGTAGCAGGGTTTGGATAGATGCTAACTTCCGATGATGTTAACGGGTTGATGCCAACATTTAAACATTCCGTTCTGATATTCGATGGACCTGATTCGTTAACCATACCGTCATCTTCAGTGTACACAACTGTTACATAGTAATTGTAACAGTCATTTGCAAGGTTCAGGTCATTGTATTCAAGAGCTGTGGTGTTACCAATTACTGCATAATCGCCAATAGTACCCTGACGGTAAACATTGTAGCCAGTAATTGCGCGTGTGTTTTTGCTCTCTTTTACACTGCTTGTTGTGCGTTGTAACAGATTAGCTGCGGTAGCATTTGGATTCGGGTCAAGTTTGAATGTACCTGCTGCTGCAGTTACCGGAAGGATCTTCTGAATTGGCTGTAATGCTGCCATAGGAGCATCACCAGTTCCTTCAACAAAGCCCTGAATGTTCCAGTTGTAGTCCAATCCATATTCAGTTGAAATTGATACCCAGGTAACTCCACCATCCTGTGAAAGAAGGTCGCCAGAGCCTGCATCGGCCGGGCCTGCATCACAACCTGCCGGGTAACCGGTGGTAGTGTTGGCACTGTAGCCTATCCAAAGTTCCTGTGATGCATCAATGGTTGCAAAAGTACTGAGGTCAATCTCGTTCCAGTCACCAATAGTTGGTGTTGCAACTGCCTGCTCAATTAATAAGTTGGCTGCATCTGCGCCTGACCATACCTTTACTGCGTAAGTACATGCTGCTTCTCTTGGGAAGAATTTGATCTTCTTAACTGCGAAACCATCATAGTCAGCTAATTGTGCAGGAGTGAAACGCATTGCTACATTAAATTCAGCAGCACCACCTGTTCCGATACCATCAGAATTAACGCCATCATCATAATGGATCCATTCGCCAGGAAGAATAACAGAACCACCAACTGGTGCTTCCCAGGTAAGATGAACATCATTCAATGGATCACCTGTCTGATTTGACATCAGGTTAGTGGCTGGTGAGAATGCATAGTAAACATGAATGTTGTCAACCAACCAGT
>CAZEDO010000089.1:0-15525 GCA_964511085.1 uncultured Lentimicrobiaceae bacterium
ATGAATATACCGACGAAGCCGTAGTTAGGTTCCTTCCGGAAGCAACAGCTGAATTTGATTACGAATTTGATGCGCTTAAATTATATGGTGATGTAGCTGAAGCTGCTCAGATTTACACGAATGATGGCAGTCAGCCTCTTGCTATTAACACCTTACCCGAAACCAGTTCTGTTCCGGTTGGAATCCATGTGGGAACCAGTGGTACTTATACCATAACAGCAACCGAATTAACCGATCTCCCTGTTGCAGCCCTGGAAGATATCCAAACCGGCATTATCACTGACCTTCTGAGTAATTCTTATACTTTTAATTTTACTACTGGAGAAGATGAACAAAGGTTTGTATTGCATTTTGGCACAGTATCGGTACCTGAAACCTTTAATTCAACTGCCAACATATACAGCAATGGCAAAATTGCATATGTTGACTTAATGAATTCTTCAAAAGGCGAAATATCTATTTACACAATTACCGGTCAACTTGTTACAACAGCGTCGGCTGTGCAGGGAATAAACAAGTTTAATCTTGCTATATCAGGTAACTACATTGTTAAATTTATTGGCAACCAGAATACTATAGTCAAAAAAGTGTGGATTCAGTAATAAATGGCAAGTAAAAATGCCATTTTACTCCCCTGTCGTTTGCGCACTACTGGCAGACTCCTCAGGGTAACTTGAAATGAAAAACACAGTATAAACCAGGAACATGGAACCCGGGACCTGGAACTTTTAATAAACAGTTATTAATAAAAAAAATATGAAAAGGAAAATCAGAATAGCACTCATCGCAGTCTTTATAGTTGTTTCACCATTGTTCATTTCAGCACAGTCTCCTCCGCATCCTAACGGAGGTGCTGCACCAACAGGCTCCAACGGACCGGTTGGCGGTGGTGCACCAATTGATGGTGGAATATCGTTTCTTATAATGCTTGGAATAGGATACGGTGCAAAAAAAACTATTGACCTAAAGAAAAAACTTACTGAATAAAGTTGTTGATTGAGTGTTGAATTTTTTCTGGTAAATATCTTAAAATAGCTCACACGACCTATTTTAATTTACACTGAAATCCAATTTTATAAATTTTGCTTGCAGAACGTTATCACTTTATAATTTGTATTCAAGCTCCTGCAAATAGCTTTTAATTAGATTCTTTGAATTTAGTATTGTTACCAATAATAAAAACCGAAACCAAAAACCAAAAACCAAAACCAAAAACCAAACTACCGCACTTATGAAAAATTTACACCAAATGCACCAAAAGAGGCATAGCATTATTGCTTTAGTGTCTCTTTTTCTAACAATGTTTTTATTCAGCCCATCTGTTAAAGCTCAAATTTATGAGCCAGAAGGCCTAAGCATGCCTGGAGCATGGAACGGATGGACTAATCCACCAACCAACTGCCTTGGTTTGGCAAGCAGCACACAGGTTGCTGGTGGGCGGGTTACAAAAATAGCAATCGGAACCACGCGATGGCAAACAATTTTAAGTGCCGCTGCAACCGGAGGCGATGTAGTAGGCGGAACATACGGATGGGTTTTTACCAGTGGTTCCACTGGTAACCCTTGGGGAAACAAATGGGGTGGCGTAACAGTTGCTATGAATTCTCTTCAGGCATACACAAAAGGTGGAGCTGACAACAGCATCACTATTACCAATGGCAAATGGTACACCATGAATTGGAAAGACTTAGGTTATAGCAATACCGATGCAATTTTTATGGAAACCAGTGCGCTCCCTATAGATATTCTGTCAGTTACAGGCCCTTCCTCTGGATCCGTTAACGTTCCTGTTACTGTGAATATCTCTGTATCTGCTGCACTATGCGCCGAAGAAAAAATCTACCTTCGTTATACGAATGATTCATGGGCTACTTCAACAGCCCTCGCCGTTACAATGAGTGGAACTGCAGGATCAGTTGTGATTCCTGGTCAACTTGATGGAACAACCATAAGCTATTATGCTTTCTCTTCAACAATCGCTGCTATTACTGGTAATTACGATATGCAGAGTATTAAAATTAATAACAACGCAGGAGCAAACTATTCCTACCTTGTAGGTGCGCCTCCTATCAGTTGGGCTAATCTTCAAGGACCGGCAACAGGTGCTATAAATCCCGGACAAACTCTCGATGTTTCTGCTCAGGTAACTATAGCAGGTGTAACCGGACAAATAACTCCTGCACCGGGCGTACAGGCATGGATTGGATATAATAGTACCAATACAAATCCAAACACCTGGACAAACTGGGTAGCCGCTTCTTTCACAGGACCTTCCGGTAGTAATGACGAATACAAAGGGGTCATAGGTGCTTCGCTTACACCGGGAACATATTATTATGCCAGCCGTTTCCAACTTGGCGCAGGAACTTTTGTTTATGGTGGTTACAATTCCGGTTATTGGAATGGAACTACCAATGTTTCAGGTATCCTTACCGTTAATGGAGCTGCTCCAACAGTAACCACTGCTTCTGTTTCAGCTATTACAGATGTATCAGCTACCAGCGGTGGTACAGTTATCGCCGACGGCGGATCTGCTGTAACTGCCCACGGTGTTTGCTGGAGTACTTCAGCTGATCCAACAATTTCTGACTCCAAAACAATTGACGGTGCCGGGACAGGTTCATTTATAAGCACATTAACCCCACTTACTCCAGGTATCACTTACCACGTGCGTGCTTATGCCTCCAATTCAACAGGAACCGGATATGGTTCAGATATACAGTTTACTACAAATTACTCTGTAACTTTCAACGTGGATATGTCAACTTCTAATGGGTTTGATCCTATCACCAATGTTGTTTATCTGGCAGGCAATTTCCCTGGTGCTTCATGGAATGAACCAGGCACAAATAGCACCCTTCTGTTAACTCGGGTAGGAACAACTTTAACTTATACTCTAACTTTGTCTTTGCCGGCAGGATCATACGAATATAAACATTTTAAAAACGCTGGATGGAGCGGTGGTGAATGGGGTGATGGAAACCGTTCCCTCACTCTTTCTGCCAATACAACCCTGAATAACACATGGGGAGGTAACGTGAGCTGGTGCAATCTTCAATCACCGGGAACAGGCTCTATAAACACCGGAGGCGCCTTTTTAGTTTATGCTCAGGCATATATCGCCAATGGATACACAGCCGGTGCCGGAGCCACTTTTGGCCTGCAAGCATGGATTGGATACAGCACAAGCCCCACCAATCCTGATACCTGGACAAACTGGGTTCTTTGTACATTCGATGCCCAAATCGGAGATAATGATGAATTTACTGCTGACCTTGGAGCTTCAATTTCTACTACAGGAACTTATTACTATGCCAGCCGTTTTCAGTTCGGAAACGGATCTTATATTTATGGTGGATTTGGAGGTGGTTTCTGGGATGGTACAACCAATGTTTCAGGAGTACTTACTGTAACAGAACCAGGTAAATCGCTTAGCCTTACTTCGGTGTTTCCTCAAGGTCTTTATGCAGGTGGTGGTATTTTGAACCAGGCTTTTGACGAGTCTGGCCCACACTGGCCTGCAGGTGTTGCTGATCATATCACAGTTGAGTTGCATGATGGGACCAACTATGGTACTCTTATTTATACCGCAACCAATGTGGAACTCAGCACCACAGGAACCGCTACTTTAACTATACCTGTTGCATACAGCGGTTCTTACTATATCACCATCCTGCAGAGCAGCAGTATAATGACAGTAAGTGCAACGGCAGTTTCTTTTGCAGGCAGCACCATTACTCAATCATTTGGCACACCTGCCGATGTATATGGTGGTAACCTCTTGCAGATGGGTGATATGGGTTATGCTATTTATGGAGGCGATGTGAACCAGGATATGATTATAGACGGTGGTGATATGTCAATTATTGAAAACGATACAAATAGTGCCGCTTCTGGTTATCTGCCTGATGATTGCAACGGAGATGGTGTGATTGACGGCAGTGACATGTCTATCGTTGAAAACAATACAAATTTGGCTGCCAGCGCTCTAATCCCTTAACTTTAATTAAATTTATGGAATTCCCCTGCACATGCAGGGGAATTCTATATTAATAAAAACTTAAACTCATTTAACACTTTCAATTATTAAGAATAAACAACTGAAATGAAAAGAAACCTCTTCCTATTAATAGCTATATTCTCATGCTCAATTGTGATGGCAATTGATGTTACGTTCAGGGTTGACATGAGCCAGCAAACCGTTTCGGCTAACGGCGTTCATGTTGCCGGAACCTTCAACGCCTGGAGCCCTGGTGCCACAGCTATGTCCAATGGCGGCAGCGGCAGTATCTACACAGTTGTAATAAACCTTACTTCTGGTACAGTTTACGAGTATAAGTTTATTAACGGAAATGCTTGGGGAACCGACGAGATAGTGCCTGCTGCCTGCGGAGTATTAAGCGGAGGTGCTTACAACCGCTTTTTAACCGGCCCTGCAACTGCAACCGTTCTCGATGCGGTATGTTTCAGCCAGTGCGGACCATGCGGCACAGCGGTTTCTCTTACCTTTCAGGTTGATATGAGCCAGCAAACTGTTTCGCCCAACGGGGTACATGTTGCCGGGAGCTTCAACGGATGGAGCACAATTGCTACGACAATGACACTCAGCAGCGGCAGTTTATATACAGCTACCGTAAATGTGAACACCGGATCAGTGATCGAGTATAAATTTATTAATGGAAATGCCTGGGGCGCAGGTGAAGAAACAGTTCCGGCAGCGTGCGGTGTTGACAATGGTTCCGGAGGATACAACCGTCAGGTTACTGTGGGAACCACTAACCTAACTTTGCCCTTGGTTTGTTTTAGTCAGTGCGGACCATGCTCATCCTCTGTTAACCTTACTCTGAGTGTGGACATGAGCCAGCAGACTGTTTCAGCAACAGGCGTTCATGTTGGTGGCTCGTTCAACAGCTGGAGTTCATCTGCCACGGTGATGACTAACAGTGGTAACAATATTTATACAGCCACTGTTGCTGTCCCAGGCGGCAGTGTACAGGAATATAAATTTATCAATGGTGATGCATGGACCGGAGAAGAAGTTGTTCCATCCACATGCGGTGTCGACAACGGAACCGGTGGTTACAACCGCCAGGTTACTCTTGGCACCACCAACATAACTGTGCCAGCAGTCTGTTTTAGCCAGTGCGGCACCTGTTCACCTCCTGTCAACCTGACACTTAGTGTTGATATGAGCCAACAGACTGTTGCAGCCACTGGCGTTCACGTCGGAGGTACGTTCAATGGATGGAGTTCTTCTGCCACAGTGATGACCAGCAGTGGTAACGGTATTTATACTGCAACTGTATCTGCACCTGGTGGCAGCGTTCAGGAATACAAATTTGTAAATGGAGATGCCTGGACAGGAGAAGAAATTGTTCCTTCAACATGTGGCGTCGACAACGGAACCGGTGGTTACAACCGCCAGGTTACTTTAGGCACTACCAACATGACAGTACCTGTGGTCTGTTTTAGCCAGTGCAGTGCTTGTGCTTTACCGGTAAATCTTACCTTAACTGTGGACATGAGCCTGCAAACAGTAGCGGCAACAGGCGTTCACGTTGGCGGATCTTTCAATTCCTGGAGTTCATCAGCTACAGTGATGGCTACCACCGGTAACAACATTTATACAGCTACTGTTTCAGTGCCCGGAGGTAGTGTGCAGCAATATAAATTTATAAATGGCGACACATGGACTGATACTGAAACAGTTCCCTCCGCCTGTGGTGTCGATGATTTAAATGGCGGGTTCAATCGTCAGATAACCCTTGGCACTGGAAATCTTATTGCTGATTCTGTATGCTTCAGCCTGTGCGATCTTTGTAATGTACCGCATAGCGCTGTTTTTAGGGTAGATATGAGCCAGCAGATAGTTTCGGCTGATGGTGTGCATATTACGGGTAGCTTCCAGGGATGGAATCCTGGCTCTACAGAAATGACCCTCGCAGGAAACGGCATTTATGAGTACACAGCACAATTTCTTCCATCCGAAATTATTGAATACCGGTTTATTAATGGCAAGGTGTGGGCCGGTGGGGAAAGCGTTCCTGAGGCCTGCGGTGTCTCCAATGGCTCTGGTGGCTTTAACAGGTTTTTTACAATGCCTGCTATTGACACTACGCTGCCTGCAAAATGCTTCTCAAGCTGTGCAACATGTTCGGGAAGTAATCCCGTTAATATCACATTTCAGGTCGATATGACATACGAAACCGTTTCTGCTGATGGTGTTCATCTGGCTGGCACATTCCAGGGATGGGATCCTGCGGCCACATTGATGACAAACATTGGAAATAATGTTTACTCCAAATCGGTTTTGATTGATATCGGAGTGGAAGCTCAATACAAATTCATCAACGGTATAACTTGGGAAAATGAAGAAACAATTCCCGAAACCTGCGGTGTTCCAGATGGGCAAAATGGATTTAACCGGTTCATTACTGTCCCTGAAGCTAATTCCACGCTGGCATTGGTTTGCTTTTCATTATGTTCAACTTGTCCCGTTGGAATAAAAACACCTTCCGGTATTTCAGATTTCCGGGTTTATCCCAATCCTGCAACAGACAAGCTTTACATTTCATTAAATGCTAAAACTGCCACCGGTGTTATTGCTGATCTTTATAATACTGATGGAAAAAAGGTATTTAATTACCAGGCCGAAATAAACTCCGGACAAAATTCTTTAACACTCTTAACAGGACAAATTTCCAAAGGCATCTACTACCTTATCCTTCGCTCAGGAAATGATAATTCCGAAATGGTTACCCGGAAAATTATTTTTAAATAAAAAACTTAATATTTCCACATACAAGAAGAGCTCCAAAAATGGGGCTCTTCTTGTTTAGCAGATATATATTTGAGTAATGTCACCCTGAGCGTAGTCGAAGGGAGTGCCGAAGTGCTGACCTACATCTTCACCACCTTAATTACTTTTACAATCTCGTTTCCCGAAAACACTTTCAAAAAATAAATTCCTGCTCCGCAGCCCTGCATATCAAGTGTAGCTTTTTTATCATCCAATACAAACCTGATCACAGGCTTTCCTGTTATATCAAATAAAGATGCCTCCAGTGCATGCCCGTTCGTAAAATTCCTGATATACGCAATTTCATCCACCGGGTTGGGATACAGCATAATCTCCGGCAGTTCCGAAATACTGCTTTCACCTGTCTGGGTCTGAGTTATAGGAATATGGAAATCCTGACCGTTATTGTTGTTCCAGGTATTATCGTTGTAATGCATCACAAAATCGACACCATCAACCAACTGGGCCGCATTGTTAAAAGGTCCTAATTGTATCGTCAGCTTCTGCTCGGCATCCGGGCCGGTCATCGTGCTTTCCACAGCCGGACCTGTGCCATTCCACAAGATTGATCCTGCTGGCCTGTATGCCGGAATTGGTAGCTGCCAAGTAAGCCCGTTTGTTTTCACGCCCCAGTGAAGTTTTGCCCCCTGCGTTGCTCCGTCTTCAGTTATGGTTATCACATCATCCTCTGTTGGGTTTTCCGGCGACCATGTAATTCCTGTAGTTCCGCCGCCCCCATCGTTTGTTTTTCCAACATACACATGCTGGATATCCGATTTGGTAATATTTCCCCTGTTGTCAACTGCCTCCACATAATAATCAACCAATTGCTCATTAAAACCCTGAACCCGGGCATAATATTCCGTGGCAATATAATCGGGTAGAATAAAGAAATTGATATCCGGGTTGTTGGTCACATTTCCTGTAGGGAAAGCCCGCGAAGTCATACCAAGACTTTGCCAGCTCCCCACTTCGCTGCCACCTGCATACGTTTCGTTTTGATTACCTGCAAGGGGATTAATCCCATCAGCATCAACACGGTATTTGAGTGTAACCGATTGCATACCCGAAACATCCGAAGCAAACGTCCACACATAAAAATCCTTTGCATTTTGGTGCAGCTGATAGCCATACGTTGGCCCAAACCCAGTTCCCCCTGGATTGTAGGGATAACGCTGCGGGATAAAAACAGTTGGTGGTGTATTATCCTGTCCGGAATATGCGTCGATCACCTGGTCGGCAAACTCACAGGCATTGTTGCATGCCAGCGACTGTTTTACCTCCATATCAAGTGCGGTTCCATAATACATATACCCGCTGTTGTATGCCGGGAGAAGGAAATGCCATGCCTTTTCGGCAGCGGTGGCCGTAGTCCCCGGGTTCACCACGTTTGCAATATTTACAGCGCCCGAAATATCTTCAGCCATCAGCACACGGTTTTCGGCAGCCACAAGCACAGCCCAGTTGCGCACATCCTCGGTCCAGCCTTCGGGATTGAACTGATAAGCGGAAGTGTACATCGGCCAGTTCCAGTTTATAAACTGCGGATGCCCCCAATCGTTGGCTGCATTCACCCAGGAACCATCCTCCACATGCACCAGGTCATTTGCCGGCACAGGATGGCTGCTAAGGAACTGCTGTATGGTGCTTGGAACATACCCCTTGGAAGCCGCTTCGTTCGCAAAATTCTGAACGCTGTTCATATAATAATCATATCCTCCCCCCCATGCATTGTCACCGTCGTGCGCAAGCAAAACAAGCGATGGATGATTGGGATCATTGTACGGCGCAATATTAGCATCAATCTCGCCGGTACCCATGGTAGCATAACCGTTCTTATAACTCAGCACATCGTCCATAGGCACAACATTGAGCAGGTATTCAGTACCGTTGGCCGGATCCACATATTTCGCCTTGTGCACCTGGTAGCAATAAGGTGCTGCAAACGTACCGCCACGCCCGTCAATCTGCCCGCTCCACCAGTTGTTTCCGCTCACAGGAATGATATCGGCTTTGTTGGGTGGATCAATGTTACAGCCCGCCGTCCCGAAATTAATTGGATAATCGGCCAGCGTGCGGGCCAGGTGGCTGTTGGCAATCACTGACCATTCAAAACCTTCGTCGGAGAGGGCTTTTATGTTGCGCTCGCTGAACGAGCACTCTGCCGGCCAGTAACCTTTTGAATAAACAGGCGAACTGCCGAATGTCTGGGTGTAAAGATACCGGTGCGCCTGAATCTGTTTCCTGAGCATCCGGTAGCTCAGCAGCGGCGATAAGGCGTGATGCATCGTAAACCCTGTAATATCCATGCGGGGCTTGCCACCACTGGTAGTCCATCCGCGGGCTGTTGTGTAATTATTCTGCCAGCCGGAAGAATAACCCCATTGGCTGTGCGAAGCAAGGCTGTTCACATTCTCCAGCAGGTCGCCGGAATAATTAACCTGTGCTCCTGCTTCAGGCAAACCTAACAAGGACTGAACAGCATCTTTTGTTCGATATTGGTAAGCAGCCTTGCGGTCCTCGTTGCTGAATATCTCTTCCAGGTTGTTGAGCGGGTGCTGCTGCCCGTCGCTGTACCAATTGCCGTTATTGCTTTTAAGGTATTGCGATTCCCAAACAGTTTGGTACCGTGTTGGCGTTGCTACGCTTTTTTCGGGCCAGTAAATAGGTTGCTCCAGGTGCCAGAGGTACGAAGTGTGAACTTGTGCGATGGCTGCTATTTGCAGTAAACAAAAAGAAATAATAGTAATAACAAGTTTCATTTTCAGCATTGTGAGATTGTTTTTATTGAAGTTTAAAAGTACGAAGTTTTATTAGAATCAGGAAGGAAATCCTGATTCGGATGAGCTGCGGTTTAATCCGATATATTAATTCAGCCTCTTAACTAAAGAAGGTGTAAGTTGAATGAATTCGAACAGAAACAATATTTTCAGATCAGGCAGAGCCAGAAGAACAGATCGACTCAGCCTCTGCCTTTTCTTTCAATATCTCCGCCAAAAATTGCTACAACGGTCACCCTCTTGCACAGATATAATTTTGACAACAAACATGAACATTTGATAGAATGTTGTGTTAATGATTAATTGAACGAATCAATTTTATGTGCCTTTTTTGCTTACTGGCATTTTCCTGTTCAGCAACATAAAATTCTTTCTTCCGGGAGAATAAACTGTCCGGTATTTTTTTGAAATAATTCAGGCGCTAATATTTGCCTGCAAATAAATCAAACTGACAACCCATGAAAAAACTTCTTACCCTTTTAACCATAATTTCATTTCCTTTAATTTTACTTGCACAATCGGCACCGGAATATTCATGGCGCTACTACCGCCCCGGAAACACCGGCATACAGGGCGATTACGCCACTTCCCTCTGGATCGACGAAAACGATGAACCCTATATTTCAGCCAATACCGGCAACTGGGGCGAAGGCGGTTTTGCAAGGTTCAAACTGGCTGATACCAGCTGGACCAATTATTCAAACGTCGATTACCCTGTATTGGGTTCTTTTGACAATGCTGACATCCAGTTTCTGGATATCGTGGAAGATTATGATAAAAATCTTTGGTTTGGCAGTTATCTGGGAGCCTTGAAATTTAATCCTCAGTCCGGTATGTCAAACGCTGTAAATTATTCATCCGAAAATTCCGCTTTGCTTGGATTTACTTACGACGTTGACCTTGCGCCCGACAGCAGCATCTGGTTTACGAGTGGTGGTCTGGTCCGTTATTATCCAAAGGATGACCAGTGGACTATCCTGGAAGGATCAAATATCCGCATTGCCGTGCAACCCAAACCCGACGGAAGTTACCTGGTGTGGTCGGCAGATACATATTTCGGATACGTATTTACTTATAACAGTGCAACCAATGAATACACAAATTACACGCCTGCGGCTATTGGTGATATAGCCGGCTTACCCGGAAAAGATTGCGTTGATGATGCAGGCAATTTCTGGGCACTGCGCATGTCCTTCGATGGCAATTGGGAAACGCTGGAATATCAGCGCCCCGACGGCACATGGGTTTATCCCACGCCTCCCTACGAAAATGTCAGTTACTATATTGATGCATTCAAAGCCTTTGGAGATGGAAAAGCTTTATTGGTAACTGCCAATTCCGAAACCTGGATGTTTGATGGCACAGCATGGCAAAATTACGGGATATGGCGGCCTAATCAGGTCACAACCACCGTTGACATTGACAAGCAGGGCAATGTTTGGGTTTGTGGTGTGGAAGGTGCCGCCAGGCGTGATGTGAGTACAGGGGAATGGCAACGCTACCGGATTACGAATACTTCGCAGATTGATTATTTTGTTGAAGACCTAACGCTCGACGGCGATGGAAATGTATGGATGACAGGAAATGCCGGCAGCGGCGTGGGCGGCTTCCAGAAATTTGACGGAACACGATGGACCGGTTTTAATATTTACACCTATGGACTAGGATTTCCATTCCCCTATCAGGCCGATAATACGCAGGCCATATACAGCAGGCCTTCCAATGGCGATATCGTGTTTAACCCCACATTCAACGGTATTCATGCCTGGGACGGAACAAACTTTTCTCCTCTGGAAGATTATTTAACCACCTCAGAAGGATTTACTGAAGATTCGCAAGGCCGCCTGTGGAGCCTGGGCGAGTACTACAACATCAGGTATTATAACGGGGTTACAAACGACTGGACTACACTGCCTATCGTAGGCTGGGGATACCGTATTATGCCCGACCCCGCTACCGATGGCGCTATATGGGCAATGACCGACTACGAAATACAACGCACGGATGGCACAAACACATTCAGCCGCGGCATCGAAGACTTTCCGGGCAGTGCCGCATGGTTCACGGGTTTTGCTGCTGACGCCAATGGCATTGTGTGGGTTGGCACATGGTCGCAGTTTACAAGCACAGGCAGCACACTCATACGGCTGGATGCCAACACCGGATTATACCAGATCTGGTCGCACGACGAAGGCTGGCCTTTCCCCGGAGAGCATGTCCGTCCACTCACAATAACACCCGACGGTAAACTGTGGATGCAATACGATTCCGAATATCCATCAACGGATGCCGGTATTTTATGGTACGATGGTACAAACATACAGACATTTCCCTCCTCCCCAGGAGGAGTTCCCCAATGGGGCGGATTACCCAACAGCACCATCAAGGATCTTGAAGTAAAAGTAATACCCGGCGGTTACGAACTCTGGATGAGCTGCCTCGGAAGGGGAATTGCTGTCCTTAAAGTTATGAACGATCAGGTTGGCATTACGGAACAGACCAGCGCAGAACCGCAGAATTATCTATCAGCATATCCAAATCCTGCCACCGAAAAAGTCACTCTCGGGTTTAATACTGAAAATAAAGAAATGGTCCGTTTAGCTGTATATGATATACAGGGTAAAAAAGTTAAGGATTTAATAAACCAGACACTCGGCAAGGGCGCGCATACCGCCGATTGGGACTTAACCTCTCCTGACGGAAAAAAAGTTGAAAAAGGTGTCTATTTTGCCAGGCTATTGAATGCCGCACAAGCCGGATCGGTGAAAATCGTTGTTCGGTAGGAGTTTCGGGCGCTTATCGCCATTGAGTGCAGTACAAGGATAGTAATCGTAAACAGGTTTTGAACAGTAACAATGCAACAGATAAAACATAGCTACCGGCTGTTCGCGTATTATGGAGCACTTCGCTTAGCAAGGAATATAGTATGAGATGATTTAAATTCTGCCTGCCAGATATTTTCTTATGAAGTTAATTTCCATCAATCAATAATCTAACTTTAAACAAACAAAAAATAGAGCCATGAAAACTGTAAAATCAATTCTGCTGATTACGCTTTTTCTTATGTATTTTAGTGAAAAAGGGATGAGCCAATGGAGTCAGATCGGACTTCCGGATGATCGCGTGATGTCGTTAGCAGTCCAGACTGACGGTACAGTTTTTGCCGGAACTTATTCAAATGGTTTGTACCGGTCAACCGGTAATTACAGCAACTGGACGCAGGTACTCGGGCCACCATCAGTTTATAATGTTTTATCTTTAGCCTTCGATTCATCGGGCGGAGTTCTTGCAGGCACGTATCTGGCAGGTCTGTTCCGATCAACCAACCAGGGAGCCAACTGGACTTTGTTGAGCAGTTCTTCCGGGGCAAACAGTCTTCCGGTCGATGATATTTATTCAATCATAGTCAGCCCAACAGGTGCTATTTTAGCGGCCGACGGAACGGGGTTAATTGGACAGCTTTTTCGTTCAACAGATACAGGGAGTAACTGGCAGTCAGTACTTAACCCTGCCTATGGAGTTTATACGCTTGCCGCAAACACTGCTGGTACGCTGTATGCTGGTGGTACATCCTGGTTTTACAATTCCACTGATAACGGAGATACATGGAACTGGCAAGGCTCGTCCAGCGGTTTAACACAGGCTCCTATTGTATTGGCCGCCCGGAATCCGAATTATGTATTTGCAGGCACCGCTGGCAGTGGCGTCTTTTTATCGGTTAACAATGGCGCAAACTGGACCGCGGTAAACACCAACTTAACAAATAGATACATCACAGCAATTGTGCTGGACGACACTACGCTCTATGTCGGTACCGATGGAGGTGGAATCTTTAAGTCAGTCGATAACGGTTCAAACTGGACGGTAGTAAACACCGGTTCAATGAATGAAACAGTAAATATCCTGGCAATTGGCGATTCCTGCCTTTATGCCGGCACAGATGGCAGCGGCGTTTGGAGAATGCCATTAAATACTGACGTAAATGCGGTACCATCCTTAGAAAAAGAGACAGCCTTGTTTTTAGAACAGAACTATCCGAACCCCTTTGCGCTAAGCACAACAATTCCATTTGCAATTTTAACAAAGTCGTTTGTGACGCTCAAAGTATATGATCATGCAGGGAAGTTGGTTGCAACCCTGGTTTCGGAAGAGTTGCCGGCCGGTAATTACTCCAGGCAATGGAATATAGCAGCTTTGCCAAACGGAATTTATAACTACTGCCTGCAGGCTGGTGCAACTTCTTACTCAAAAAATCTTATACTTTCCCGGTAAGCATCAATGCTGATTATCAGCGGGTGCTTCCAATGCTCAGATGGTGACAATTTGACACCGACTCACAGACTTGAGCCAGCGGGTTGGTATTGATATTGAAATTGATGATTTGACAAACTCAATTAAGAATGTACTTTCGGGAGATAGTTTCAGACTGACCACCTAGTTCTTTTCGATTTTAAATACTTTATCAATATTCTTATCAATAATGATCTTCAAGAAATAGACTCCTTTTGACAGACCCGAGAGATCGATTTTTTGAACCTGTGTTTTATTGGCTGGCTTCCTTAAAACAATCGCACCTTGTAGATTTATTAATTCGATTTTCTCAGCCATTTCATCACCGGAATAAATATATAATATATCATTTACAGGATTAGGATAGATTTTAAACACCTTATTGGTAGCTTCATCTAAACCTGTTTCACCACCGCCAAGGCACATGGCTAACCTGTCAGGCAAGATTGTATTCTGCATAGCCGGGTATCCTTCTCCAGCCATAGTATTCAACCAGAAGAATTGGAGTGGGCCCTGGTATTGGACAGAAAGCCATCCGGCTTCGAGATTAGTGGAAGGAACATCAACTGTAAATACACCAATTTGATAAGAATCAAAAAGGAACTGTCCGGTGCTGATACCGGTCAATTGCACGGTTGTGGCAGTAACTACAACTCCCGGTGTGGAACCCGGTTGGCGCAATTCGATGAGGAAAGGCTCAGGGCTGGCAGGAATTATGTGACTTGAAAATATGCCCCAGAAGGTTACCTGAACAATATTGCCTTCAACCCCGGAATAACTCTGGTAACAAATGTATCCAGAGGACGGTGTGCTGGTGTATGCATTGTTATAGTCTTGCGGAACTATGCTAAAAAGGCTGTTTTCGGGGCATATCATCTGGTCTCCTAAACCATTTTCAGATTCAGTAAAAGCACCACATCCAACGGAAGCATTTCTGTCAGATTCATTTTGTTCCGGTTGATCCCTGGCCGGATTGATTGGGTATACACACTGATAATCATCAGATAAATTTTTTATAGCAGTTTGTGCTGAGGTTGCAACTGCAAAAGCAATCATAAGAAAAAGTGTGATCAAATTTTTCATAAGACCTTGTTTTTTTATAATGAGAATAAAGTTATAAAAAAAAATTAAGTCCGATGACGCAAGACTGTGACTTATACCCTTAAAATCCTTAATGTTTGCAACATTTATTACAATACAGCCTATTCAGAAACTCTATCTCAGCAAGCTTAATTTAATGCTACGCTTAACGGCTATTGTATAAGACTTCGCCGAGCCTTAGACCACTATGTCAACAAGCGCAGTTTCAAAACTACTCCGCTGGCGCATTCTGTGACTTACCAGCGGGGTGAAAGCAGAATTACAAATTCTGCTATGTTCAAAGCGGAATTGCAAATTCCGCTTTGCGGGGGAATAATACCCAAAAAGATCCCTCGACTTCGCTCGGGATCAGTTCGACTAAATAATTTTGCTTCTCAAAATTATAGTCTCACTGATTTAAAGTCTACTAATTCGTAGTTTGCGTTTCGTCCTCCTTCGTCAGTTTGTTTCAAGATGCCTTTTTCTACCAGGTCTTTTATGTCCCGTAAGGCAGTGTCGGTAGAGGTTTTGACAATTTTAGCCCATTTTGAGGTTTGTAGTTTTCCTTCAAAATCG
>CAZEDO010000090.1:0-15118 GCA_964511085.1 uncultured Lentimicrobiaceae bacterium
TCGTTTGCGCATCTTGGGGCATGATAGGCTGAACAGGATCAGAGGCTATTTGCGAATCTCGTACTACTCCTACTGGATTTCTTCTATGCTCAAGGTAATACTCGTATAAGCAAATAGCCGTGGCCACTGAATTTTACTTGCTTGTTTTTCCTCGTCTGCTAAAAGGCATGATAAGGAGGAAAAAAAATAATATGAAGCAGGATTTTCGGGCAGTGAAGCCGGATTGTGGGTCTGGAGTGCGGCTATTTAACATAATAGGCTTATAGGACAGCAGGGACTACGGGGCATGCCATTTTTGCGGCTGTACCTATAAGAGCCTATTATGTTAAAATAGCTTTGGGTTGTTTTTAGCTGGCGCAAATTCATGGTTTTTTGCTTGTGTGTTGGGGCATTGACTTACCGCCTGGAACCCCTCTGAAATCGGGATAAATTCCGTGAAGCCGGTAAGTTATTGCAGTGCGTGGGTGCAAAAAATGTGACAGCTAAAAACAACACCAGCCTACGGCAGGCAGGGAAGGGTAGGCGCGGGGAGTGCTGCAAAAAGACCGTGCAAGCCCCGCACTTCGACAGGCTCAGTGTGCGGGCAAGTAAGGGGCGGGGATTTTTGCAGCACGAGGGAAAAAGGAGGCGGAACTGACCGTTATAAATGGGGTGGCGGATGCCACACAAATTAAATTGTGTTAAGTGAAAAGACCGTTTGACTATTCTGATTATCTAATGTTTAGATGGTAGCTTCCAACAGCCTTATAATTTTGCAGAAGTTGCAAACTTCAGACAGCAGGGCAATTCAATAATATCTTAAAAATACAAAACTCCGGATACTTCTTATACCCGGAGCTTTATCTTCAAGATGTTATTATTTTTTGTCAAAATTCATCAAACCTTCCAATTTCTCATGAGCGATTTTGGTTTCTTCTTCAAGACTTTTGCGGATTACCTTTTTTGCAATGTCGAAAGCAGTATCAAGATTATAGGCCAGCCTTACATTGGCTTCAACGTTTTTGCCAATTTTTTTGTACATCTCCACCATTGGGAGTACCCTGCCTATTTCCTGTGCAATAAGATTCTTTGATGCGGCAACGGTCTTGGTTACTGAAGCTGCTTCTTCATTGTTCAGTTGCTGGTTGGCAATACTGTTCTCTATTAAAGCTGCAACTTGTGTTGTGATTTGTCCTGCCAGTTCAAGTTTGGCTGTTTCCGTAGCCTGCAGTTTAGCAGCAGTCTGCGTTTCAGCTACTGAGTTACCTGTTGCCATAATGTATTTGGGCTCATTTTTGTCAGTCGTCTCATACTGTTTCATCCAGGCATTTTCGAGTTGCTTGTCAAGCAATAGAGCACCGGGGGCCACATAATAGCCAGCTTTTTTGTATTTTTTTGCTTCCAGACGGGCACTTCTCATAGCTTTGGATGAAACATCCTTTTTTAATTGTTTTTCGGTTTGCTGCGCCAAAACTACATTTGTTGTGAAGAACAAAATGGCTGCTGCTACGATAAGTTTTGAATTTGTTTTCATGATTGTTGTGTTTTAAATTATTTGGTTAATAGTGTTTTTTGATTTTAGTACCGGGAGTGGGGAAAATGTGACAAGGATTCTAAAATATAGTTTGAATTTTTTGTTTCAGAGTTTGAGGGTTTAGGTTCGTTAACTTGCCTGGGGCTGGTTTCAAATCAAGAGGCGTGTTCATTTATCAATTTTCAGTGTCCATTCTATTGCTGAAAGCCGTTCTTTTATCCGCACTAATGTTGCTAAAACCGATGATTCTACTGGTAAACGCCCAAATACCAAATTTTTGAAATCACCATTGTACACGGGGGCTAACTGACTCCAAACTGAACTGAGGTCAGCAAACATCATGGCTTTTTCCGGATGATGGATTAACCAACCGTTGTTGTTCTTAAAACTTATCACATCATCATTGGCCACTTTCAACAGCATTTTATCAAATGCCGGAGAATCAAAAAAGGCGGAAAGTTCTTTTTCCTGCAATAATTGATGAAGGTCGTATGTGTGGCGTATCTTTTTCTTTAAGTCCTCAATGGGGCTGTAAGTATAGGAGAAGCGCACAAGACTCATTATTTTTTCGCAAATTGTTCGTACAGGATGCAAAGCCAATACTTCAAAAGGCATTAAGCCGGATTCTGTCGCTATACTTTCCTGGCCATTATCCGCCATCATTCTGTAAATAAATGAACTCACCGTTTTTATGATGCTTGGTTCGTGATAACCCAGCCAGGAAGCTTCGACAATAATTACATCCCTGACCTGCCCATAATTGCCCTGAAATTCTTTAGTGTAAGTGTGAGCCGTTTTACGGTTCATTCCCATCTTTTGCGTTACTTCCTTTATTTCCACTTCCGGTAGAATAGCAGAAACCACGCTGCTGATTTCTTTTATTTTATTGGTCAACTTATTGTTTGATTCTCCTTCACGCCTTAGCACCACCAAATCAATATCCTCCGAAAAACGTTCGATCAGGCCAAAACATTTCGATAATGATGTTCCTCCTTTGAAAACAGTTTCTTTACCTATTTCGTTATGAAAGATAGTGTGCAGGGCAAATGTTACCCAATAATCTTTTTCTATATAAATATCAGGAATATTCATTTGCTGTGCCGTAAACTGCACTGCCTGCCTGAATAGTTGTTTGTTCCCGTGCAGCTTCATTTAATATTCCATTTTTCGTTAGTGGCAGTGGTTAGTATTTTATTTACTCCCGATAATTTATAAATAGTAATTGGGTTCAATGATTTACGAAGCTGTGCTGTAAGCGAACTATTTCCTGTCTCATCCAACAATGCACCCAGCAATGCCCGTGTAGCCGGTGGATATTTTTGAGCCAGGCGGACAATCGTTGCCAGGTCTTTTTCCTGCAAATCTTTAAGAATGGCTAAAAATCTTTTGCAGGCAGATACGGTATTGGTATCCGGAATTTTTTTGATATACCGGATGGCATCCAGTATTTGCAGGAGAGGAATATTTTCCCTGGTAATGGTATTTTTTTGTTTGATAAAGGCTATAGTGTAACGTCCGCGTTTAAACGAAGTACGGATTTCGTTTTTACCAATCTGAATGGTATTGCTTACCTGTGAGGTTAAGCCCAATTGGTTGTATATGCTGTAGCCCGTAAGGTAGCCGGTGAGTTTACCATTCTCTTCCAGAAGGTCTTTTACTACCTGGGCCTGATTGGGCTGCAGGTTGCCAAAAACAGTAGTTTCGGGTTTGTAAAATTTTCCCTTTGCCAGTTTTATTATTTTACCCGAAACTGCCAGCCGGTTCAGTGCTTTTATGATGGCTTCCCTGCTGTTCACCTCAGTAACAAAATCGGCATAGGTGAACACATAGCCTTTGGGAAGTCTGTCAATGGTAACTGCTATGTATTCAGATGTTTTCATTCTTTACATTTTGTGGTAAAGATAGTTAAATGTCCAGTTTATTTACTAAATAACTGGACAAATAATCACTTTAGCTTTTGCTGTCCTGTATTTTCATGCCGACAAATAAACCAATGACGGGAATTTGTTTCAGCTACAGAGAAAGCCTGAAGGATAACCCGGCTCAGGCGCAGCCTCAGACGAGCAGGTTTTTATTTATCGCAGTTGCAAACTGCTTTATTGATCAGGCAGAAGTTACAAACTTCAGCCAGCGGGTTAAGCATAAATAATAGAAAGACTTATGTTTTGGTTAAAGTACTTATTCAGGGAGTTCTTTGTGACGTTTATCCAGATAAATATCATCTGAAATTTTCTTTACTGACTTCAGGAAATCATGTTTGTTAAGCGCCTCTGTTTGATAACGTGCTATTTCCAATAACTTTCGGAAGCGGTCTATTTTAGGTGTGCCTGACCTGATCATATCGGCATTGGCAGACTCTAAATTTGACATTACAGCTAATTCATTTATGCTCGCAATATCTCTTAAATTCTTGTTCTGTAATGCCAAAGTTGCATTGGCTTCGCGCCATTGCCTGGCAGTGCAGCCAAAAAGGGCTACATTTAACAGGTCTGCTTCTTCTGCATAAGCAAGCCATTCAGTTTCTTTCGTGTAATTAGATTGTGGCAGAATATAGTTTTTTACGGCATCCGTTTGAATTGAATAGTTTATCTTACTCAATACTCTTTTCACATTCCATTCTAAATTATACTGATTGCCTTCTACTTCTTTTAGGTGCTGGTACTCTTTTATTAAGTAAAGTTTGAAAACCGGGCTAATTGCAGAACCAAATTCAAAGGCGATGTCTTTATGGGCATAAGTGCCACCGTAACGACCTGATTTTACAGCTATTCCAATTGCATTAGTTCTTTCAATCCAGTTACTTGCACTTAAAACGAAACTTGGCAACCCGGCTTGCATTCTAAAGTGGTCAAATTCGACCACTTTAAAATCAGGATTGTTTAGTTGTTCCCAAACACCTAAAAATTCGATGGTCGAACGGTTTCTAATCCAGTTCTTTATAATATCGGCGGCTCGTGCATCACCCTCTTTGCCATTTGCCATATCTGTTAATGAGATATAATCTTCTTCATTTATATGAGAAATGGTTATATCTATATTTTGGACCTGGATAATTTTATTCAGCTTGATCATTTTACTATGTGTTGATTTATACAGTTTTAAAGTTTTAACTACTAAACATTACGTTACATGAATGACATTTGTTATGATAGAAGCAGTTAGTTTTATACATCTCAAAGTTAATGAACTTTCACCAGCCTGTTCATCAGTATGTGCAACATTGTTAAGATAGCAGTTGGAAACTGCTTTATTGATCAGGCTGATTTAGCTTTGCTGAGCTCAATCGTTCGGTTGCAAACTTAAGCCAGCAGGTTTTCATTTATCGCAGTTGCAAACTGCTTTATTGATCAGGCAGAAGTTACAAACTTCAGCCAGCGGATAACCCGGTTCAGGCGCAGGCTGAACTGAACTGCACTAAAATTGTTACGGTCACTGCCGAAATGGTGTATTTTTATCTATATATTTTTCTAATACGTCTCGAATAATTTTGTCAACAGTGCTGAAATATTCAAAAGCTAATTGTCTACTAAGCTCAACTTGGGCAAATCCTTGTCCTGCAATTAAATCAATTAATAATATGTCTTGTTTTTCCGATACTCTAATGGTTTCCCCATCCAATTGAAGAATGTTTGTTGGGATAGTTAAATCTTTGAATATCTTTAATTTGTCAGCATGTGAATAAGCATTTCTAAAATCGTTTCTAAATTGGTCCAAGATTTTCCATTGATCTTTATTTATCAATCCTTTTCTCTTTGCAGCATTTAATGATTGAGCTAAATCAAAACCATTATATTTTTCAACACCAGGTCTATACATTAAAAGATTTAATTTTTCACTTTTATCTCTGTTTGTAATACTTTCATCGTATATCAATATCGTCTTAAAAAAGTTTTCGATTAAGTGATTCGTCAATGTAATGGCAGCCTGGCAAAGATTGCAAATTAAACATTTTGAAATTTCATCCCTGAGAGGGTCAAATTCTGGCCATCCATATTCAGTATTAAACTCATATTCAACCAATGCTAAATTTTTATTAAAACTTTCATTGAGTTTGGTTACAAAATCTTCTGCTCTATCAATCATAGCTTTTTTTATAGCCGCTTATTATTTTGCGGATACAGTATGGGAGATAACTTCCGAAATTTACACTTGTTGCCATTGTTCAAATATATACTTTCCTGTTAGGTAGGTTTAAAGGTTTATTAAAAAGCACGAATTGCACGAACATTGAAGGTTCCGACTTTGCCGAAACTGGCGTTCTGAGAGCCACTGCCAAAGTCCTGACTCCATGCATTGGCACTATTGTATTCACTGGAACTCCAATAATAGTAACTAACAAAGACGCCAATAAGACTTTGTTGCAGGTACATCTGGTTAAGCTCATCTTTCGATGGTAGAAACCAGTCATAATAACCATTTAGCGCAAGGTCATAACAAATACGGGCAGCTATACCTGCAGTGCCGCATCCATTGATAATAGCGGAAGTATTAGCTTGACCTGTGCCGATAAATGAAGATGTTCCTGGAATTGAGATTCCTTGACAACCCCACTCTGCTCCTGCATTCTGATCGGTGATAGCTGAAATAAGCCCATGCTGACCAGTACCATCAATATAGAATATGATTCCTCCACCATAATTTTGACCAATTGAAAATGAAAGTGTTGTAAAACTTACCCCATTCCCATAAGCCGTTCCTTCACTATTAGTAGCATAAGCTCTGAGGTAGTATGTAGTATTTGCGATTAAACCTGTAATACTACTTACAAATATACCAGTGCCGCTGCCATCAGAGGTATGAGCATCACTTATTGATGGGTATTGGACTGTACTCCAACATACACCGCGTGCTGTTACTGTTGCACCCCCATCATCTGTAATATTACCACCGCTTGCAGCAGTAGTTTGCGTAACAGTTGAAATATTGGTAGTGGTTAATGTGGGTAAAGAACCCTGAGAAGATTCATTCTTGACACAACGTACTGACATAGCATCAGATTTTCCATCGCCGGATCTTGCAGCCAGAATGTTACTATAATCCAATGAACGAAGAAAAGCACCAGACCCACCATTGGTTTCGGACGAACACCACCAGAGACCTGCGTTGTTGATACCGTTATAAGGAACTGCCATACCATCACCATGATAGCCGCCCGGAAGTCCCGTGAAACCACTTTCATTGGTAGCACCAGTATTTGGGATAGTCCAATGTATAGTCCCGGTTTCTTTTAATTTTCCACCAGCAATTGCTTCACCACCAAGGAAGGTGGTCAAGATAGTCCATTCTCCATCACTGGGAACGTGCCATCCTGACGGACATAAACCTTGAATATTGCCTGTTGGAACAGGATTCCATGAAGTTGTATTTGTCGCTCCATTGAGATATTGAACCATTTCAGCCCATTGGTACATCCCTCCATATATATCGCAATTCGATTCGAGATCATTGTAGCAGTATTTTTCCTTTATGCTGTTATTGGATTGGTATAAAGACCCAATAATTTTTGTACCAACATTCAAATTCTCTTTGAACCAACATTGTGTTCCAATTGAGACTACGTTGTAAGTCTTTCCTTCGTATATTATTGAGCTGATACCGGAACATGAATTACTTGATGTTGTGAATGTTATTTCATTCCCATAGGCAGTGCCTACACTATTAGTAGCATAAGCCCTGACATAATATGTTGTGGAAGCATTTAAACCAGTTATATTACTTACAAATGTACCTGTACCAGAACCATCTGTGGTGTAAGCATCAGCTGTTGTCGGGTTTTGGCTTGTGCTCCAGCAAGCTCCGCGGACTGTTACTGATGCACCACCGTCATTGGTTATGTCGCCACCACCAGTTGCGGAATTGGAGGTTACATTAGATATACTGGCGGTTGTTAATGTTGGTATTGATGTTCCAGTTCCACCGCTTAGGCAACGGGCACTAAAGCCGTTCGACTTGTCATAGTTGAGTACCATATTACTGCCTGCATTGCTAAAATTCAAGGCCGATCCATAGGTAGCATCCCCTTGTGTGCCACTCCAGTAATAGCCACCAGATCCGCGGTTAATGAGCGAACCATCGCTATTGCCAACGCAGCCCGCAGCATGTAACTTCAATCCGGAATACCAAGGTCCATTCCAATCTGTCCAAGCTCCGGTTGCATCCACATTAGTCCACTCAGTATTTGTAGGTAAACGCCAGCCGCTGCCAAGCTCAATGGCGCAAGGGTCGTTGACTGCCTGCCAGTCAAGATTTTCATTAATAGAGGTTATCCATGTAGTATTTGGAGTTCTTGTTGTTCCATCATGCTTATATCCTTGCTTGCGGTTAAACTGCCAGTACCAACCAGCAGATGCTTCAGTGGCATCATCAACCGCAGTTGCCTGATGATCAGCTCCAAGGTTGCTGGTTATCCAACATTTTGTTGTTTCGCCGGGGATATTTGTGACAGTACCATAGGTTACTGTTTTACTGACTGGAGCTAAACTTCCTGCAACGTGGTTTATTGTAATTGAATTACCGCAGGTAAAAACAGACGAAAGCGTTGTAAAACTTACCTGATTTCCATACGCTGTACCTATGTTATTAGTTGCATAGGCTCTTACATAATAAAGTGTATTTGCACTTAACCCGGATATGCCACTTACAAATGTACCCGTGCCGGAACCATCTGATGTATAGTTAGCAGACGTAGTAGGGTATTGGCTTGTGCTCCAACATACACCCCTTACAAAAACTGTGGCTCCGCCGGTGCTTGTTACATTTCCGCCGCTGGTGGCTGTGCTGCTTGTTATAGCCGTAACGGTAGTAGTTGTAACAGTTGGAATTGTGGCTGAGGAAGTAGTCGTAAAAGAAAGCTGGCTGCCATAAGCTGTTCCTACAGAATTGGTGGCATAGGCTCTAACATAGTAGGTTGTTGTTGCGCTTAATCCGCTTATATTGCTGATAAAAGTGCCCGTACCAGTGCCATCCGATGTATGACTGCCGGTGATTACAGGAGTTTGTGAAGTACTCCAACATACACCACGGGCTGTTACATTCGCACCACCACTGGCAGTCACATTACCGCCACCTACAGCACTGTTCGGGGTTATTCCGGTTATCGTAGCCGTGCTTACAGTTGGTAAAGTAACCGAAGTTGTTGGAAAGGAAATTTGTTGACCGTATGCAGTACCAGCGCTATTTGTAGCATAGGCTCTTACATAATATGTTGTTGTTGGGCTTAATCCTGAAAGGTTACTGATAAAAGTACCTGTGCCTGATCCATCCGTTGTATGGTCGCTATCAATAGTTGGATTGGAAGATGTGCTCCAGCAAACACCCCGTACAATAACGGAAGCACCTCCTGTGCTGGTAACATTTCCTCCACTTACCGCAGAGTTTGGAGTAATTCCGGAAACAGCAGCCGTTGTAACAGTTGGAATGTTTACTGTGGCCAGGGTTGTAAATGACAACTGGTTTCCATAAGCTGTTCCTGCAATGTTGGTGGCATAAGCCCTCACATAGTAGGTTGTGTTGTTAGCAAGGCCAGTCATGTTACTGGTAAATATTCCTGTGCCTGTTCCATTGGTAGTATGGCTATCGTTGATTGAAGGGCTGGTAGTCAAACTCCAGCATATTCCGCGGGCAGTAATGGTAGCACCACCATCTGAAGTTATATTGCCGCCGCTTTCGGCGGCATTTATTGTGACGTTACTAATTTCTACAGTAGTGAGTAAAGGGAAAACTATCGGTGATGTAATAAAGTCTAACTGATTACCGTAGGAAGTGCCAATGGCATTTGTGGCATAAGCCCTGACATAATACTGAGTATTGGGAGTTAAGCCTGCCAGGTTGCTTATAAAGTTACCTATTCCGGAGCCATCACTTGTATGACTATTAGCAATTGTTGGATTGGTTGCAGTGCCCCAGCATACACCCCTTGCTGTGACGGGAGCACCTCCGTCTGACGTAATAGTTCCTCCGCTTACAGCAGTAGTTGTTTTAACATTCGTAATTTGGCTTGTAGTAAGAATAGGCGAAGTTTGAGCAACGGTGATAAATGATTTCTGAATACCGTAGGAAGTACCTGAATCATTCACGGCAAAAGCCCTCACATAGTAAGTTGTTGAAGGAATTAGTGTATCAAGTTTAATGGCGTATGAGCCTAATCCTATACCTGTAGTGTCATAATTATTAGTTAGCGTAGGATTGGGAGTAATGCTCCAGCAAATTCCCCGTTTTGTGACCATAAGCCCGCTATCGGCAACAACAATTCCTTTACAACGGGCAGTATTGTAAGTGATCTCGTTTAATGTGTCTGTTACAGATACCGGTCTTCCTGTTTTAAGAGTGATAAATTCATTTTGCAAACCATAAACTGTTCCTGTTGCTATGGTAGCATACGATCTTATATAGTACTTTTTGCCAGGCTGCAGGTTGATTAAAGTATCTTTAATATTAACCGGTTTAGAAGTTTGCCCATTGCTTTTGTGTTCCTTGGTAATATCTGGATTGGATGTAGTACTCCAGCAAATACCATGAGCAGTTATATTATAACCACCAGTGCTGACAAGCCTGGAACTAACCCTTGCAAGAAAATAGGAAACAGAATCTACAGTAATAGCTGCAAGTTCAACTTTGTTATTGCCTTCAGGCAGATCATAATCCTTTTGGCAGGTGGTAAAGAGAATAACTGCGATAATTGGTAATATGAAGGAGTGTATTTTTTTCATTTATTTAAATTTGATGTTTAAGAAGGTATTGGGAATGTTAGAAAAATTCATTAATTCAATAAACACCATATAAGAACTTGCGCGCTCTGGCATGAGTTCTATACCAGATTTTGCCATGCAGAATTTATAGAAAATACATCTCCTCTCAACATTCTATTATGCTCATTTAATGCAATTTGTTTTTCTATACTCAATTTTTCAAACGTCTCTTTTATCTGAGGAAATAGTACCATATAGTCTGCAATGAAAACACTCATTAAATAAATACAATATCTCAAATTTGCAATTGTCATTTTTTTAAATGCTTCGTCCTCTTTATCATACATGTTTTCAAATTGAAATACGGAAACATATGAAGGGTGTGAATAAAATGATAAATAAGTATAGATATTATCAAATATGGATTTATTTAACTTCATAACATCGCACATATCTTGCCAAGCAAGCTGTTTCACTTCGTTGACCTCAAATCTTATTTTAAAATCATTAAATTTTATTTTATTCTGAATTTTCTCTTTATTTTTATCATCTAAAGAATTATACAATTCTGTGTCTTCTATTTCCATTATTAGGAAATTAATTCGCTCTTGCTCTTCTTCAAGTATTTTCAGGTTTTCAGGAATTGATACATTAGCTTTAAATCTTTGTCTATATTTTAAACCAGAAATGACCCAAAGATCATAAATGATAGCCTTTTCATCATCTGATTTAGTATTTATAAAAATCAAATTAAAAATAGCGACTGTTTCAAAAATATTTCTGGTCAAAGAAGCTACTATCGTTGGGTCAATAATCTTATTTATTCTATCACCATTTTTTGGTGTATATCCAACACCTTCAACAATTTTCCTGAGATGAGTAAGTTTAGTAAACATCATCTGATTTATAATCTTTGCGTCCTTATTTGCATGACTATAAACCTTATCCTTATGATGGACATTAATTACACTCCATAGATGGTCTAAGAAAATATCAATTAATTCGATACATTCTTCTATTGTTTCTAAATTAGTTAACCTGATGAATTCAGCTCTTAGTTCTTCTTTATTCACAGAAATATTTATTTACATTATTCATATGATCATTGTTTCTAACAAAGTAAACTGGCATTTAATATGTTTGTATCTTATTATTCCCAATTTACATCAAGTTAGATAGATTGATAGAAAATTAAAAATTCCGAACTGCACGTACATAGACTGTGAGGTACTTGCTGTTGAGATATGTATTACCACTGCTGAAAACCTGTAACCATGCATCAAAGTGATCGGACTCGCTAGAACTCCAATAGCTGCCATTACCAGCAAAACCTCCTATAGTGCTTTTTTGTAAGTACATTAAGTTTAATTCACCTGCCGATGGAAGAAACCAGTCACTGTAACCATTCAACACAAGACTATTACAAATTCTGGCGGCTATTCCTGATGTACTGCATCCATTAATAATTGCCGTTGTATTAGATTGACCCGAACCAATGGCAGTGGATGTGCCACCAATAAAGGTATCCCAACACCCCCATTCTGAGCCTGTACTCTGGTCGCTGGTGGCGGAAATAAGCCCATGCTGGCCAGTACCATCAATATAGAATATTATTCCACCTCCAAAACTTTGTCCAATATAGTGGAGCGGAGTTGTAAAACTCACCTGACTCCCGTAAGCAGTACCCACAGAATTGGTGGCATAGGCTCTTACATAATAAGTTGTTGTTGAGTTTAATCCGCTTATACTGCTGCTAAAAGCCCCTATACCCGTACCATTCGATGTATGACTGCCAGTGATAACAGGAGCTTGTGAAGTGCTCCAACAGACACCGCGTGCAGTAACATTGGCTCCGCCGCTGCTCGTTACATTTCCACCGCTGGTGGCAGTGTAGCTTGTTATGTTCGAAATTGCAGTAGTTGTTACAGTTGGTATTGTGGTCAATGTAATAAAAGAAAGCTGGCTCCCATAAGCAGTTCCTGCAGAATTGGTGGCATAGGCTCTTAAATAATAGGTGGTTATTGCGCTTAATCCTGTTATCGAGCTTACAAATGAACCTGTACCACTGCCATCGTCGGTATGGCTTCCGGTGGTGACAGGGTTCTGTGAAGTACTCCAGCATACTCCACGGGCAGTAACGGCAGCACCTCCATCTGAAGTGATGACGCCACCGCTTTCGGCAGCATTTATTGTGATGTTACTAATTTCTACAGTTGTGAGTACAGGAAAAACTATTGGTGATGTAATAAAGTCTAACTGATTTCCGTAGGACGTTCCAATGGCATTTGTGGCATAGGCGCGGACATAATACTGGGTATTGGGAGTTAAGCCTGCCAGGTTACTTATAAAGTTCCCTATTCCTGAGCCATCACTTGTATGACTATTAGCAATTGTTGGATTGGTTGCAGTGCCCCAGCACACACCCTTTGCAGAGACGGGAGCACCTCCATCTGACGTAATAGTTCCTCCGCTTACAGCAGTAGTTGTATTAACATTCGTAATCTGGCTTGTAGTAAGAACAGGTGTAGTTTGCGCAACGGTAATAAATGATTTCTGAATACCATAGGATGTGCCTGAATCATTAACGGCAAAAGCCCTTACGTAATAAGTGGTTGAAGGGATTAATGTATCAAGTTTAATGGCGTAAGAGCCTAAGCCCACACCCGTAGTGTCAAATTTATTAGTGAGCGTAGGATTGGGCGTAATGCTCCAGCAAATTCCCCGCTTAGTGACCATAAGTCCGCTATCGGCAACAACAATTCCTTTACAACGGGCAGTATTGTAGGTGATCTCGTTTAGTGTATCGGTTACAGATACCGGTCTTCCGGTCTTTAGTGTAATAAATTCTTTTTGCAACCCATACACAGTGCCGGATAATATAGTTGCATATGCTCTTATGTAGTACTTTTTACCCGCAAGCAGGTTGATTAAAGTATCTTTAATAGAAACAGGTTTAGAAGTAAGGCCATTGCTTTTGTGTTCCTTGGTAATATCGGGATTAGGAGTGGTGCTCCAGCATAAGCCATGATCACTTATAGCATAGCCGCCAGTACTGGTAAGGCGGGAGCTAACTCTTGCAAGAAAATAGGAAACAGAATCTACTGTTATCGCAGCAAGCTCTACTTTGTTATTGCCAACTGGCTTATCAAGTTCTTTTTGGCAGGTAATGTTGGATAATACTAAAATGATAACACTCAGGATTAGAAAAAACCGTCTGCAAATATGTACTATTGTTTTCATGCAAAATTCAATTTAGGCCCTGTTAAAAACAATAACCCAATCCTACCTGCCAGTTTGGTACATTGAAACCGATAGAAGATGCACCACCTGAAATGAGCAGTTTCCCTGTTCTTACCATTAACCCGGCCTCAACAGCAATGCCTGTGGCGCTGTTCTTTGTATCCCTTGCATAATTCTTACCCAGTGGAACATCACCTTCGTAGGAATATTCGTTTATTTCGTAGAGATAATCCTCTTTGCCGTAACCTAAGCCACCATAGAGGAAAACTTTGCGGGCAGCCTGCCAGGTTATGCCGGCACAAATCATGTAGGATGAGACCTCATGCTTAGAAGTAAATTCGTACCAGGCAAAACGGTTATAGTCAGTAATGGTGCTGTCTTTATATGTATAGGAACCGGTAAGGCCGGGCTTTGTGTTAGCTTGACCCATAACATACCAACCAAGACCACCGAGCATACCAACCCGAAGCCCAATAGGCGTTACCAGATTACCTGAATATGCGGCAAACCAGGTTTTCTTAACCTTGGCATTTACTACTACGCCTCGCACATCGAACACCGCATTGGCATTTTCCAAGGGCATTTCTTTCATTGCTTCCCAGGTTAAGCTGTGCTGGCCGTTAAAAACATTTTCACCTGCATCGCCTTTAACTTCAAGCATAGGGCCCTGAAACGTAATTCCGCCATCGCGGCTCACGTAGAGACTTACCGTAAGCGTTTGGTTGAATTTCAATCCTCTTACCGCATACTGAACCTCTATGTTGTTGCCAGCCACAACCGATTTAATATTGGATATAGTTTGCGCAAAACTCATGTAACTGAGGCTAACGAAAGCAATGGTGATTATTAATTTGTATCTGTTTTTCATGGCTCAATCCATTAAAAAGTGACTAATACTTTATCTCTGTTACCGTTGAATTTAGGGGTTTGCAATCCCCTGATCTTGACGGAAGTCTCCTGAACGCCGGAATAAATGTAATCGAACAGTTCGCCGTTGGTAATGGACTTATCGCCATTGGCATCAGCTTTGCCCTGCAGGCCTGCGCAAAGGTAATAGGTGAAAAGGCCGGTTTCGGAACTATCGAATCCAAGTGATGTCTGGTCGAAGTCGGAGGAAGAAAAAACTGAAAAATTGGGGTCTGCCAGCCAGGGTTGCTTCATTTGTGGTTTGATGCGGACACCTTTAGATGCAATCAGGTTTTTTGATTCATTGGTCTCTGAGGATCGCGACATGCCACTGAAACAGGCATCCATGAACACGGTAACATTTTTTGCGTGGAGGCTATCGAGACTTTGATAAAAGGTACTGAGATCGTAACCTTGCCTGTCGAGGGCTTCCACGCGGCCATCATTGGGAAGCAGGTATACACGGTCGCCTGTTTTTGAAGGAATACCATGTCCTGAATAGAAAATAAATACTTCGGTTTCTCCTTTTACAACGGCCCTTTGCAAATCGCCATATGTAGGATTGAACTGGTTATCAAAGAAGTTGCCGTTAACTTTTTCGTTGGTAAAATCCCAGATGTTTTTTTTATCGATACCAAGTACATTGCAGAAATAATCTTTCATTACAGCAGCATCATTGGCTGCATAAGGAGCCGGTGCGAAATATTGGTATTTTTCGATGCCTATAATAATCCCGACTGCATCAGGGCGTTTGCTCTTTGATGGCGGAGCT
>CAZEDO010000091.1:0-14526 GCA_964511085.1 uncultured Lentimicrobiaceae bacterium
GCTCATGAGAACGCTTCGCTAAGTTGCGAGAAATGAAAAGTTACCGGAGTATTGAAATATTGATTCAGAAAAAAATATTCAGAATGAAAACTACCTTTGCTATTATCCTGTTTGTATTTGCTGCAATAAGCAGCTTTTGTCAGCAACCTGTCAATACAAACCCACTTAAAACAAGTCATGACTTGTGGAGTATGGAACGCCGGCAGCAGCCAGGTCTCGACTATCCTGATTACCCGCTTCTGCAAATGACGCAAAGAAGCAGTAGAGTGGAATTGCCAGCCGTAGTTGACAATTCTGAACAGCCTTATCTACGACCCGTTTTTAGTCAGGAGAATAGTGCATCATGCGAACAAGCATCAACTGTTGGGTACAATTTCTGTTATGAAATGAACAGGCTACGAAAGGTTCCTTCCAACACAAAAACTAACCAATATTCCAGTCATTTCACCTGGAATTTCATGAATGAAACTGCTACAGAAGTAAATTTTGGAGTAAGCTATTTCCACACTTTTGACATTCTCCATGATGCCGGAAATCCAACAGAGAATATATATGGTCTTCCTTCTGTCAATGACTTTTATTATTGGATGAATGGCTACGATGGGTACTTCCAGGGGATGCATAACCGCATTTCGGGAGTCAGTTCAATCAATGCAGGCTCGCCGGAAGGATTGATAATACTGAAGCACTGGCTGTTCGACCATCTAGAAGGGGCCAGCATTGGAGGTGTTGCCAGTTTTTCTTGTGGTATGCCTTATGTTGGAGAATTGCTTCAAACAGGAACACCCGAAGCCGGCAAGCATGTTCAGATTGAATTCGGACAGTATGCCTCTCATTCGTTAACAATAGTAGGTTACAACGATTCTATCAGGTACGATGTAAACGGAGATGGTGTTTTTACAAATAACCTCGATATAACCGGCGATGGTATTGTGGATATGGAGGACTGGGAAATCGGCGGGTTAAAATATGTAAATTCTTATGGAGTTGAATGGTCCGATTCCGGATTCTGTTATATGCTTTACAGAACACTGGCTTTAAAATACGGGCAAGGTGGTATCTGGAACAATTCTGTGCATGTGTTACACCCCGATACAGTTGCTGACCCATTATTGACCATCAAAGCAACCATCAGTTATAACAAGCGCGGAAGGATCAGGCTACAGGCTGGTATAGCTGCTGATACTGCACAATATTGCCCTGCCAATATCATGTCGTTCTCCTCGTTCAACTTCCAGGGAGGGGATAATTATATGACCGGTAGAATCAGTTCTGGAAAAACGCTGGAATTAGGCCTGGATATCACGCCATTGCTAAGTTATGTTAAAAGCGGCGAGCCTTTTCGGGTTTTTCTGATTATTGATGAAAAAGATCCTGACGGCACTGGTGAAGGATTATTGCTGAATTATTCTGCTATAAGCTATCTTAATCAGGAGCCTGTTGAATATATTAGCCAGGATTCACCGCTAGCTGTAGTTAATAATGGCAGAACTATCGCTTCCGTTAATGTTTCAGCAGTGGTTGAGCCTATTGAAATTCAACCTGATGGACCTGTTGTCATTGCATCCGGATCAAACAAGTCAGTTCAATTTACAGCTACTGGTGGATATCCGCCTTATTCATGGATACTAAAGCATAATTATAATGAAACAGAAAGCAGTTGGCAATACAACACTGATATTGGAATAATCTTACAGCCAACGAATACCACAAGCGGGTATGCCGCTGTGCCTCTGCCTTTTAGTTTCCCTTTCTGCGGGCAGAGATACGATACGCTTTATATGCATGTAAATGGTTATTTGTTGTTCGACCGGCAGGATATGCCATATTTTTATCTGCTCTTTGATGAAAATTACCTCCGGCAAGTAAAGGCAATTGCCGGTTATATGAACCACAATCTGGCTATTAATACTGCCGGAAATTATATTTCATACATCTCCTCTCAGGATAGCGTTGTCTTTAACTGGAGAATTTCCGATAACAATGGAAATTCTACAGTAATGTTTTCATCTACGGTATTCCCGGATGGTCGTATCGTCCATCATTACGGACCAATTGAGCCCTCAGTATTGTTACCGGTTATCGGGTTGAGCGATAACAGCAAGGAAAGCACATACTACAGCCACGTAAGTGGAATTATTCCCCCCGAAGATAAAATTATCAGCTTTATTCCATCTGCGTTACCGGATGAAATAACCTTGTCCGAAGATGGAACTTTGCTAATATTAACCCATGGAAATCCTTTTTCAGATAAAATAAGTGTGTTGGCTCGCGATTCGCATCGTATTTATAATGAAAAAACTTTCCTGCTAACAACAGGCCCTGAAATTTCAGTTAAACTACCTTCTTCGCGATTGTTTTTGCCACCAGGTAGTGAAGTTCCGTTAGAGATTGAAGTAAAAAATTTAGGAAATGAAATTTTATATGGGCTATCGCTTAATGCAATGATGGCTTCAGAAAATGCCACAATAACGGGTGATGCGGTAACAGGAATTGAAGTGCTTCCAGGTCAGTCGGTAGTTTTTGATGACAACTTCAGTTTAAAGATCAGCGATACTCTTAGTTGCCCGCAAATGGCAAGGGTTATTGTCGCAGGTACACTGGATAATTTCGTTTTTCGCAGTTTTAATGAATTCCAGGTTGATTTACCAGTGATTGAAGTTTCTCCTCCATTGGTGGCCGATGGTAACAACTATATTCTTGAACCAGGGGAAGATGCACCCCTTATCTTCAGGATATTTAATTATGGCAGGGTTTCAATAGGGCAACTCACAATAAAAGCTTCAATTCATGACCCGTTTGCGGGCTTATATGGGCCCGTAACTGTAGTAACTGATGAACTTAAAGGGTTATCGGTAGCGTCAGCCGGTTACAAGATTAAGGTGAACTCTGCTGCTCCATTGGGAAGGATTCTACGTGTAGGTCTGGAAATTTATTGCAATGAATCCCTTCTCATCATAAAAGAATTTAATATCACAATCGGGCAAACCCCGATAGCAGTCATTGATAAAGATAAAAATCACAATTCAGCTGTACACATCGCTACAGCTATAAATACATTGAATACATCCAACGACCGTTTCGAGTCAATAGGTTCCGAACTTCTAAATTATAATATTGCCTTCTTATCACTTGGTTGGTTCCCGAACAATTCCAGGTTAAGTACTTCCGAAGACAGCTTATTGATTGCATTTTTAGAAAAAGGGGGGAGTCTTTACCTAGAAGGGGGGAGATTTTACAAAAGCGATCCTGCTACAATGCTAAGGGAACGCATGCGGGTAGAAGGTTCCTCGCTTGCATGGTATACGCCTGCTGACACTATCCTCGGAAAGGAAGGAACTCCTGCAGAAGGGATGCAGTTTAAATACCTTAGTGATGGAATAAAAGGTGAAAACCTGCTTACACTTGAGCCAGCAGTTCCTTGGCTGACTGATAAAAACAGCGGACTTGTTTTTACCGTAGCCCTTGATTCAGGCATCTATCGTACAATTGCATCGTCATTGGAATTTGGGGGAACATTTATGTTCGATAGTCCGGACCGTCCAGAAATGATCATGCGTTACTTGAACTTTCTGGGTTATAATACAAATCCGCTTTCAGCGAATTTTAAAGCTGACAATACAAGTATCTGTAAAGGTATGGTTGTTAATTTTGAACCTGTGTGTAGTGGAAACCCAATAAACTTTAACTGGATTTTTGAAGGTGGCACACCCCAAACATGGGAAGGCCCATCTCCGGTAATCAAATACGAAAACTCGGGCAGTTTTAGGGTAAGCCTGACCATTGATGATGGAATTTCGGACAATACTTTTTTTCTTAATTATATGATATATGTGGATAATTGCACTGGTGTGACTGAAAGCAATATGCCAGTATTAAGAGTTTATCCAAACCCTGCATCTGAGATTGTCCGAATAGAAACTAAAGAAACAACCGGTCGTAGTGCATTCCTTACAATAGCTGACATCAGCGGGAGAATAGTATTGTCGAAAGTCATTCCCACAGGTATAAATCAAATTCAGATTCCAATAGAGCGGGTTGCTCCAGGTTGCTATATAATCACCCTATCCGATGAAAAAGGAAGTGGAGCAGCGAAACTAATAGTTTACTAAAAAAAGCACCTGTACTTTATACAAAACAAAAAAACTGATTAATTAAACGATAGTACACCTAAAATTAACATGTAAATATTCAATATAAATGTTATTAATAATTATGATAAATTGTGCGCTCTTGTCGAATAAGAAAGATTATTAACTATATTTGTAAGTGTATAAATGAAGAAGGTGAATGCAAATGAATAAACAAGTAGATTCTACTTTAGCAGAAAATCATCGTGTATGTTTATACTCAACAGGTTACCTTCACAATAAAAAGAGTAAGAGCCTGAACAAACTGAAATAAGCAATTGCGAATATTAATAAGTAACATGACAAAAGTTTATTAACATTTCGCAACAATCACATTGCCAATTCATTGCAAATCAAATTTTATCATTTGAATCCAGGTAATAAACAATTTTCATTTTTATGTGATATGAAAATTTGCAGAAGTATTGATAAATAATCTATTCTTAAATGAAATTCGCAAACCTGACTAAAATAATTTCGCTTCTGTTATTGTCTTTTTTTTTATCGTGCAAATCATCAGAGTCAACTCAAATGAAGGATGAGGTTCAGCAAATTAAATCAATTCTGGATAAGTCTTTGTTAGACGAAGACCCTTCGAAAAGTTTCAAGGAAGTGTTACCGAAGATCCGCAGCTATTCGTCTGTTGATAGTGCATGGACAACAAATATGGCTTTTTTTGTGAAATTTAAAAAAGGAGGAACTATGTCGTGGATAATAACACCATAGATATTTAATAACAATAATCCGTATAACAACAACCCTAAAACAAATCAATCCTATGAGAACAATTATTTGGAAACTCTCATTGGTGCTGGTAGTACTAATGATGATCATTTTGGCATGTAAAAAAAGCGATTCTACAAGCGGTCCAACACCAGGCGGATCCCTGACTGATGCACAAAAAGCTGCTATCACCAGCAGCTACAACCAAATTGGTGATACTATCAGTTCCTATTTATTACTTGATGGTGATCCTCTCTTGAAAATTAAAGATTATATTAATCAGGCAAAGAATTTACCTGAGGTTGAGAATGTCTGGCAAAAAGATAGTGCATTATTTGTAAAATTTAAAAATGGAGGGCAGGTCAGTTGGATTATTGCAAATGGTTATATTATACCACCCTATGGGAATAAAAAAAGTCCTAAACTTTCGGGAGTACGTATCCCTGTAGGAAATACAAAAGCTTGCCTGATCAATCAACAGTCCAATGATGAGGGTAGGCCCTATTGTTCTGCGATTATTAGTGAACTTGATCAGGAATTCCAGGATAATGGTTATGAGACTACAATTGTTAATGCCAGTGGGGCAAATTTGAGTTTTTTCCAGAATTCCTTTAGCCAATATGGTGCTATCTTTTTTATTAGCCATGGTGTATATGATGGTAGCAGAACATGGGTTTTAACAGGAGAAGAGGTTCCTGCAAACCAGAGTAGTATAGAGAAGTTATTAAATGACTTTTATTTGTGGTGGAAGGACGGGAAAGTAAGTGTTGGAACAGTTACAGAATTAAGAAACAGCGTAAAGGTTCCTGTTACTTATTATAGTTTCTCCGACAAATTCGTTGCAGCTGAATATAGTACCGGCTCATTCCCAAATTCATTGCTTTATCTGGTTGCTTGTCAGTCTTTTACAGGCACTACCCAACTTGCCGCAGCATATAATAGTAAAGGAGTTGGTGTGACCATTGGTTGGGATGAAACAAACTGCCTGGGTCAGTCAACAGGAAAATTACTTTTTGATATACTTCTCGGAGGAGCCACCGTTGGAGAAGCATTTGATATTTTGCCTGAAGATTCAAAAGTTGATTATTGTGCTGTCTCTACAGGCGCCAACCTTACCTATTTTCCAGCTTCAGGAAAAGATATTTGTTTAGTCGCAGAAAAGAATGCATCCATAATAATTAATTATCCTGTTGAAGGTGAATCTTATTCAGAAAGAGTTATGACCATTGACGGTTATATGGATAGTGTGCAGATGATAACAAGTGGAATAGTTGAAGTGAATGGAGTGCCAACAATTATGCAAATAACCGGTTCAACAACCTTTAGCCAAAGCATTGTTATAAATAATGGAATAAATACAATAAAAGTTATTGGGAATGGAATACAAGTCAGTGGAAAAACAGTAGTTGCAAGCAAACAAATTTTAATAACAGGAACGCTTGCAAATATTGATATCTTTACTGAATTAAGATGGAATACAAACAATTCTGATATTGACTTTCATATGCTTCCACCAGGAGCAACCATGGCAGATTTATGGACTGGTAACGATTGTTGTTATCATACTACAAGTACGGCATGGGGAGGGTATCTTGATGTGGATAATACATGGGGGTATGGACCAGAGCATATATCAGTACCATCAGTGACAACTCCAGGTACTTATCGCTTGTTTGTACACTATTATGGTGATGATGGTGGAGGAGCTACCCAGGCATTTGTATCTGTGAGTGTAAGAAATGGCAATATGGTAAATTTTGGGCCTTATACACTTGTTAACAACGGAGGCGATAACAGGGGCGACCTTTGGGAGGTTTGTTCTTTTGAATTTCCAAGTGGCACAATCACTCCTGTCAATCAGTTAACAAACCTGGGAAAGAAATTTAGTAATATTAATATTCCAGCTAAAAAATAATCTGGAATAGATGAAACAATGAGTTACAAAAGAAGCCGCCTTGATGGTCGGCTTCTTTTGTTTAATACACTACAGAGGATTGATGCTGAACTCTCACGATTAAAAGTTCATAACAAATCCACCCAATCGCCCTGAATTTTGACACGATGTACTATATTTGACAGATAATTTGAATAGAAAAGAAGAAAATATCCATATAGACTGCTAAAGATAAAATGAATCAAAACGTATCGGGAAAAAGATTGAAGGTGATAGCTCTGATGCTCTTTTGTTTTAGCTTCAATGTATTCGCAAACACGCAAGCCGACAGCCTTGTAAAATTAGGACTTCTTCAGGTAAAGCTGAAAAAATACTCCCCGGCTAAGGCAACATATCTCAAGGCAATCAGATGTTACAAAGAATCTGAGGACAAGAAATATCTGATCAGCGTGATGAACAACATTGGTCTGCTCGAAGAAGCTATAAAGCAGAATGACAGCGCCATGCGCTATTACCGGCTTGGACTTTCCATTGCAAAAGATATTCCTGATTCTACAATTCTGACAGGTCTTATTCTTAACACTGCTAACCTATTGGTTCATCAAAATAAATACTCAGAAGCCAAATTATTGATTGACAACGGTATTCTCCTTTCAAAAAAGGGAGGAATGGCAGATGAACTTATAAGAGGCAGGCAAATAATGGCTAAACTTCTTTACAAACAAGGGAATTATAAGGATGCGTTCAATTATCTTTCGCGTTCTTCAAGATATTACGATAGCATCTCGATCATAAGGAATAGCCATTTTATTGACTCAATAGGAGAAAAATATGAAATAGACTCAAAAGAATTTAAAGCCCAAAACGCTCATCAGGAAAGTGTGTCAAAACCATTTAATCAGGGAGCAATATGTTTTCTCATAATCCTTGTAATCCTAATTGGTATGCTTGCCACATTATTTTATATTCGTAATAAAAACAAGGATAAGATTGCAAACCTTTTTAATGAAACGAACCGTCAAACTGAAGATCAGGGAAATGAGATCAAGTCAGCCATTGCCATAAAGGATAAATTCTTTTCAATAATAGCTCATGATTTAAACGTCCCATTCACGGCTATTCTTGGTCTTGCCGACATGCTTAAGGAAGATTACAATACGCTGGACGAAAAAGAAAAGATGTTGTATATCCGGGCAATTCATTCGTCATCCTTTAATACCTACGAACTGCTAAAAAACCTAAATGATTGGTCGCGCAGCGAAACAGGGAAGATAGAATCCAAACCTGCATTAATAGACCTTGATGAAATGGCTGAGCAACACATCCAGCTATTTAAAAGCTATGCACAGAACAAAGACATATTGTTGAGTATGGAATCGCAAGGGCAAACAACAGCTTTTGCTGATCGTAAAATGGTTTCGTCAATAATCCGGAATCTTTTGAATAATGCCATTAAATACACAAACAGAGGTGGAGAGGTACATGTGAATATTTTGGGTACAGATATCGTCGTAGAATTATCAGTTACTGACATCGGGGTTGGCCTAAATGAGCAAAATCTGAAAAAGCTATTCAATATAAATGAATCATACCGCACCAAAGGTACAGCCGACGAATCAGGAACGGGTCTCGGGCTTTTCCTGTGTAAGAAATTTGTTGCCGCCAACAACGGGGCAATTCGCGCAGAAAGTGCACCAGGCAAAGGAAGCCGGTTTACGATAACGCTCCCTGTAAATGCACCCGAAAAAGTTTAGTAAGGAATCTTGTTGCTATTCATAATCCAGGAATGAAAAACATGCAGTGCTTCCTGATGTAGGATTTGTTTGCATGGGATTATCCTTTGGATTGGATCAAGTGTGATTTCTGTATATATGAGCGAATCATCAAAGCCTGCTTTTGCAGCATCTTCGCGTGTAGCAGCAAAATAAATTTTTGAAGGTCTGGCCCAATATATCGCCCCAAGGCACATTGGACATGGTTCGCAACTTGCATATATCTCACAACCTTCGAGTTGAAAAGTACCTAAAGAACGGCAAGCATTGCGGATGGCAACAACTTCTGCGTGAGCTGTAGGATCATTCGTAGAAGTCACTTCGTTATGTCCTCTGGCAATAATCTTTCCATCTTTTACAATAACAGCGCCAAATGGCCCGCCATTGCCGGTAACAATATTTTCTTCTGCCAATCGGATGGCTTCTTTCATAAATTCTTCTTCTGCTTTCATTATCTATCTGTTTTATATTTTAAGTCACTAAATTCCAATTCCCATATATTCCGGGCTGCTCCAAAGCCTTATCCAGTAATGAAATGTAAGCTTTGCGTGGTATCATCGCACCGCCCAGACTTTCGAGATGATTGGTGTAAACCTGTGCATCAATTATACTGAAATCCCATCCTTTCAAAAGCTCTGACAAATGATACAATGCTATTTTCGAAGCATTAGGAACCAGGTGAAACATGGATTCACCAAAAAATGCTTTCCCTATAGCGATTCCATAAAGTCCTCCAACAAGTTCTCCATTTCGAAATGCTTCCACCGAATGCGCATACCCGGCTTTATGCATCCTGTTATATGCATTAACCATGCTATTGGTAATCCATGTTCCATCCTCATGCCCGCGCGGAGTTTCGGCACAGCTTCTGATCACATTTTCAAATTGTGTATCATATCTGATTTCAAATTCATTCCTGCGGATAATCTGCCGGAGTGAATGCGAAATGATCATTTTTCCTGGGAACAGCACCATCCGCGGATCTGGCGACCACCAGAGAACCGGCTCTTCATTGAACCATGGAAAAATTCCTCTTGAATAAGCGAGTTTAAGCCTTTCCAAGCTCAGGTCACCACCAATAGCAAGCAATCCCGTTTCATCGGCTTCTTCCACATCAGGGAACCAAAGTTCTTCTCTTGAGAGGATTGCGTACATAAAAATGCTTTTTACTTCTAATTGATTTATTGGAATATTGATTATGAAATTATTTCGGTTTAAACCCAATTAATTGGGAAACTCCCTGAGGCGCAGGTTGCTGTTTGAAATCAGATAATCCGGCCTGTTCCATCCAATATTTTATTTCAGTTGATGTAAAACAATCCCCTTCAGGGGTTCCAACAAGCATATTAATCGCAAACACTGCTCCCTGGATAGGTTGTGTTCGATCCTCGCTCATAATATGATCCTGAATTACTAATTGGCCACCGGGATTCAAGGCTGCTGCACATTTGGCAACAAGCCTTTTGTTTACCTCGTATGAATTACTATGGATAATCGCCGACAGGAAAATAAGATCGTAGTCATTGCCAATCAAATCAACCGTATAATCGCCGGTAAGTGTATCTATACTGCTGGTATAACCATTATCGAGAATATATTTTTCGGTTAGAGGAACAACATTAGGAAGATCGAAAATTGTAGCTTTAAGATTCTCACCGGCGTCAACAAAAGCCATTGCAAATGCTCCGGAGCCTCCACCCAGATCAAGAACACGTTTTACTTTACCCAGATTGAGTATAGCAACTGAAGGTGCAGCCTGCAAACGCGCCCGGTCATGCATGGCAGCTATAAATGCTTCAAGCCAATTCTCTCCACGATCATTTATCGATTGGCGTGCTGATGGCTTTCCTGTTCTTACCGAATGTGTAAGATTGCTCCAGGTATCCCAAAGGTTGACAGAATGCATGATTCCTCCCATGTAATTAGGCTTTCCGCTAATAAGATATTGTCCCGAAACTTTGCTGTTGCTGAATTTATTATCTTTTTTAGTCAGCAGTTCCATAGCCACCAGAGCATTCAGGAGCCTGTCTGTAGCCCTTATTTCCGTATTACACCTGGTGGCTACTTCGGCCGAAGACATTTCGCCATTTCCTAAAGCTGAAAAAATGTCCAGTTCGAAAGCTGTTAATACAATCCGGCTTTTTTGAAAACCATAGATAATTTCACGCAGAGCCTGGAAGTTGTTGTTTTTTTCTGAGATCGCTTTATTCATTAATTATGATTTCTTCGATGTAAAATAATTATTATATATTTCCTGTATTAGCTATTTTGAAGTACTTCATCCATCGAAGCCCGGAGTAAATCACATGCTGTTTCAATCTCACGAAGAGTTATTGTGAGCGGTGGTGCTATTCGCATGGATTGGGGATTGAAAAGAAACCAATCGACTATTACTCCATTTTTGATAGCATTATCAATAACACGTTTGTTGGTTTCAAAATTCTCCATTTCCAATGCAATTAATAAGCCTCTTGACCGGAATTCTTTCACCAAAGGATGGTTTCCTAAAAGGTTCAGGAAAAGTGCTTCTTTTTCTGAAACGCTTTCAATAAGTTTCTCATTAAGCAAGACTTCAACGCTTGCGATTGCAGCTGCACAACTCACCGGGTGACCTCCAAAAGTTGTGATGTGCCCTAATACCGGTGAACAGGATAGAGAATTCATTATAGCAGGGGAGGAGATGAAAGTGCCGATAGGCATTCCACCACCCATTGCTTTTGCAAGGGTAAGGATATCAGGAATAACTCCAAAATGTTCAAAAGCAAACATTTTTCCTGTCCGACCGAAACCTGACTGGATTTCATCAAATATTAATAATGTTCCGGTTTCGTTGCATCGTATTCGTAATGACGATAGAAATTCAGTAGTTACTGAAATAACTCCGGCTTCGCCTTGAATAGGTTCAATTACAACACAAGCTGTATTTTCGTCAATCCGGTTAATATCTGCCTTATTATTAATTTCCAGAAAGTGAATATCAGGAAGCAAAGGACGGAATGCTTGTTTGAACGACTCGTTTCCCATTACGCTCAACGCGCCATGGCTGCTGCCATGATAAGCATTTTTAAAAGAATAGATACCGCTTCGGCCTGTATAGCGCTTGGCAAGTTTTAAAGCACCTTCAATCGCTTCGCTGCCCGAATTCACGAAATAACAGGATTGAAGTTCGGCAGGAAGTATAGAAGCAAGTTTTTGCGCCAGTTGCACTTGTGGCGATTGGATATATTCTCCATAAACCATAAGGTGCAGATATAGATCCAACTGACTGTTAATAGCTCTTAACACATGCGGATGCCTATGCCCGACGTTGCTTACAGAAATGCCAGAAATCAAATCTAGATAGCTTTTACCTGATACATCAAAAAGGAATATACCTTCAGCACGCTGAATCTCCAACGCAAGAGGAGCTTCGCTGGTTTGTGCCAGGTGCCGGAAAAAAAGATCGCGCTCCGATAGCATATATGAATGGTAAATGAGAATTTCATACAAAGGTAACACAAAGCTTGATTTTTTTACTTCCTGTCTCCATATCGGAAATATGGTTATACTTGCATAATCAATTAAGGATATTTTGGAAAATAAAGTTGTTATTATTACCGGTGCTTCTTCCGGAATCGGATATGCGCTGGCAGTGGAATATGCCTCCAAAGGAGCAAAGCTTGTGCTTGCATCCAGAAATGTTTCAAGGCTGAAAGACGTTGGCGATCAGTTGCGCCTGAGTGGCACTGAAGTTCTTGAAATAAAAGCTGATGTCAGTATTGAGGCCGATTGCAAAAATATGGTTGAACAAACAATCAGCCATTTTGGTACGATTGATATCTTAATAAATAATGCCGGAATTTCGATGAGGGCGCTCTTTTGCGAGATGAACCTGAATGTGATGCGTCAACTGATGGAAGTGAATTTCTGGGGTACAGTGTACTGCACAAAATATGCGCTTCCACATCTTCTGAAATCTAAAGGATCAGTCGTCGGGGTTATCTCAATTGCCGGATACATTGGATTACCAGGGCGATCAGGCTATTCCGCATCAAAATATGCAATCCGCGGATTCCTGGATACGCTTAGGACAGAGAACCTGAAAACCGGCCTTCATGTGCTGGTTGTTGCACCAGGATTTACTACATCCAACATTCGCAATATGGCACTCACAGCAGATGGAAGCGCCCAGGGTGAAACCCCCAGGGACGAAGCCGGCATGATGCCTGCCAGCAAAGTTGCAGTTTATATCAGAAAGGCGGTAGAAAAACGCAAAAGATCACTTATTTTGACATTTACCGAGGGGAAATTGACCATTTTCCTGAATAAATTTGTACCTTCGTTAATCGACAAACTGGCATACAATCACATGGCCAAAGAACCAAATTCACCATTTAAATAAAGAATAATTTAGAGCATATGAAAGCGGCAGATTTTATACCCGATATAAAGATTAAACAAGGATTTGGCAAGCTCAAATTCGGAGATTCACCCGAACATGTTACTGCATTGCTGGGCGATCCGGATGAAGCAGAAGAACTCGAAAATGAATTTGAAGAAGAAACCCATACAGTGCTCTGGAATTATTGGGATCAGGCAATCAGCCTTTTCTTTGAAGGGATCGATAAACAATCGCTTGCGAGCATAGAAACAGACAATATAAAAACCACGCTGTTTGGTAAAAAAGTGTTCGATCTCTCCGAAAAGCAAGTCATAGATCTAATGCATAAGAATGGCTTTAAGGAAATAGATACCGAAGTAGAAACATGGGGAGAGAAACGTGTTTCATTTGACGATGCTCAAATTGACTTCTATTTCCTGAACGACCAGGTTTCAATTGTCAGCTGGGGCGTTATTGTTAATCCTGACGGGGAGATTGAATAACAATCTTCTCATTTTTTCTTTTGATAAAGCGGGTGGTGGCTGATAACTTCTGCCCGAAGGTATTCTCTGTCAAGGTGCGTATAAATCTCTGTAGTAGTAATAGATTCGTGGCCGAGCATCTCCTGTATGGCACGTAAATCAGCTCCTCCCTCAACTAAATGGGTGGCAAAGGAATGTCTGAATGTATGCGGGCTGATTTTTTTGTGGATGCCAGCTAATGTGGTTGTCTGTTTAATAATTGTGAAAATCATCTCCCTTGTGAGCTTTGATCCTCGCCGGTTAAGGAAGACGATATCTTCATTCCCTTTCTTTATATCCTGATGGCTCCGGACGAACTTCATGTAGTTTTCGACAAGGTGCATCGCACGATCACCAATAGGAACAATGCGTTGCTTATTTCCCTTACCGGTAATCCTTATAAATCCTTCGTTGAACATCAGGTCGCTGATACGAAGGCTAATAAGTTCTGATACACGCAATCCACAGGCGTATAAAACCTCGATCATGCAATGGTTACGCGTACCTTCAGGTTTACTCATGTCAATAGCTGCAAGTATTTTTTCTATTTCATCGAGCCTCAGAAAATCGGGCAGTTTTCTGCCTATCCTTGGTGATTCTAATAACTCGGTCGGATCGCTGTCCACAACATTCTCCAGAAGCAGGTAATGAAAAAATGCCCTTATTCCTGAAATAAGCCGCATCTGGCTTCGTGCCGATAGACCAGAACTATAAATCCACTTAAGAAACTCCTGCATATCCAGAAGGGAGATATTGCCAGGCTGAAGACCTGGATGGCTTTCTTCAATAAATTCAGCAAGTTTAGTGATATCACACTTATAGGCATTGACAGAATGCACTGAGAGGGATTTTTCCAGTTTAAGATAAGCAACAAAGCCTGATATGTAGGAATGCCAGATCATTTAGAGTTAGTACAAGAAAATTTTCTTAAAATCAAGACCGGAATTTTTCAACAAACTTACGATAATATATTTGCCATCAACACACGGAAACATGTCATAGCTTACAATGGATTAGAAATTATTAATATACTTTAAAAATACTGATATGTAAAACTCAGGCTCAAGATGAACCAGATTCGGTTAACACAATTTCAGTTTTTCAATAAAACTTAGGTGTGATAATG
>CAZEDO010000092.1:0-14310 GCA_964511085.1 uncultured Lentimicrobiaceae bacterium
AATTGAAAATAGAGATACCACAAAAATGATTGTTCCAATAATTTTAACCCTGAAACTAAAGACTTTCATGTCAGTTTTCTCTTAACTTTTATCTAGTAACTTAATGGATTATGAACTTTACCATGACATGTAAGGTAGCACCGGCCTTTAAAACTCCCTTGGTCCTCAAAACGTATTGCGACTCCCGGTGCTGCTACTGTTACAACACTTGCCCTGAAATTGATCAGGTTTGTATTGTTAGTCGAATTTCCCTGTGTAGAACTAATGCCATGGGGGTCGTGGCAGGAATTACAAGGGATTTGTTTCCCAATATGCTGACTATGCTTTTTAAAAGATGCATCTGCAAGAATACTTGCACGGTTGTGACAACTATAGCAAAGTGCATATGCTGTTGCCGATTCTAATGTACCGGTGGTGTTAGTCCCATTATCAGTTTTTAAATATTGTAACTTTAGTATCTGAGGATATATCGAGCCATGAGGGCCAGCTGGCGACCCAGTGCCATCACTGGAATGGCAAGCAGTACAATACATTCTGCTTGTTGAAGTCCATGGCATAATAAGACTTGGAACAGTTGTATTAACCCCAATTGCTGCAACCGAATGGAATGATGGATTACCGGGTGCAAATTCGAGACGGGAATTGTTTTGAGTAATCAGTCTTGCTGTTGCTGAAGCAGGTGCTCCTGAACTGCCTGCGTGACAGCGGTAACAAACCTCGTAAGAATTTGTTGCCTGAATAACAGGTAAACCACTTTGATTAATTCCCTTCATGCCTGCTAAAGATCCATTGACAGCCGGCGGAACTGCAGTAAGCGATTTGGCAGCATGCGGATTATGACAATCAACACATTCAACATGCATGCTTGTAACCTGAGAACCTTCATCAGCTGAATGAATATTTAAGTAGTTTGTAATATTATGCCTGTATGTCTTTGTAAATTGTGCAGAAATGTTCTTGGCTCCTACGTTACCATTATGACAATTAAGGCAATTACTCTCTTCAGCCTGATATTGCAATAGCATTATATTTGAACCACCATTATGAGGATTGTGGCAACTTTCGCAGGCATTCTGGGTAACGGTAGTCATGGATGTTTGGGTAAAAGGCCATGGATCAGGGGATGCTCCATTCCAGGTTTTAGTAGATGTATTATGGCTGCTTTCATACCAGTATGTGCGCTGATGGCAACTATTACATAAGTTTGAATTGTCTGATGTAGTTACTAAGAAATCAGAGTAAATATTTTTATGAGGATCGTGGCAAGAGGTACATTGCATCTTTCCCTTTTTCAAAGAAACCGGTGGGGTAATTCCTGATGGCTGTTTAAGTTGTCCATCAGCAATTGCCAGTGCAGCATCGTATAGAAATGAAACAGGATGATCATTCCGTAAGTTCCTGGTGAGATTGTTTACACCAGAGGGCATAAATGTACTACCTGAGAAGTTAATTGTTGAAGGTCGGCTAAGCACACTTCCTAAAGCCACAGTTCCGTCGTGGCAAGAAAGACAGAGGATTGAAGCACCGTCCGGCTGACCAGGTAAGGATTGAAGCGTTGAACTTGAATACAGCGTGTAAGATAACCCAGGATCAGTTCTGTTCCATAAAGGAGCAACTGGCTTGTTACTATGCGGGGTATGGCAGAATAAACAGATTTCAGTTTCACTGATAGATTTATTTGCGCCAGGTCCTGATGCCGAAAGATTATGCTTTGTAGTAGTAATGGATTGTGCTTCTAAGATGGAGGGAAACAATAATAGAAGTATTAAGTTATATATTATTAGTTTTTTCATTTTTTATCAGTATGAGCTAATTGAAAAATTTGCACTCTTGAATTATAAGAATCTGCCACATAAATATAATCCTGTTTATCAATATAGATTCCCGTTGGCATCCAAAATTCACTATTTCCTTGCCCCTGAGTGCCAAATTTATAAAGAAAAGTCCCCTTTAAATCAAATACCTGAACTACATGAAATAATGCATCTACGATATAAATATTCCCATATGAGTCAGTAGCAATTCCTTTAGGCCTGGCAAGGTAACCAGTTGCATCGCCAGCCTCTCCAAAAACTGAAATTACTTCCCCGTCTGCATTCAACACTTGAATCCTGAAGTTCAGAGCATCTGTAATATATATGTAATCTTTTTTGTCTATCCAAATATGTGTAGGGTAATTAAACTCGCCCGGAGCATCTCCCCTGATGCCAATTCTTCTTATCAATCCACCATTTTCATTAAGTACTGCAATACGATGAGCTTTTGTTTCGAGTACCCATATTTCCTTCCTGGAAGGTGAATATGCTATTCCAGTTGGTTGTTCCAAAACAAGTGTGTCATTCATGATTTCGAGTTTTTTTTCATCAGGAGAAAATCTATAAACTTTACATGAATGAGAATCTGTAAATAGAATGCTGGAATTTGGACCAGAACAAATCCCGACCAATGATGACAAATCAAATTTAGTTTTTGCGATTGAGTGGGGGATATGGCCCACATCATTCTGGATATTAAATATTGTCTTATTGCCCTGATCGATTATCCAGAACTCTGCGGGATTATATGCTAGGATAGAGACGGGATTGTCTATTTCAGGCTGTTTGATGCCAAAAAGAATGGAGTTTACATCTGCCCTGAAACTCTTGGAGTGATGCTTTTCGCCTGTTGGCCATTTCTTAACCCATTCAACATGTGGATAATTCATCGGCATTGGATTTAGCCCGGTAGTTGATTCCTGGGCAAGTGCATCAAACCCGAAAAATATCCATATGAGTGTGAAAATCTGTACAGTAAAGAAATTGAAGCAACTGTTTGGGTTCATGTAGAAGATGCGAATTAGCATTACAAGTGAGTAGTAGAACGATAGAGTAATTGCCAGCAATCAAAATGCAAAGCAAATTTCATGCTATGAATAAGCATTTTAGTATTCATTATATTTGCATAAGGCTCAGATCCTCAAATTTTCATGATTTAGTAATCTGATGTTATTCTTTTTATCATACTGATTTGAAAACATTATTCTGATTCGGTATCATTTAAGCCCAATTTTTTATTTATCGAATTCTGCCTGATTCCCGAAGCTATTATGAGGGTAATAACAGACAGGATAATTCCCCATGCCCAAACCGGAAAAACCGGTGTATCACCGGCACCATAACTGTGCATACCTTTTGATAAATAGTAGTTTACTCCCACGAATGTCATAATTACACTGCTAAAACCCAAAACTGACGCTACATTAAATGCGTAGGCGGTACCCATTTTTGGTATAAAACGGAGATGTAACACAAGGGTGTAAGTAATTACAATAATCAGCGCCCACGTCTCCTTTGCATCCCAACCCCAATACCTACCCCAGGATTCATTTGCCCAAACGCCTCCCAGAAAAGTGCCGATGGTAGCAAGCACAATCCCTACTATGAGGTTCATTTCATTAATATAAGAGAGTTCCGTTATAATTAAATCCATACGACCTTGATTCTTAACTGTTTTAAACAAACCGATAATAATATTCATCACTCCAAGAAAAAAACCTAAGCCTAAAAATCCATAACTAATTGTAAGAGTAGCTACATGGATGATTAGCCAGTATGATTTTAAAACAGGCTGCAGATTTGTCAATTGAGGATCATAACTGCTGTGGCTTGCTGTCATTAGCATGAAAAACGACAGCAAAGCAGTTGCAGCAAGTGTAATTTTTGAATAACGTATAAAACTAAAGCCTGCCAGCAATCCACCCCAGGCAACCAGGAGCAAAGATTCATAGCCGTTACTCCAGGGAGCATGTCCGGTAAGATACCACCGTAATATCATGCCAAAAGTATGGTATAAGAACGCCAGACCCAATAATGTGATAGAAATGTTGAGACTCCATGTGACGATCTTATTCTTATGCACGCGCAAATTATCAATAAAGGCAAGAACTAATAAAAGAACACTCAGAATGGAATAAATATTCCGGAGAACGATAAATATCTGTAGTCGGTTATATAGAATCTCCATATTTATCTTTGACTCCGAAGCGAGCAATTCTGCGCTGGCAGACTGACGCTGAATACTACTAATGTAACCTAATATTTTGTCGGATCTGCTATAATCGGCAGATAGGACTCCTTTTGAAACCTCAGTGAGATAGGCGATCATGAGAGTTGTATAAGTCAATTGAGCAAGCTGCAAATCTTCATTAATAATGTTTATTGAACCAGTTAGAGGCTGCATAGCTTCTTTGTCGTCAAGGCTTATCCATTTATTATTGGTTGAGTTTCTATACGGAAATATTTTAAGCATGCTTCCTTTGATCGCCATCACAAAAATGTTCATACGCTCATCCACTTTAATAATTTCCTTGTCAAAGGTGTTTTGTTCAGATTGCTTTTTGCGGAAAGCTTCATCTACATATTTCTGAAGTTTATATTCATTACTACTGCTAAAGAAATCCATAAATGAAGCGTATTTGCCCTTTATTCCGATTACTTCCTGTACGGATTTTTCCCGTACAAAAATAATTTTCTGTTGCTTCCAGAAATCAGGAAATAAAAGCATGTCCATGAATACTTGCATTGCATTCATATTGCCTTTTCCTTCGATATTGAATTCATCCTTCCTGGAAATCTTATGCATAACATCATACGCAAGTGAATGAACTGGCTCAAACCGACCATCAAAAGTCTGGCTTATCAGATGCCCGAATTTATCGGCATGATCGGTCGAAACCGGTTTCGTTAAGTCCTGTTGGCCAAAGGAGAATAAATTCAATCCTACTATAAATATAGTGATCAATGTTCCAGTTTTTCTATTTGATGTTATTTCGCTGATCAATTTTCCCAACAAATGAAAACGTGAATGTCTGTTAAATAGTGACAAAATAAACCCCAGAATAAGCAGTATATAACCTAAGTAGGTAACTCTCGTACCATAATAGTCGTGATTTACTGATAATATTGTTCCAAGTTCATCCTGATCGTATGATGATTGGAAGAACCTGTATTTATTGTAATCCAATACATTATTCATGAATATCCTATGATCTTCATTTAAATTTATCCTGTTGTCAATAAGTGTGACCTCACTTGCATATGAGGATGGACTCATGGAACCTGCATATCTTTCAAGAATAAAGTCTTTCAATCTAATTGAGAAAGGTAATTCAATTGGCTTTTCACCATACCCTATTTGAATTGGCAGGTTTTCAAATGTAAAATTCTGTAAATTCATTATGTATCCAGGGCCACCAATTACTGTAGCTTCATTTTTTTTGCCGTTGATATTAACATCCAATAAGAGAACACCAGTCCCTTTATTATCTGAAGTGTCAGCAATCCACTGAGTTTTTGCACTTTTGTAATATGCTGTTAAGTGAAAAACTGCACCTTGTACACCATATACTTTATCACTCTGAAATTCAGTTGCCGTTTTTCCAGGAATAGTATCCTCTGCTTTCATTGACATATTGCCAACGATAACTTCGAAATCCGAAACGAAAGTTAATACACCGCTGTTATCAACTATATTAATTGTGTTTTTGTGATCAGTATTATTATAACCAACCGATATGTTTCCGGTAGCTTTTTTAGTTCCATTTTCAATAAATATAGTTTGTTGGTCATTCTGCCTGGCTATAATAAGTTCAATGATATTCTTACCCCCAGCAACATTTTCGACTATTTTCTGAACAGCATTTGGGATATAGTCTTTATAGTCCAGTTCTATTTTGCCTTTTGAAACAGACGAAAACTCAATATGAAAAGCATTGTCGGAGAAACTGCTAATATATAGCGGTTTGGAATATTCAATCTTTTGATTTTTATCATCTATTGAAACTTGCAGGTAAGGATCAGATGTGTAGATGATATTTGAGGTCTGACCTTCGCGGATATGCATACTTCCTTCAAATCCGAAATACCGGGTAATTCCGGCACCTATTATTATAATAATGAAAGCCGAGTGAAAAAGTAGTCCTGCCCATTTTTTTCGTTTGAGCAAATTATATTGTTTAATATGTCCGAACAGATTTATTATTAAGAGGATGAATAAACCTTCAAACCATTTTGCCTGATAAACCAATAACCTGGCGGTTTGAGTGTCATATTTGTCTTCAATAAAAGTAGCAGCCGCTAAAACCAATGCAAGGATTGAGAGTAATATTATCGTCATTGGTGACGAGAAAATAAACCGGATAATTTGTTTCATTAATTTGTATTTATATTTATATTATTATATCAGTAATGTGATAATTTAAATAATCTTAAACTGATCAGTTTATCTTGCCGGGCTGATGCGACACAAGGTTGTTGTATAATTTCAGTTCCTCTTCGGCTTCTTTATTTTTACCAGATTCTTTTAACATAACTGATAAGTTAAAATGTGATTGAGGATGATTGCTGTTCAGTTTAATGTTTTCGCGAAGAATGCTTATTGCTTTTTGCGTTTGGTTCAGATTCTTATAACAGGTTGCGAGATCACAACGCACATTGCTGTTATTTTTATCTGATTCAAGAAATTTCTCGTAGTATATAATTGCCTTTTCATTTTGTTGAGTGTCGTAATAAAGGTTACCAAGATTAAATATGGCAGCCATATTCTTTTTATCAATCCGATTGACTAACTGATAATGGTAAAGAGCTTTATCTAAATTTTTATTTGTGTAATAGTAAGCGGCAAGTCTCAGCCTGACATCTGTATTAAGCGAATCCATTTTTAATATAGATTCATATGATTCAGGGCTTTCAACCTGAGGTGATTGAATATTTCCCTGAGAAGAATTAGTTGGCTGCATCTGACTTTGACCTGCTTTTTGATCTGTATTGTTGCAGGATACAAACAGTGCGGTGAAAATGCAAATGCCAAAGAGTGTCTTAAACGTAGTTACTGGCATAAGGTTCAATTATTTAATCTTGATACAATTGTGCTTAATAGAATTTTTGGAAACAATAACGTAATATTGATTTGATAATAGGTTAATGAGCGACTAGTTTTGAATCTTCTAACAGGACTTCGTAAAAATAACCATAACCGAAATCTTTATTTAGCGCCACTTTCCCTTCAAGGATTATAGTTTCACCAACGGAAACAACAATGTCAGTTGTTGCAGTAAGATCAAACTTACCTTCATATTCAGAACCATCCTGAATGTGGATCCAGTTCCTGCTCATGATTTTTTCATTAAACTTGGTAACTTTTCCATTAATCCTTACGGTTTTTCCCTTATACTTGCTTTTATTGGAAAGCAGTTCAGCAATGGTAATTCCTTTTTCGGCAGGTTCAAGTTTAACATCTTCCTTTTTAATTTTGACTGCGGCTGTATATTGAATTGCTGAGGAAGTATCTGAATGTTGGTGCATTTCAGGATGAGGTTTTGCAGATGTATCAGCTGCTACGAGATCAGGGGCCGAACTTATTGATTCAAGGAAATACACAGTTTCAAACTTTTTATCCAATTCTTTACTTTCGAAATTTGTCATTTTAAGTCCGTTCCGGTAATAGTATGTTTCACCCGCGGTAGCCATCATTTTAGGAAGGGCAAGCCAATTTTCCTCTTCATTTTCAGAAACTAGCAGATAAGTGTAATCACTGGTTTGGAGTACTTGCTTTACTGTCACTTTATGCACCGCATCCGGACCTTGGGCCTTTGAATTTTGTCCTGATTGGCAGGCATTGAATAAGAGAATTAACAGAAAGGCTAAAATGTTGTATCTCATAGGCTTGCGCATTAATATATATCGATATTTCTTGAGGGCAAAAGTATTGATTATAAAGCAATATGATTTAAATATTTTGTTGTATATCGCATCTGGCGGACATTTTTAATACAGTGCCTGCAATTAGAAAAAATTCCCCGAGCTATAAAATCCAGGACTACAAGCCCAAGTCTCAATTCCCAGGCCATGCTGATGAGTTCTTTTACGATATGGGCTTTTAGATTAGGAATCCGGGACTTATAGAATGCGACAAATTTCACCGTTTTCAGAATAAATGAAATAAAATAGATGTTAATCCTTCAAACAACGCACTGAAAGCCCGTAGTGTTTCTTATAGGTAAATCGATTTAAATGAGGCAAACTAAAAGTCATATATCTGCACCATACCAAATCGTCGTCGTACTCGCAAGATGTTGAGGACCATATTTGCGTGTATTCTCCGAGAAAAGTATAACAATTATGATATTGCCTTCCTGAGGGAAGAGCAGAAAATCCACAATCCTCTAAAGAAATTTCACTAAAATCTCCATTCATGGTATCAATCGTTATAACATTTGGACTCCTCCAGTGTTTTGTGCCGGATTCCTTCATTTTTCCACCGGCAACTTTCATCCCACCTAAAAAATCGGATAAAGTTTCCCATTCATTATCAGTAGGAACATGCGTACCTGCAGGACAAAGTTTTCTTGGGTCAACAACAGTATAATAATTGTATAAGCGACCATACTCCTGGGCTATACGTTCACTGTTTTTATAATTACAATATGCAGGAGTTGTAAGTGAGGTCCATGCATTTGTATCTTTAATCAGTGAGATTGGGGCGCCATTATTGTATCTGGTTACTTTAAGGTTTTCTTTTAGCCATATCTGGTTTCCAATTTTAACCGTATTATAAATATTACCATCAATATCCACAACCTGATCGTCAGATTTTACTTGCGAAAAGGAAAAAAAAGGAAAGATTGTGAGTACTAATAGTATTAAGACTATTTTCATATAAGTCAGTTTTTTGTTTTAAAACTATTTTAATTATAAGCAGGAATATATGATTTCCCTGAACCATGACTGGTTCCATGACAGGTTGTGTTACACGTATTTGCCGCTGTTCCCATAGCATGAGCAAAAGCTGCCTGCGTATTAGTAGTGACTGCAGTGATACAGCCTCCAGCCTGATTTCTGCTAAAATTTATTAAATGAAAAGTTTCGCTACCATGTGTGTCATGACACAAATAGCATCCTTCCTGGGTTTTATTTGCTACATGGTATAAATGATATCCAAATCTGGAACTGGTATTTCCTGATATGTATGAAGCAGCTTTATGGCATTTGGAACAGAAATCTGTGACTGCAGTATTTGCACCATTATGAGTTGTTTTATTTCCTGAATTTCCACCGGTTCCAGCATCAAGAATGTGCAGGTTTTGCGATCCATGTGGCCCTCTCCCATAACCGGCAGTGGCTTTCTGTGTATTATCATGGCAACTTGTACAGTACATTCTTGATGTAAAGGTCCAACCAGTTTGGAAGGTAGCTGCATTTATGTTTAAGTTGGTTCCTGCAGCCATTATCGGATGGTATGAGGCATTGGCCGGATTGTATTCTCGGGCCATATCCCGTGAATCGGCAATTTGAGTATTTATACCTCCGGTTGTCAATTTTTTAAGTCCATCCGCTTCATCTGCAGTCCCACTCCAGCCAGCGGGTAGATACGTTGGTAAAGTCGTAAAACTTGAATGACATTTATAGCAAACTTCGTACTCGTACGTTGTGTTTTCATTAAAAGTAAATCCAGTGGGGGCACCGGCTCCCGCATAGGTCGGAGTTACACCTGAGGCGCCAATTAGTTCACTATAAATCGTTGGTGCCGTCGTTGCAACATAAGCTTTTACTCCGTGAGGGTTGTGGCAATCAACACATTCGACGTGTCGATTTGTTCCTCCAAAAGCTGCCCCGGTATTTTCTTCATTAACATGTTTGCGATAAGAGGCGGTTGGGTCATGTTTGCGGAATGCTGTTGCAGTGTTTGCATTTGCAAATGACAGATGTACCTGAACTGTAGCTACACCACCGAGACCGTGACAGCCCAAACAGAAACCTTCTTCCTCGTTCATTAAATCTGTTCCGGTTCCAGGACCGGTATATGCAAAAGGTCCAATTAAAGTGCTTTTGTTTGAACCATGCCCATTATCGTGACATGCAAGACACGTGTTAGCATTTACTGTTCCTGCCGTTTTATGTGATGAAGCTGTCCACATAGCCTGGTTAATTAAAGGAACGGTAACGTTGTCACTGAATGGAGTGACATCACCATTTGAACCATTCGCGTCATGACATTTTAAACAGAAACTTTCAACACTTGATTTATTTAAGGGGTCATACGTATAAATGTTTGAGAAGCCCTGGTCTGGATCCAATAATTTCACTGTGCCACTTTTGTGGTCGCCCATATAATGGCATTTAATACAATCATTTACATTTGGGATTGCTCCGGTTACATGATGAGAAGTCCTTTTAAAATCACCACCTGTACCTGTGCCATTTCCTAAATTATCAACAATTTGTCTTCTTGTTCCAGGTACACTAGGTTTGTCTGTTATTGCATTATGACAAGCAAAGCAATCAGTTTGTGCGGCAAATCCCTTATTATGTGGATGACATGTAACACATTTAGTAACAGGATTGACCATATGGCGAGCATCCGTTGTGCCCAGAGAAGTATTTGTATAATGATCAGTTAAAGTATGACAAACTTCACAAACTCCATTAAAAGAGGCAGTTCCGTCTGCATAATTTGAACCACTTGTATTTTCAGTAAACACTGTTGTTTGTGTTCCCGTATAAGGAGTTACGATATTATCTCTGATTAGATAAATATTTACAGAGCCAGATTGGTGAGGATCATGGCAAGTTACACAAGTCATCCCTTTATGTTCCATAGTTGAGGTGGCTGTTTTTGGGGTATGGCAACTTTGACATAGGGTTTCATCGTAAGTCATGCGAAGGATATTTCCATCAGAAGAGCCAGCATAATGAGTTTTATGACAGCTTGAACATTCAACTTTTGAACTAACTAGAACGATAGGCAAAGCCGGGTTTGATAAAAATCTTGGGTCGGCTCCATTGTAAGTTATTCCTACCGGGTGAGAACTTTTATTAGTTGCAGTATTACTAAGATATGTTCCTAAATTCCTGGCAGAGTGACAGTCTTTACATAAAGCATCACCAGAGTTATCTGCCCTTAAGTAAGGATAATAGGTTTGAGAATGCTGATCATGACATGTAGAACAAATTATTTGTCCGGAATTGATCCTGGCAAGCATGGCTGTATTTGTTGGCATATTTGTCTGGTAAGTAGCATTGAAGGCGTTTTTATCCCATGCATGAGAGGTTCCACTTGTTCCTGGTATTGCTTTATCAGAATTAGCAAACGGTTTTAGACTGGCAGATCCTGCCGGATTATGACAACTTATACAAAGATTTGCGTTCCCTATAATTGATGTTAATTGCCCGCCTGGAGATGTATGATTGATATGACATTGATTGCAAGCATTGCCATGTGGGTCAGGAATTGCACTTGTAACTGCTAATAAGGATGCAGCGCTTGTACCACATATATTCCCTGCTGTTACCGAAATATTTCCATTTTGGCCGATGGCTCCGGATGTAACTGTTATTCCTGAAGTCCCTTGTCCACCAGTAATTGACCATCCGGCAGGTACAAGCCAGGAATAAGTTGTTGCACCATTAACAGCTGCAATACTATAATTTAATCCTCCTGTTAATGGTGGTTGAGACGCTAAACCTGAAATAATACCAGGTGTAGCGGGTATTGAATTAACCGTTTGAGTTCCGCTGGCTGCCGTTGGTCCACCTGCCTTGATTGCTGCAGTGGTCATATCTGTAGAAACTGAACTGCCCACAGTTAGAGTATGTCCACTAAATGGTGAAGCAGCTATGTCAATGGTTATCCAAAAATAATAAGTTGTAGTAACCGGTATATTTAAAGAAAATGCTGTAAAAGTTTTAAGGCCAGAACCACCTGGGGTCGAATTAGTTGCAAGTAATGAGGCTGTCCCCAGTGCATTAGTTGAATTCCACCATAATTTATAATTAACTAAATCGGATGCAACATAGGTGCCAGATGTTGTAAACTGAAAATTAGTTAAAATTGAAGCACCTCCACTACATGTAATATTAAAAGCATGTATCGGTACCTTGATTCCCGAACCGCACAAAGATGCCGATCCAACAGGAGTAGTTGGGTTTGCTAATGTAAGTGTAGGTAAAACTGAAACTGCCATAGGTAAACTAATAGCCGACATAGCCCATCGATTATTCCCAGCCGGCGCAATAGCTGATGTTGCTGCATTGTCCGTTGTATTTGCTACCGGAATCGTTCGTTTAGCAACTTCATTCTTCCACGAATTTGTTGTAGATGATGTTCCGGTACTGATTCCACCACTGGTCCAGTTTGCATTAATTGTATAAGCAGGAATTGTTACGTTTGCTGTATTATGCACACATGAGTAGTATATAGCCTGTACATTTGCATTAACTGCCATGGCGGTACTTAGCTGGGCCGGGCCACTTCCTGCTGTATTAGTAAGCCCGTTTCCGGTTGTATATGTAGCGGGAGATTGATCTACTCCGGCAAAAACACCATACCAAACAGTGAAGTTCAAATGGGTTCCTGCCAATGTAACATTCAATGGTTGCGCAGTACCATTCATAATTGCATTATCTTTTAAAAAATATATCCAGGTATGCATTCTTCCACTGGTTGCACCATTGGTTGTGGCTAATGTTAGAGGTGTACCTCCATACGTAATTGTCGTAGGAATAGCTTGTGTTGCGTTAGCTAAGAATGTTTGTGAAATACATACTGCCAGAATGCGATTAGTCCCCGCTGCGATAGGAAAAGAATATGTATTGCCTGTACCTGAAACCTGATCATAGGCTTTTGTCCAGGCTGTAGGTTGTGTAATTTGTGCAAAGGTTATGTTAATACCTGATAAGGCTAATACGGCGATTATTTGTAATATTCCTTTTTTGATATAACTTGAATTTTTTAATGGATATTGCATAATAGAGTTTTTAGGTTCTCTTAGGGAAAATACCCTGCAGTCAGTAATTACAGTGCTTCGAGGTACTCTAGTCTGTTAAAATTAATTTACCAAATTTTAATATATCTTTTGAATCCAATCTTATTGTATATACTCCTGATGACAAGTGACTTAAATTGATTTGCTCAGAAGATTCTGCTGAATTCAACTCTTTTTCATAAACAATTTGACCTATAGAATTAAAAATTGAAATCTTCAATTTGGAGGAATTTGGATTAAAAATATCTAAAGTAAATATCCCATGCGTAGGATTTGGATAAATAGCAAACGAAAGAGCAGGATTTTTGTCATCAACAGAAGTAGTAATTAAATTAACAGTATTAATAAATGTTGAAGCACCACAAGAAATACTCGAAGCAGTAAGAGTAACCGTATAAACATCTGCAACTAAATATTGATGAACAGGGTTAGGACTAGTATCTGTAAATCCATCACCAAAATCCCAAAGGTAAGAGTTAGCATTAGAAGAATTGTTAGTAAATGTAACTTCAAGATTGTCTGCGTTATAAATAAATGCTGATATTGGATTAGGAGACACATTTACAAATACTTCGTCAAAGTTCTGACAACCAAGATCAGTAGCTAAAAGGCTATAGTTTCCAGCTGTACTGATAGTTAGGGTTTGATTGGTAGAAGAATCGCTCCATAAATACGAATCATGAATTCCTCCATCTAAAGTTACCGTTTGTCCGGAACAAATAATAACATCGGGTCCTAAATCTACAACTGGTAATGGATTAACAGTAACAGCATTACTTCCCAGGAAGCTCATTCCATTACAATAGTCATCAGATAAAGAAATAACTTCATATATACCTTGTTGTTGTGTATAAAAAGTGTAAGGACTAGAGTTTATCTCGTTTACTTCAGACGGATTTAATCCGTCAATAGTATAGGTTAATGACCATGGCGGACTTCCTGTTAGGGCAATTGTAATAGCCGCAGAATCATTTGCGCAAATTGTTGAATTTTCCGAAATAAAATTCGATACGGGTAACAGATGTTCAGTTATAACAGCAGTCCCGTTGAATGTGGAACCATTACAGTTTGCATCTGACAAAGCAATAATTTGGTACGTTCCCGGGTTAAAGACAGTCAATGAAAAGGGATTTGTTGTAATGTTTGTGTATGTTACCGGATTTTGACCATCGGAAGTATAGGTTAATGACCAGGGAGCAGTACCTGTTAAATCAATAAGAACATTCGCCGATGCGCCAACACATAAATCAGTCGCTGGGGTTAAAATAGTCGATACTGGTTCTGGATTCAAACTCACTGTTGCACTTCCTGTAAAAATTGTTCCTTCGCAATTGTTGCCGGATAAAGCAGTAATTTGATAAGTTCCTGCCTGAGTGGCATATATATTATTTGGGTTCGTGTACACATCATATACGGTAGTTGGATTTATTCCATTGATAGTATAGGTAAAGGTCCAGGGAGCATTGCCAGTAAAAGTAACAGGAATAATTGCAGATTCTCCCTGGCATATG
>CAZEDO010000093.1:0-2030 GCA_964511085.1 uncultured Lentimicrobiaceae bacterium
GATTCAATGACATTAAAGTTGGCGATATCGTGGAAGGCTACGAGCAAACTGAAGTGAAACGGAAACTTTAAGCACAATCAATAAACTTGATTATTTTTCAAAACAAAAGACCGGTTGTGATACAGCCGGTCTTTTGTTTTAGCCAGGAATATTTAATCTAAACTACATCTATTGCCGTAGCAATGTATGCTCCCTTCCCGGCCCCAGTGAGATGATTGTTATAGGAATATTAACGTGATCCTCAATATATTTAATATAATCCTTGAAATGCTTTGGCAATTGCTCAATTGCTGCATGATGGCGGAGTCCGGAATTCCATCCCGGCAATGTTTCGTACAATGGCTCAATGTGGCTGCTTACAGATTCAAATGTTACCTTTTCCGTTAAACTGCCTTCAACATTATAGCGGGTGCAAATCTTTATCTGTTCAAGATTATCCATTACATCAGCTTTCATCATGGCAAGGTGCGTTACACCATTCAGCATGATTGTATATTTAAGTGTAGGCATATCCAGCCATCCGCAGCGGCGGGGCCTGCCGGTGGTAGAACCAAATTCCCTGCCTTGCTGCCTTAGTTGTTCACCGGTTTCATCAAAAAGCTCAGTAGGAAAAGGACCGCTGCCTACACGTGTGCAATAGGCTTTGAATACACCGAATACTTTTCCTATACGCCCCGGAGCCACTCCTAATCCTGAACAAACTCCTGCAGCAATAGTACTCGAAGAAGTAACATAAGGATACGATCCGAAATCAACATCCAGCAGGCTTCCCTGGGCACCTTCAGCCAGGACGCGTAATCCCTTATCCAATGATTCGTTGATAAAATACTCACTGTCGATAAATTCAAATTCCTTCATCAGTTCAGCGGCTTCAAACCACTTGCTGCGGTAATCACTCAACGAAAGCCCGTCGATCAGAAATTCGTCTGGATCATGACCTGATGCAATAATGGTTCTGATATGCTGGTTCATCAGTGCCGTGCACTTTTCCTTGAAGTCATGCGAAAGAATATCCCCTACCCTCACACCATTACGGGCAGTTTTATCAGTATAACAAGGTCCGATGCCTTTAAGTGTGGAACCAATTTTGCTTTCTCCTTTTGACTTTTCGGAAGCAGCATCCAGCAGGCGATGCGTAGGAAGTATCAGATGCGCTCTATTGGAGATGCGCATGTTAAGGCGCGCATCAACATGCTTTTCTGTAAGTTTATCAACTTCATTCCTGAGGATAAGCGGATCAATAATCACTCCATTGCCAATGATATTGATTTTATCCGGATGAAATATGCCTGAAGGGATTGTATGGAGCACATGACGGCTGCCTTCAATTTCCAAAGTATGACCTGCATTTGGTCCTCCCTGGAAGCGGGCAATTATATCATAATCAGGTGTGAGAACGTCAACAATTTTTCCTTTGCCTTCGTCTCCCCATTGAAGGCCTAATAAAATATCAATCTTCATCCGCTGAATTACTATCTGACTAATTTACAGTTTTTTCAACTTTTTCCTGCCCATTCCCATTTTTTGTGAGCCCGTAAAATGTGAGCGAATGATGGGTTACCTTAACATTGAGCATTTTCTCAACGGCAGCTTGTATTTCCTGTAGGCGCGGATCGCAAAACTCCATCACTTCGCCGTTTTCAAGGGATATAAAATGATCGTGCTGTTTAAATTTGTGTGCTTTCTCGAATTGCGCACAGTTATTACCGAATTGATGTTTTGTGACAAGTTCACAATTTAGCAGCAAATCGATTGTATTGTACAAAGTAGCCCGGCTAACACGATATTTATTGTTTTTCATTTGAATATAGAGGGTTTCTATATCAAAATGCCCTTCGGTAGAGTAAATCTCCTTTAGGATAGTGTACCGCTCAGGGGTTTTTCGATGGCCTCGCCCTTCCAGGTAGTCTGTAAAAATCTTTTTTACAGTTTCGAAATTAAGCTTTTCTGAGTCCTTCATCATATATCTGGAAATTTTGTATAAAAGTACAATATTTAATTATTCCTATTTGGAACAAATAAAAATAAAT
>CAZEDO010000093.1:2130-14074 GCA_964511085.1 uncultured Lentimicrobiaceae bacterium
GTAAGAACATTATATTTTTCATGTGTTTGCAAAGCGATAAGTGTACGCTTGATCTCTTCCATATTCCGGCCAACGCTTCGGGGGTAATAAAACATAGCCTGGATCTCATTTTCAGGATCAATAATGTAAACTGAACGGATATCCCTCGTTTTTGAAGAATCCTGTTGCAGGATCCCATATTTTTTCGAGATCTCCAAGCTGGCATCTGTTACCAATGGGAATCCTATTTTTACAGGTACTGCCGACTTACCGGAAATAGATTCAATCGATTTTATCCATTCGATATGACTATTAATACCATCTGTTGAAATTACGATGAGTGCAGTATTGAGCTTTTTAAATTCATCCTGAAGTGCAGCCAGGGCTAATATTTCCGATGTACATACTGGAGTAAAATCAGCAGGGTGGCTAAATAGTATTTTCCATTTTCCATAGTAATCAGAAGGAAAATTAACCGTACCAGTGGTTGAGGCCGCTGTAAATGAAGGAGCATATCCCCAGGTAATTGGGCTACTCTTTGAAAGGATTTGTTGTGCATCGCATAATTGAACGCTGATCAACATCGCTGCTATAAATAATAATATGGTTCGCATAGTTGTTTTTATAATTAATTCCGGCAAAAATTTACACGCAATTTTAGTATAAATCAATATAACAATTATTACGAAAAATTGTTTCCGAAGGAAAGTATAAGAAAAGGGTATTTTTCTATTTAACTATACTGCTTTCGCCAGAATATTTTATGCGATAGACCTTATCAATATTTTTAAGGTGTTTCAATTGATCAATAAGTAAACTGAGATCCATAGTATCCCGGACATATACGAACACTTCGGCTTCATAAATGTCACCGGTACTGTCAAGATGGAAAGACCGGATGTTGAGTTTGAACTTTTCGGTGATAATTGTAGTAATATCATGAATAAGGCCTGGTTGATCGATACCGGTAATACGAACGCCGGCGAGGTAAAAATTAGATTCGCGGTTGGACCAGTTGCTGCTGATAATCCGGTCAGCATGACGGGACATGAGTAAAATTGCTTCCTGACAATTAGTCCGGTGTAGCTGAATTTTGCGATTATCATTCACATATCCAACAATATCGTCGCCGGGCATAGGCTGACAGCAATGGGCTATCTCAATATCTGCTTCATCAAAGTCGGAAGGATTTGCTAACTCTCCCTTCAGGCTCCCCAACTTTTCACCTAAACTTTGTGCCAGAGTAAGATTTGATTTCTCCTTGCTACGTGAAAAAGGCTGGAGTATCTTACCAAACCATGCAGTTCTTACAGATTGCTGACAGCATTCTTTAACTTCTTTAGCTCCAATTTCGTTGTTAGCAACTTTAATAAATAAATCGGCAGTATTTACCATTCCCATATGCTCGGAAAATCTGACCAGGTTACTTTTGCTCATCTCTAATGAGAGTTCGGTAAAAATCGCTTCGAGTTTTGCCTTACCATCTTCAATAGATTTTTTTCTGTTTTCCTTAAGCGCATTGCTGATATAATTACGTGCCCTGGCCGAAACAGCCTGTTCCAGCCATTCAGCCTTTGGTTGTTGTTTCCTGGATGTAATGATCTCAACCTGGTCGCCTGTTTTGAGAACGTAACTCAGGGGAACCAATTTATGATTCACTTTGGCCCCTATGCATCTATTACCCATTTCGGAGTGGATATTGTAAGCAAAATCGAGGATAGTGGAATGGAGCGGTAGTTTTTTCAAATCACCCTTAGGTGTGAAAACAATCAGTTCGTCGGCAAAAAGGTTCAGTTTAAAATTATCCAGGAATGTAAGTGCATCTGCATCTGTTGATTGCAACACTTCTTTTATTTTAGCAAGCCAATTATCCAGACCGCTTTCCCCTCCTAACCTGTCTTTATCCTTTTCCTTCCCTGTTTTTTCAGTCTCTTTGTCTTTTTGTTTGTATTTATAGTGTGCGGCAAGTCCACGTTCAGAAATGTCGTGCATCCGGCGGGTACGTATTTGAACTTCCACCCATTGTCCTGTATTACTCATCACAGTAGTATGGAGCGATTCATAGCCATTTGCTTTGGGAGTGGATATCCAGTCGCGAAGCCTGTTTTGCTTAGGATTATAAAAATCGGTGACTATTGAATATACTTTCCAGCAATCGTATTTTTCAGTTTCAACGTGAGTGTCAAGGATAATGCGGATCGCAAAAATATCATAAACTTCCTCGAATGGTATTTCTTTCATCTTCATCTTTTTCCAGATAGAGAAGATGGATTTCTCGCGGCTGATAATTTCAAATTTTATTCCTTCAGTGGCCAGGGCACGTTTGATGGGGTATATGAATTTATTGACAAAACGGGCACGGGCAATTTCAGTTTCGTTCAATTTAGAGGAGATAGAAGCATACATTTCCGGCTCAGTATATTTCATTGCCAGATCTTCAAGTTCGCTCTTTATAGCGTAAAGTCCCATCCGATGCGCCAAAGGAGCGAATAAGTATATAGTCTCCGAGGCAATTTTAAGCTGCTTTATAGGAGGCATGGCATCAAGGGTGCGCATATTGTGCAGCCGGTCGGCCAGTTTGATAAGGATCACCCTCAAATCGTCCGAGAGCGTAAGGAGCATTTTTTTGTAGTTTTCAGCTTGCTGAGATGAATCAACATTATCGAAAATACCTTTAATCTTAGTAAGCCCATCAACAATACGGGACACCGTGGGCCCAAATTCCTGCCTTACACTTTCAAGAGGATATTCTGTATCTTCTACAACATCGTGAATAAGAGCACATATTATAGATGTTTCTCCCAGGCCAATTTCCCCGGCACAAATACGTGCTACTTCAAGTGGATGATAAATGTAAGGTTCACCGGAACGGCGCCTCATGTCCTTATGAGCATCAACTGCAAGGTTGAAGGCCTGCCGAACCTTCTTCTTATCCTTTACATCTTTATTGGCACTCCAAACCCTTAGAAGGTTGCGGTAGCGCTTCAAAATTTCCTTCTTTTCCAGTTCGGGATTCGCGATATACATAGTAGCCCATACATCAGGGACATTTCCCTTTGTTGAAGCAAAAATAGTAAAAAGCAGTGTACATGGCGTTAATTCAAAGCTTCATTACAAGAATTACTATTCAGTTATATCAACCGGCAACCTTCAGGACATAAATAAAACAATCAAAATCATCAATACTTTTCCTCCATTTAATAATTGATCTGATTAATAGTTTGATAATTAGCTTGTTCCATTCCAAAAAACAACAATGTTAAAATAATCCATCTCTTGATTTTAGCGGTGCTGCAAAGTTTATTACCTTTGATTCAGTGATTGGCAGCATGCAAGAGGGTTTTTATCCAATTTTCAATCATTTAACGCTTAAAGAATGAAAAAGGTTTTTTTTTTCCTGTTATTGACTGTTTTTTACATTCATGCTTCTTTTGCAACACATCAGCGGGCTGGTGAAATTACTTATCGCTACATTTCAGGACTAACCTACGAAGCTACAATTATCACATACTCCTATGCTCCAAGCTATGCTGACAGAAACGAGCTTGATATAGACTGGGGCGATGGGCAAACAAGCACACTCATCCGTATTAACGGGCCTGCCGGAATTAACCCGGCCGGTCAGCCCTGCGATCATCTGGGCGAATTTGTTGGTACTGATATAAAACGCAACGAATACGTTGGACAACATACTTATCCTGCTGCATCAACATATCTTGTTTCCCTGGAGGATCCTAACCGTAATTTTGGAATCCTTAATATTCCAAATTCTGTTGATGTTCCCCTTTATATCGAAACGCTGCTTACAGTTAACCCTTTCCTTGGCCCAAATAGCTCGCCTCAATTACTTCTTCCCCCAATCGACCAGGGTTGTATTGGCCACCCATTCCTGCACAACCCTGGCGCTTACGATCCGGATGGCGACAGTTTATCATATAAAATGACAACTTGCAGAGGAATAGGTGGCCAACCGATTCCTGGATACAAGTGGCCCAATGAGGTTGATCCATCTAGCACGGGTGAATCTTTTTCGATTAACAATACAACAGGTGATATCATATGGGACAGCCCAACCATGATAGGCGAATATAACATCGCGTTCCTGATCGAAGAATGGCGTAATGGTGTGAGGATCGGATTTATAACACGGGATATGCAGATTAACATTATTACCTGCAATAACGTACCACCTATAATCCACTCTCCTGCAGATACTTGCATAGAAGCCGGCACTATTCTCGATAAAGAAGTATCTGCCACCGATGCAAATGGTGACGTTATCACGCTTACTGCTTATGGCGGCCCGTTATTACTTGATACAAGTCCTGCAACATTTACCCAACCGCTTGATTCGGCTGGCAGAGTTACCGGCACATTTATCTGGAATACAGTATGTGAGCACGTTCAACGTTTACCCTACCAGGTTTTCTTCAAAGCTATCGATGATGGTGCAGATGTCAGGCTTTTCGATATTAAAACCTGGAATATAACGGTGGTGGGACCTGCCACACAAAATGTAAGTGCTGTTCCCCTTGGAAATACAATAAAAGTTTCATGGAGCCAAAATACATGTTCAAATATCAGTGGATATAAAGTTTATCGTCGGAATGGGTTTTATGGATATGTTCATGGTTTTTGCGAAACAGGCGTTCCTTCTTATACCGGTTACCAGCTGGTTGCAACACTAAATTCACCTGAAGATACTGTCTATATTGATAATAATAATAGTGTTGGGCTTATCCATGGTATTGACTACTGCTATATCATTACTGCATGGTACCCGGATAATGCCGAAAGCTACGCATCCGATGAAGTTTGCACCAGCCTTAATAAGGATGTTGCTATAATAACCAATGTGAGCGTGGATAGTACCAGCCAAAATACAGGCAGAATCTACCTCGCCTGGTCCAAACCAACAGAAATTGACATAGTTCAAGCGCCCGGGCCTTATGTTTATTTGCTGTACCGTTCGGAAGGTTTTTCAGGAGCTAACCTGGTGCTTATCGATTCATTGAATAGCCTGAATGACACAATCTATATAGATGACGGGTTAAATACTCAGGATGGGTCCTGGAGCTATCGTGTTGATGTAATTAATAATACGCATGGCAACCGCTTCGTAATTGGAGCATCACAAGTAGCCTCATCAGTTTTTCTGCAGCTGCAACCTGGCGATCAGAAAATGCAATTGACTTTCGATTCCAGTGTCCCATGGCTCAATAAAAGCTATTTGATCTATCGCCAGAACCCAGAAACTCTCTATTTTGATTTATGGGGAACTTCAAGTGGACTGACATTTACTGATGATTCCTTGTTGGTGAATGGAAACAACTATTGCTATTTTATTAAGAGCATTGGCAGTTATTCATCAGCTGGCCTTATCGATCCATTGATCAATAAATCCCAGCAAGCATGTGCGATTGCGGTGGACAATGAACCTCCCTGTGCTCCTCAACTCAGAGTTACTACGAACTGTAATTCACTACTGAACATTCTTACATGGAACTATCAGGACACTCTGCAATGTACACATCATGATGTGGAAAAAGTTCTCATCTATTATTCATCCGAACCTGACAGTCCTCTCACGCTCTTTGATTCACTAACAAACCCTGTAGAATTTGTTTACAGAGATTCTTTGCATTCTTCTATCGTCGGCTGTTATGCAGTGGCAGCAAGAGATTCGGTCGGAAATCTTAGCAATACCAGTAACACAATCTGTATAGATATCGACAGTTGTTCCCATTACCACTTACCTAACGTGTTCACACCGAATGGCGATGGCTTTAACGATGAATTCAGGCCTTTCCCATATAGTTCGGTAGAGAGCATCGACCTGAAAATATTCAATCGCTGGGGAAAAGAAGTTTTTAAAACAGACAAACCAGATATTAACTGGAATGGTAAATTCCAGAGCACAAATACCGAATGTAGCGATGGTGCCTATTATTATGTATGCATTGTAAATGAAAGGACATTGCACGGAATAGTGAAACGCAAAGTGCAGGGGAGTATTCATATTTTACGATAAATTCTAATTTTATTATTCATTTACAGCCTGTGATTTAAAAAAATTGTAGGTTTGTATGGGATATCTTCAAAATTAACTTTATCACGATGGAAAAAATCGGAATTTTTTTTGGCGGAGCCGTTGGTGGTAGCACTCACAAAGTAGCTCAACAGATTCAGACTGCCTTTGGCAAAGAAAATGCCAGATTATATAACGTTTCTGATGCCATTGATGATGATCTTCTGCGCCACGATTACCTCATTTTCGGAACATCAGCCTGGGGTATTGGTGAGATGCACGGTGACTGGGAAATGTTTATAGATACTTTGGTCGAGACCGATCTTTCTAAAAAAAAAATTGCCCTTTTTGGCTTAGGCGATCAGATTGAATATCCGGAGAGTTTCGTGGATGGGATGGGCACTATTTTCTGCCGCCTTCCGGTAAAAGAAAATGTAGTTGGGTTCTGGTCAACCAAAGGATATAATTTCTATTTTTCCACTGCCGAAAAAGACGGTATGTTTGTAGGGCTCGCGATTGATGAAGACAGCCAGAAGGAACTCACTGAAGAGCGCATTTCGAAGTGGGTTGAATTGATTAAAACAGAATTTAATTAGATTAAAATTATTTTTGATAGATACATTCAAACATATTCATACTTTTGTGCAACCATTTGAACTGTTTGTAAACCCATGAACCTGTCAACTACATCCCAAAAACGTATTTTATTACTTTGGGCTTTTGCTATTTGCTGGTTTTATCTTGGTTCTCTAATCAATTTTCATCAACATCATATTTGGGGGAAAATCCTCATTCCTCAAATCAATTCATGTTCACGCAACAAGTCTAAAATTTTTCATGCTAATGACATTGATGAGGCTGCGGGCTTTAATCTCCCTGTAAATGATGTAGTTTTCACTGCCCAAACTTCTGTTGGCTACTCATTATTTGAGCCAACTTTTGTAATTAATACCCTTAATTCCATTCCTCCACATCCATTCGTTCCTACTGGCGAAGGTTTTGCATTTTCACAATTGCGCGGACCTCCACAAGCTTGACCCACTTTACTTTTTGGGGGATCTAAATTACCAGGTTTATCACTTTCGAATTCTCTTATCCGGATATCTTTTACAGTAAACCTGTGGCGAGCATCAAATAAGCTGTAATTGTTGCTATTGCAATATTTCCATAATCCATTTCAGAATTAATCCGGTAGCTTTCGCACCAACAGTGCTGAAGGCTATAAAAAGAAAAAAATCATGAAAAAGTATCTTTACATTCCACTGATTACTATTGCACTTACTACATTGTCAACACAATTGTTAGAAGCCCAAAACAGAGCTACCCTTATAAAAGATTCTGTCGCAATGGGTGCAAGCTATGCAAACGAAATTTATTATAGTATGACCAATGGCGAAATTGCATCGGTTCCGCGCAACCAATGGGATATAGCTTTCCGCACTAAAGCAATAAGCTCCAGCATCCTGATAAATGAAGGTGCCGGTGTAAAACTGTATACTTATTCTAAGGCTGATACTTCAGGATGGGCAACATTTGATACGACCGGAATGAAATGGACGCCGATGTATAACTCATACGACAATTGGGAGGACGGCGCTTTCAGCCGCAACTCATATGGGCAATATGATTATGGCTGGGCAATCTACAATCTGCAAACCCACAATCTTACGGCTGATTCCTTGTTCGTGATCAAATTACGTGATGGAAGTTTTCGGAAACTTTGGATGGTTCGTAAATATTCATCACTTAATAAATATAATTTCCGTGTTGCTAACCTTGATGGCAGTGCTGAATCCAATATAACAGCTGACTGTAGCCCATACACATCCAAAAATTTTGTGGGGTACTCCATTCAAACATCTGAATTAGTTGACTTTGAACCGGCAAAAGATAGCTGGGACCTGCTTTTTACCAAATATTACGGGTTACAGCCTGATAGCAGTCTGTATCCGGTTACTGGTGTTATAATCAACGATGGTCTTAAAGCCGTTAAGTACGAACAAGTCGATCCTAATTTTATTGACTGGGGCATTGATACAGCCAATACTTCACGCACGGCCATTGGATGGGACTGGAAAGTACTTAACATGGAAACATTTACATACGAAGTAAAAGATTCTCTGATTTATTTTGTTCAGGATCTGGCAGGAAATATGAATAAGCTGATGTTCACCAAATTTGAAGGTAGTTCCACCGGGAAAATAGTATTCGATAAGGCTTTGATCTCATCAGCTGGTATCAACGAAAACTCAATAGGAAATGAACTGGTTCTTTACCCTAACCCGGCAAAAGAAAAACTGAACATCAGATTGGATCAGACGAACAGTTTCCCAATGTATATTACCCTTTCCGCTCTTACCGGACGGGTAGTCCATTCTGTTACAATCACCAAAAACACAGGGAATGATATAAGCATTCCTGTTAATGATATACCCAATGGAATGTATCTGGTCACAACAAAATCAGCTACAGGTACTTCCGCAAAAAAAGTTGTTGTAAATAAATAGTGATGTTAAAAAAAGGAATTGTTTGTTTCCTGTTTGTTGTTTATAGCCTGTTGGCTATGCCTATAGTGCATGGCCAGCAGGTTTTTGTTAAAGTTACTGATTTGAAGAGCAATGAACCGGTTGCTTTTGCCAACGTGTGCATCGAAGCTTTAATAAAAGGAGAACAAAAGCATTACATTACTGATTTAAAAGGCAACGTGCCTAACATAGTAAAAGAATCATCGCGTATAGCCATATCGCTGATTGGTTACGAAACTTTGTACGACACCATATTTCCCGGTAAAAATATTACAATATTCTTAAAACCTACAGTTCTCAATATCGACGAAGTGGTTATTACAGCCCAGTTTGCTCCAGAGAAAGTTGACAAATCCATTTACCGGGTAAATGTGATTAACAGCAGGCAAATAGACCAAAAAGGTGCTACTAACTTGTCGGATATCCTAAAAACCCAGTTGAATATGAGGGTGGAACAGAATGGAGTACTTGGATCCAGTTTGAGTTTACACGGCCTTTCTGGTGAAAATGTTAAATTCCTGATGGATGGCGTTCCAATGATTGGACGTATGAACGGCAATATTGACCTGGGACAGATAAACCTTGCCAATGTTGACCATATTGAGCTTGTTGAAGGGCCAATGTCAGTAATTTACGGCAGTAATGCGCTAGCCGGTGTGGTAAATATTATTTCCAAAGAAAACAAAGTAGCCCGTCTTAGTACCCATGCTGATACTTATGTTGAATCGACTGGTACTATTAACTTCAACGCAGGAATTTCATCAAAAATAAAAAAACATGTTATTTCCTTTGAGGCCGGAAGAAACTTCTTCCCTGGATATTCTGACAACAAAGAATCCAGATCAAAAACCTGGAATCCGAGGCGGCAATATTCAGCCGACGCCTACTACATATGGTCCGATTCTAAAATGAAACTGAAATTTTCCGGCCAGGACTTCAACGACTTTCTTGTAAATAAAGGCGAACCAATAACTCCATACCTTGAAAAAGCATTCGATAACAATTTTATAACCCATCGGTATTCAGGTACTTTTAACTTCGATTACAAGCTCCCACAAGATAACAACGTTACTACAACACTTTCATATTCAGGTTACGACCGGATCAAAAAGACTTATTACAAAGATCTGACTACACTCAGCCAGGTTCTGTCCGGAAATCCTGAAGATCAGGACACAACTACTATACAGGCAGCAACGGCACGATTGGCATTTAATAATTCAACCCCGGATATACCATTTACTTATCAATTTGGGATTGACCTTAACCTGGAGAGTGGAAGCGGTAAACGGATTACTGGCCACTCGCAACAAATCGGTGATTACGCAGGCTATTTTATTTTTAAATATAATCCAAATCCTTTGTTATCATTTCAACCAGGGATCAGAGGAATTTACAACACGAAGTACAAAGCACCTTTGATATACTCATTAAGCGCCAAATGGGATGTTGCTGAACATATATCATTACGTTCATCGGCTTCACGTGGCTTTCGCTCACCATCCATCAAAGAACTCTACCTCTACTTTGTTGATATTAATCACAATGTACAATCGAATGGCAAGCTAGGAGCCGAAACTTCTTACAATTTCGATTTTAATGCCTGTTATTCATCGGGTGGGAAAGACCGTAATCATAGTGTTGAAGCAGGCTTCTATTATAATGATATTAAAAATATGATCACCCTGGCGCAGCAGGGAAAAAGCCTTTATACATACATTAACATTGACAAGTATAAAACGAAAGGCGGACAGGTAAATGCGACTTATTCAGTTTATCCTCAATTTACTATTAAAGCAGGAGTGGCTGAAACCGGACGTTATTATATGCTAAAAACCAGCTCGAACAGTGTTGGCAAATTTGCTTATACTACTGATGTAACAGGCGATTTATCATATAAAATCACTAAGTATGATTTGAATTTTTCCGTGTTTTATAAATATACCGGCCGCACACCTCAACTTTATGTAAATGGCGATGATCAGGTAGCAAAAGGGTTCATTGCCCACTACCACACCATGGATGCCACAGCCATGAAAAGTTTCATCCGCAACCGCTTGAATCTGTCCGTTGGAATCAATAATATATTTAATAATAAGACAATTGAAGCGGTTGGAGGTCCAGCAGGAGGTGCCGTACACGGAGGAGGCTCAGGCCCTATGAGCATAGGCCTGGGTCGTACATATTTTGCTAAACTTTCTTATGTATTCAACTCATACCGATGAACATTATATTAAAGTGCCTGATACCAGGATTTATTGTTCTTGCGCTCACATCCTGCTTTAAGGAAGATGAAAAAGCACAGCCTCATCAAAGCGGTAATGTAACAACAGATACAATTGCCCTCACTAATAATTATAAATACCAGGTGTATTTCGATCTTAGTTCTGATACAAAGGTTGCCACCAATCTGAGAACTGACTGGGATCTGGCTTTTGAATGCAGCAGCACTGGAACACATATCCTGCTTAACTCAAGTTGTTTTATGAAAGCTGCGGATTGCGGCCTTATTCCATTTGCACAGGCAATTGATACTGCCGGACTAAAATGGAATTTCGACCGGTCCGATGGTAATCCCGACTCTACAGTACTTCTGAATTGGCTCAGCATTAACGGCAACGACACCCTGTTCCCCGGCCATGTATATGCTATTGATCGTGGTATGGATGAGAATGGAAATATACGTGGATTGCAGCAGGTTGTATTCGACGGATTAAAACAAGGTCATTATACATTCCGATGGGCCAGGATCAACGGGAGTTCCATAACCTCAGCCATAGTTGAAAAAGACTCAACTTCCAATTACATGCATTATTCCTTCAAAAACGGTGGCGGACTGGCAGCACCAGAGCCACCCAAACAGCAATGGGATCTGCTTTTTACGCAGTATTCAACAATATTATTCACTGATGCCGGAGATCCTCAACCCTACCTGTTAACCGGTGTATTGATAAACCGAAGTGGACTAGAAGTCGCGGTTGATTCAGCCATTGCTTTCTCATCAATAAATTACGAAACAGCTCAGAGTATGACCTATTCCAACGCTCTTGATATTATTGGTTATGATTGGAAAAAAGTTGATTCGGAAAATGGATATACATACACAGTCCGGTATAATGTAAACTATGTTATAAAGGACGCTGAAGGGTACTATTACAAATTACGCTTCACAGGATTCTATAATGAACTTGGTGAAAAAGGATTTCCGGTTTTCGAATATCAGCAACTCTAAACGTATGAGGTACACCTTTATGGTGAATCCTTTTTTTCACAAAAACATTAGCTAAAATAGGGGAAATAGGCATCCTGCTTTATCCTTTTTCTCTTCCTGTAATTTCATTATTCATTTTAGAAAACAAAAACCGCTGCCCCCGAATACGGAGCAGCGGTTTTTGTGTTAAAGTTAAACAAT
>CAZEDO010000094.1:0-13896 GCA_964511085.1 uncultured Lentimicrobiaceae bacterium
CCGAATTAGGAATAGCAACAAGACTAGACAAGATCAGAGGCCTCATTATTGAAGATTATATCCTGTTTTACGAGATACTTGATGATAATATATTAATTCTGAAAGTTTGGGACTGCAGGCAAAACCCCGATAAACTCAATATTCCAAGATAAACAACAAGTAATGTCAAACAGGTAGCTCCCTTGCTGGCGCGGAGCATTCGATTAGCCTTTGCTTTAGACCATCATCAATTTCGATTGTTATAGTGTTCAGCCCTTTCAGGGCTATATAGGTATTTGTTGCATTTTCCGTGGATCGCACCCACGGTTATTAAAACCTGTCTGCCGACTGGCTGGTTAAACCCCTGCCTGCGGCTGGCAGGCTTTCAGGGTTTTTGAGATAGGAAAAGTCCGATAGCAAATGAAAATTCAGGGCGAATTCCCTTGTATTGAAAACTATTTATCCGGGAAATATGTGGGAATGCGGAAATTGTTGTATATTTCGGAGTGTCTAGGGTTGGAATAGGTGGACTGTTTAAAAAGTTACGATGGAAGGACTGCCCTGCATAACCACAATCTGTTGTGTTTACTAATCAAATTAAGCAGATAAACACAATTAGTTTCGATAACTGAGTTTTACAAGAAATGCTGAACCAAAATTTTACTAAAGTTCGAGATTTCAAATTCTTAATTCTAACAAATTATCAATATGAAAAACGTGCTATTAATTACAGCTATTTCCCTTTTCTCATTGGTCTCAAAGGGACAAGTCTTTGTTAATCCTGCTAACCAATGGAACGTTTCAGAATCTGAGAACTTTGGAGCAACAATTACTGGAATATTTAAAGTTTTTGGCGATTCTGTAATAGGAAATAATGTATACAATAAAATATATGTTTCGTATGATTCTACATTGAATAATTGGATGTATAGAGGACTTTTACGAGAAGATTCAAACAGAGTATATTATTTCCCTGAGTATGGTAATAGTGAAGGTTTACTTTATGATTTCAATTTAAGCGCTGGTGACACTGCACATATAATCAGTGCTTGGATGCCAGAACCACGAGAGTTTATTTGCCAATCTATAGACAGCATAACTTATAATGGTGCCTCTTATAAACGGTGGAACTTCAATTATCCTGCTGAACAATGGATTGAAGGCATTGGAAGTACTGAAGGCCCATTGTATAGTGGTGCATCAGGTTACGTGTTTGATCTATGGTTCACACTTCTCTGCTTTCATCGGAATGATACCCTAATCTATATAGAGCCAGGAGTTACAAAATGTTTTTACACAACAGTAGGATTGAATGATATATCTATATCAAATGAAATAAAATTATCACCTAATCCTCTTCAAAAAGGACAAAGCTTAAAAATATGCTCCGACAACACTATTAGTAAACTAGAAATTTTTACGTCAGTTGGGTTTAAATTGAAAGAATATTTAACTATTGATAATAAATCTGCAATTATCAGTACAGAAAATTTGACACACGGAATGTACCTGCTAAAAGTATATACCAGAAATCATTTGACATTTGTTAAAAAAGTCTCCATAGAATAGAAAAGCACTATTCTTAACCAAAGCTATACAAATGGCGGGGTATGAAACATGACGTACGGTTTAAAAGCTTTACGATTCAAGCTTAGTTCTGGCATATTAAGAAGGCACGGATTGCAAATCCGCGCCAGCGAAGTACAAAGTACATTTACACAAATTCCCACTTGTTTCAAACCCCATCAATCAGTTCAGCTAATTTATAATCAGCTTCCGTAACTTTTCCTTCGCTGTGTGTGGTTAATGAAAGCCGCACATGTTTTCCGTGATAGAGCATTATATCAGGATAATGTTTCTGCTCTTCAGCCAAATTTGCTACACGGTTAATAAAGGCCATCGCTTCTGAAAAATTTTTGAAAGTAAACTCTTTCCTGAGTTGTTTACTCACTTTTATCCAGTTTGCCATGATCAATTAATTTTAATTAATACAGGAACAGAATATTCGACTACTTATTTGTTATCGGATAAACAACAGCTCACGGTATTTTGGCAAAGGCCACAATTCATCGTCAACAAGCAATTCAAGTTTATCAACATGGTAACGTACTTTATCAAAATAAGAAAGCACTATATCGTGGTAATTATTGGCGCGTTCGCTTGCATCCTCTATCAGGTTAGCTTTTCTGCGTGTTTCTGTCATTTCGGAAACTAAGGTCCGGATATCTGAAATATGTTCCGAAATCTCCTTGATACTCTGCATCTGGTTGTTGGACAACTTCACGAAAGTTTTTGTATCAAGTACTTCTTTTAGTCCACGAACATTTTCAATAAGAGTATTTTGGTAACGAATGGCAATCGGGATAATGTGGTTGGTAGATATATCACCAATTATCCGCGATTCGATCTGTATTTTCTTAATATAATTTTCAAGCTTTATTTCGTAGCGGGCTCTTATTTCGCGCTCGTTAAGTACATTGTGATCGCTGAAAAGTTTAAAATTGGCAGGCGTAATCATTACATCCAGTGCTTTGGGAGTGGATGTGATATTTGATAAGCCACGGCTGCGTGCTTCTTCTATCCATTCCTCACCATAGCTATTTCCTTCAAAACGTATCTTTTTCGATTCTGTAATGTACTTGCGTATAATACGGTATATAGCATCATCCTTTGAAACATTTTTGGCTAAAAGTGCGTCAACTTCATTGCGGAATTTCCGGAGTTGTTCGGCCATAATAAGGTTGAGCACAAGCATTGGCTTGGCACAACTTGACGAAGAACCAACAGCCCTGAATTCAAATTTATTACCTGTAAAGGCAAATGGAGAAGTACGGTTACGGTCAGTATTGTCGAGCAGGATTTCCGGAATTTTAGGAATATTCAAATTCATTTCCTGATCACTTTCTGAATTCAGCTTGCCTTTCTTAGTGCTTTTCTCAATCTCATCGAGAGTGCGGGTAAGTTGCGAGCCAATAAAAACCGAAATAATTGCAGGAGGGGCTTCGTGCGCACCAAGCCTTAGGTCGTTCTCGGCCGATGCAATATAGGAACGAAGCAGATCGGCATGCGTATCAACAGCCTTAACAATATTAACAAGGAAAGTAAGAAAGCGAAGGTTCGATTTAGGAGTTTTTCCGGGCGAAAGCAGGTTTTCTCCCAGATTAGTGCTCATTGACCAATTATTGTGTTTACCCGAACCGTTGATGCCACTGTATGGCTTTTCATGCAAAAGAACTGTGAGGTTATGTCGTTTAGCCACTTTCTCCATCACGTGCATCACCAGTTGATTGTGATCGACAGCAAGGTTGGCCTCCTCAAAAATTGGTGCGCATTCAAACTGACTCGGAGCAACTTCGTTATGACGTGTCTTTACAGGAATACCAAGGCGGTGAGCCTCAAATTCAAACTCCCGCATAAAATCCATGACTCTTTCGGGGATAATCCCAAAATAATGATCTGAGAGTTGCTGATCTTTTGCAGATGCATGGCCAAACAGAGTCCTTCCCGATAAAGCAAGATCAGGACGGGCATGGTACAATGCGGTATCAACCAGGAAGTATTCCTGCTCCCAACCCAGGGTAGCATTTACTTTGTTAACATTACGGTCAAAATATTTGCATACTGCCGTTGCTTCCTTATCCATGGAATGCAGGGCTTTAAGCATAGGCGTTTTATAATCGAGGGATTCGCCGGTATAAGAAACGAAAATCGTAGGTATGCAAAGGGTTTGATCCATGATAAATGCCGGGGATGAAGGATCCCACGCTGTATATCCGCGGGCTTCAAATGTATTCCGGATTCCTCCACTTGGGAAACTTGAAGCATCTGGTTCTTGTTGTATTAACTCACTTCCCTGAAAGTTTTCAATAGCTTTACCATCGTCCGCAGGAATAATAAAAGCATCGTGTTTTTCTGCAGTAGCACCGGTTAGAGGGTGAAACCAATGGGTATAATGTGTTGCACCTTTATCAATAGCCCATGTCTTGAGGGATGCAGCTACCTGATCGGCAATCCGCCGGTCTATTTTCTCGCCTTTTTCAATTGCAGCAACAACTTTCCTGTAGGTTTCTTTGGTAAGAAATTGTTTCATGGTTGCCCTGTTAAAAGTAAGGGAACCAAAATAATCAGATACTTTACCGTGAATAAAATCCAGATTTCTTCTGTGTCGCGAGATAGCAAGTTCAAGAGCAGTAAAACGAATGTTTGACATATAGATGTATTTTAGGATACTATGAACACTATAAATTCAATTTTGTTGAAAGTTTTGATTTAAAACTTCGTCAAAGGTACAAAAAAATGAAATATTGGATTTTATCTACGCTGTCGGATCATCATCAGAGCAGCAAAGGTGAGAGCACCATTCAGGATTAATAGTTCAAAACCAAATTTGTAGCCATTGAATAAGTAAGGTGAAAGATCGGAAATAAAATAGCACATAACAGGTGAAAGCACAGCAATCAGTGGAACCCACCTGTCCTTTACCGAGTAATTTGTAAATAAGCCGAATGAGAATAAACCAAGCAGTGGCCCATAGGTGTAACCTGCCACGGTGAATAATTTATCTATTACCGCACGGTCATTTATTGAACGGAATAAAACGATAACGATCAGAAGCAATAGGGCAAAGCCAATGTGCACTTTATACCTGATGCGTCGTTTTTGGACTTCGTCAAGTTTAGTATTCTTTGCAATACCGAGGAAATCGATGCTGAACGATGTAGTTAGTGAGGTAAGCGCCCCGTCGGCACTGGGATATGCTGCTGATATAAGGCCGATCATGAATACAAGTCCTGCAACCGGACCAAGATAACGAAGGGAAAGGATCGGAAACAAATCGTCAGAACGCACCGGTATTTCGATACCACTGGCTTTTGAATAAATCAACAAAACCGCACCAAGGAAAAGAAACATCAGGTTTACAAAAACAAGTACCACGCTGAAACTGAACATGTTTTTCTGAGCATCGCGCAGATTGCGGCAACTCAGGTTCTTCTGCATCATCTCCTGGTCCAGGCCTGTCATCACAATAGCGATAAATATCCCACTCAGAAATTGTTTAAGGAAGAAACGCTTGTCGTGCCAGTCAGTTATCAACAACCTCGAATAGTTGCTTTCACCAACTTTTGCTATCAGCTGCGAAAAAGAAAGATGAAGGCTGTCAGAGATAAGCCATATCGAAATAAAGACAGCAGCAAGCATGAATGTTGTCTGTAGGGTATCCGTCCAGATAATTGTTTTAATCCCGCCCTTGAATGTGTAGAGGATAATTAGCAGAATAAAAATTCCGACAGTGAGTCCGAAAGGAATATGCCAGGCATCAAAAATAAAAACCTGTAGAACATTCACAACAAGGAACATTCTGAATGAAGCTCCTATAACGCGTGAAATAATAAAAAAGAAAGCCCCTGTTTTATACGACCAGAAACCAAACCGTTGTTCAAGATAGCTATAGATTGAAGTGAGGTTGAGACGATAATATAGTGGCAGCAATACCAGCGCTATAATAGTATATCCCACAAGGTAGCCAAATACTACCATCATGTATGAAAACTGCGTGTCGTTAACCCAGCCCGGCACTGACATAAACGTTACCCCCGAAAGCGAAGCCCCAATCATTCCATAAGCTACAACATACCAGGGGCTGGCTTTGTTACCGATAAAAAAGGATTCGTTGTTTGCTTTTGCGGAAGTGATCCAGGTAATTACAAACAGCAATAATGTATATCCGAGGAAGCAGAGGAAGATAAAAACTGGAGACAAAGGCTAAGTTATTATGTGTTTAACAATTTTTCTGCAAATGTGCAAAGATCGGGAAAAGCATGATCGATAAGACTAGAATTACTCCTAATCTGCTGAAGATCGCTGCAGATGAATACAGTCTGCATCCCGAGTCGCTTGCCAAAACGCATATCTGATATGGAATCACCTGCCATAACCGATCGCGAAAAATGAATATCAGTGAAATCCCGGCGCGCTAAAAGGCCCATTCCAATATTTGGTTTACGCATAAAACTACCTGATTCCTTCAGATGTGGGCAAAAGTAAACTTTGTCTACACGGCCACCGGCTTTGCTAATTCTATTTAGCATTTCATTATGGATAGATTGCAACATTGCTTCAGTCATCTGTCCTTTACCTATCCCCTGCTGATTGCTTACAACTACTATTCTTCCAAAATGCGAAGCTAGTTTTGAAAAGGATTCCAGCACGCCGGGAATAAACTCAAATTGTTCCTTTGTCAACACATAATTATCAGAAATACGTTTGTTTATTACGCCATCACGGTCCAGGAAGAGTGACCAGCCTTTCTCAATAATCTTTCGTTTCATGATCTTTTATAATAATTTCCTGAATTCTGTCTGGGCCCTGATGTAATCTTCCGGTATTCCAATATCGATAAAATATCCGGAATCCGGAAATCCATAAAACAAGTTCGTTTGAAATGCTTTCTGAATCAGATCTTTCTCAATTGAGAATACTTCCGGCAATGGAAGTTCAATGATGTATTTTCTTGAAATCAGATAAATTCCGGCATTTATCAATCCGGAGCTTTCCTGCTCATTTTTTTCTGTAAAACCTGAAATAATTCCTTCGTTATCAATAATAACAGATCCATATCTGCTTGTAGATTCAACTTGTCGCAATGCTATACTGAACAGCGATTTCCTGCTATTATGAAAATCAGAAAAAGTTTTTATATCGAGCATAAAAAGCGTATCGCCATTGAGTACCAGCACATTTTCTGAATTCGCCTGCCTCATTGCCATTCTTATTCCACCTCCGGTACCTAGAGGTTCGGTCTCAATTGCATAAGATATTTTAAGGCTTTTATACACGGAATTGAAATGATCCATGATAATCTCATGCATATAGCCTACCGAAAGAATTACATGTGTAACACCTGATTGGATTAACCTGTCGAGAAGAAATTCAAGAAAAGGCCTCCCATTTATATTCGCCATCGACTTGGGCAAGTCGGCAACAGCCGGGCGCAAACGGGTGCCAAATCCTCCGGCCAGAATAATTGCTTCCATGTTTGTAATGTCAGTTAGATTTTTGGAAACAATTGCGCTTCAACCAATTCACAAATAATATGACCAATCAGAATATGCGATTCCTGAATTCTGGGAGTATCACCAGAAGGAACATGAATAATGAGATCGCAGAGTCCTTTCATTTTGCCTCCGTTTTCACCTGTAAGTCCAACAGTAATCATATCGTTTTCCCTGGCCTGGCTAAAAGCACGCATAATATTACCTGAATTTCCCGAAGTGGACAATCCGATCAGAATATCGCCTTTTCTTCCCATCGCCCTGATTAAACGCGCATAAACTTCGTCGTAGGAATAATCATTTGCCACTGCTGTTAGGTAGGATGTATTTACATGAAGAGCTTCTGCATGTAAAGGAGCACGGTCATAATAGAACCGGCCCGACAATTCCGCTGCCAGATGTTGTGCATCGGCAGCGCTGCCACCATTACCACAAAAGAGAACTTTACCCCCATTCTGATAACATGAAACTATTTTATTTACAATGTTTTCAATTGTGCTAATTAACTCAGGATTATCCATCAGGGCATTCTTAACCCTTCCTGACTCCTTGATTGTGTTTAATATTTTTTGTTTCATCGGATAAATACTTCTTAGTTAACAAATCTCCAGCTACATCAACAAATATCTCATGCTGACTTTTTCAGATAGTCCATGTTCTGAGTCCGGCGGTCGTAAATTCAAACCTTCTTGTCTGCCCACCGAATTGTTCCAATGCCTGGGTTACATGGAAACGTGTGTTTGCAGGGCAATAGAAAAGCATAAAGCCTCCTCCGCCTGCCCCGGAAATTTTGCCTCCTGTAGCACCGTTATTGAGTGCTGCCTGGTATATTTCCTCTATCAAAGGATTGGTAATTTCATCGGCCATTTGTTTCTTGAAGTGCCAGCCGTAATTCAGAATTTCGCCAATCTCATCAAGATTACCACGCAGAAGAGCTTCTTTCATCATCACAGCCTGCTTTTTCATCTGGTGCATTGCTTCAATAGAGCGGGTATTGCCACTTACAACATTTCGCTGTTGAGCTTCAATAATACCAGCAGAAAGGCGTGTTGTTGCAGTATAATAAAGTACAAGGTTTTGTGACAGTTCATTGAGATAAGTTTCTTTGATGCGAAGTGGATTAACTATCACTTTATCATCTTTATAGAACTCCATGAAATTAATTCCACCGAATGTAGCGGAATACTGATCCTGTTTTCCCCCGGCCATGCCCAGATCGATTCTTTCAATTTCATAAGCCAGATGGGCAATATCATATTCGCCCAACGGCAAATTAAGCCACTCGGCAAAAGCACCAAGGATAGATACTACAAGGGTTGAAGAGGTTCCAAGCCCCGATCCCGGAGGAGCATCAACAAATGATGTTAGTTTAAATGAAAGTGGTTTGAGTTGGAATTCCTTTACAATTCGATTATATATGCCTGTGTGAAGGCTAAATTCAGGATCGTTCGGAAGCGATTCCAGTGAATCGAAAGATCTTGTTTTTCTTTTATCTGCCAGCTCAAAAGTAATTTTTCCATCGGATGAAGGCTCAATTGAAGTGTAGGCAAATAAGCTGATTGTTCCGTTAAGTATTGCACCACCATGCAAATCAGAATAAGGTGCTACATCGCTGCCACCACCTGCCAGGCCAATACGTAAAGGTGCTTTGCTTCTAATTATCATTTGTCAGAAATATTCTTTAGGAAAATAAGGCTTTTATAACTGTCCCTTAGTTTGCCCGAAATCACGTCAGGTACAAACCGGGAACTTTATCCTGCAAAGATATGCGATAATTATTCTGATAGTATTCTGGTATAATCCTATCAATTAGGATGCTCTTAAAGTTAAAGCTTCTAATTTAAATTTCAACCAGAGCTTTTAAATTATCCAGAAAATACTTCCACGAATATCTGTCCTTAATGCTTTTAATATTAGAAATAAAAAACTCTTCACGGTTCTCATCATAAAATGAGACAATAGCATCTGCAACTGCTTTGTTATCTGGCTTCACAACGTAACCTACCTCTCCATGAGGCACAAATTCACCCAAGCCACCAACATCAGTAATAACCATAGGTTTATTAAAATGATATGCAATTTGGGTTACTCCACTTTGTGTAGCACTTTTATATGGTTGCACAACAAGGTCGCAGGCACTGAAATATTTATAGACTTCTCCATCAGGAATGAAATCGTTTGACATTACAACAATATCCCCTAATCCTCTTTCATTTATAATATCGAGATATGGTTTGGAATCAGTATAAAATTCACCTGCAACTAAAAGTTTGATTTTCTTCGCAAGGATTTCAGGCTCAGACATTGCATTCAATAGGATATCAAGGCCCTTATAGTCGCGGATAAAACCGAAAAACAATATATAACGGTATGATGGATCAAGTCCTAGCTGAAGTATAGCAGATCCCTTTTCTACCTCTTCACCAAAGTTGTCATAAATAGGATGGGGACTAAATATTCTGGGTTTCTTTGTATCAAAAAGTGAAATATCTTCAAGAACCTTCCGCGACATAGCAACAAAACCATCAATTCCGTTAACAAAATATTTTGCTAACGCTTTATCTCCGGGTCTCTTCTCGTGAGGAATAATATTATCAATAATAGTAACTATTTTAGTGTGTCTGTTTCTTTTAACTAACCTTGCTATCGTTCCAAAACAAGGAGCCATAAATGGAATCCAGAATTTAATTATTAGCAGATCAGGCTTAATCTCTTTCAGTTCCCATCCGATTTTGAGCCAGTTAAAAGGGTTTACAGAGTTTATCGCCACCTTAATTTCAACATTGCCTTTATATGTTTCTGCCGAATACTGAGTTTTACCAGGGAATAAAAATGATGGATATTGTAAAGAGAAGGTATAGATTTTTACGTCCCAACCATCAGTTAGGAATTCTTGAGCCAAGCGTTCATTAAAATTTGAAAGTCCTCCTCTGAGTGGCCATGCCGATCCAATAATTATGACTTTTCGAGCTTGCCCGTTCATCCTGAAAGATTATTTTAAGATATGTTTTTGATAAGGATTACTTCTGTCAAGAAATTCTGAAAGCTCAAACTTAGCGCATACTCAAATACATTATAAGTTCATGTAATTGACCAACTTTAGTCAATGCTCATTTTTATTCAACCCCAAGTAGTTCTCAATCAAATAGTGATTCCGATCCTGTGCATTTCTCGACATCAGTTCGCCCAGGAAACCAGCAACAAATAACTGAGTTCCTAGAATCATTGATAGTAAACCGAAGTAAAAAAGTGGTCTTGTGGTCATTTTATATTCGGCAAGAAAAAATTTATCATAGGCAAGAACTCCGGCAATAGTAAAACCGATTAAAAAGAGAAGTGTACCTAAGGAACCAAATAGATGCATAGGTTTTTTGCCAAAACGCGAAACGAATGATATTGAGAGTAAATCGAGGAATCCGTTAATAAACCGTTCCCACCCGAATTTTGTTGTACCGTATTTCCGTTTCCGGTGTTCAACAATTTTTTCGCCAATCTTTAAAAAACCGGCCCATTTGGCCATAACAGGGATGTAACGATGCATTTCGCCATACACCTCTATGCATTTGACAACTTCCTGCTTATAAGCTTTCAATCCGCAGTTAAAATCGTGAAGTTTAATGCCGGTCATTCTGCGTGTAGCCCAGTTGTATAACTTTGTAGGAATGGTTTTCGATATTGGATCGTGCCGCTTTTTCTTCCAGCCTGATACCACATCAAAGCCTTCTATCGTGACCATACGGTATAGTCCTGGTATTTCATCAGGGCTGTCCTGCATGTCAGCATCCATTGTAATTACAACATCGCCGGTGGCCGCTTCGAATCCGCGGTTAAGCGCAGCTGATTTACCGTAATTCCTTCGAAACCTGATTCCCTTTATATTTGGATTTCCCGAATGAAGTTCTTCAACAACAGCCCAGGATTTGTCGCGACTTCCATCATCCACAAGGATAACCTCATAGGTGAAATTGTTTTCTACCATCACCTTATCAATCCATTTGCAGAGTTCGGGCAACGATTCTTCCTCATTAAGCAGAGGGACTACAACTGAAATATTCATAAGATTAAATTACACCACCAGAAGTTTTATCATCGAAAACATTTGGAATCTTTTTCATTATTGCTCCAACAATAAGAGAAATGATTATTCCCAAAATAGTGCTAACAGCCAAAGAAGTAAGCATTTGCCTTAATGCTGAGACATTCATTTGCTTATCAATTTTATCCAATTGTTCCTGAATCTGATCATCAGACATTTTACCGGATAAGTAATTCTCCATCCAATCCTTTTGTGCTTCCATGATTCCTTTCATGTATTGAGGATCGAAAAATTGCATGAACAGAAAAGAGAATAACGCTGATACTATTCCGGCTACAACAAGAGCAATCAGCCCATAAAGAAAAGCATCTTTGAAAGAAATAAATCCACCTGATCCAGTCCTGTACTTTTTAAGAAAAATAACCAGACAAGTAATACTTATTGCAATACTAATAATTCCAAGAAGAATAGGCACTAGAAAACCAACCGGCTTGATGTTAGCAATATATTCTATTATAAACACAATAATTCCAATTACACCAATGCTCAGTCCAGCCTTAACTGATTCTTTTAATAAGGAGTTCTTGTTTTCCATGATTCCAGATTTTTAAGGGTTTGGTTAATGGCAAAAGTACAAAGATGCTGCAATATAATAAAATTGAATACCTTTTTGTGAGGTATCTGCTATATTTTGTACTTTTGCAGCGGGTAAGTCTTATACGACCAGCTCCTGTTGAACTCCCCCAGGTCAGGAATGAAGCAAGGGTAAATGGTTGAGCGGTGCGATATAAGTAGCTTACCCTTTTTTTATTATATCTATTCCGCATGAGTTAATTATTGGTTTGCCAAAATAAAATTTCAGACTATTTTTGTGCAGGACGTTTGATTGATTGAACTCTCACCTTCAAAATTGCATTCATTAAAAAAACTTTTCTTATATCCGTTAATCTCCTAAACCTATTAACTCATGAAATTTTTCATAGATACAGCTAACCTGAATGATATCCGCGAAGCAAACGATCTGGGAATTCTGGATGGTGTAACAACAAACCCGTCACTGATGGCCAAAGAAGGTATCAAAGGCTCTGATAATATAATGAAACATTATATTGCTATCTGTAATATCGTTGACGGGCCCGTTAGTGCTGAAGTTCTCTCTACTGATTACGATGGAATGATAAGCGAAGCTGAAACACTAGCCTCACTTCATGATAATATAGTCGTTAAGGTGCCGATGTGTAAAGAAGGCATTAAAGTTATACGATACCTTACCGACAAAGGAATAAAAACCAATTGTACGCTGGTTTTCTCTGCCGGCCAGGCAATCCTTGCCGCTAAAGCCGGAGCCACATATGTATCTCCTTTTATTGGTCGTATCGACGATTGCAGTGTTGATGGACTACAACTTGTCGAACAGATTGTTCATATATTCAGTATGCATGGTTTTGAAACACAAGTGCTCGCAGCATCTATCCGCAACACAATGCATATAGTTAAATGTGCCGAATTGGGGGCAGATGTTATTACGAGCCCACTATCATCCATACTTGGCCTACTCTATCATCCACTTACCGATCTGGGGATTGCAAAATTCAAAGAAGACTCAAAGAAGATGAATAGGTAAAAAATGTGATATTCTTTTTCGACGCAGGGTTTACAGATTTTTTTACTTTTACATGGATGTTTTAAATATTTCGTCAGAATTTGTTAATTCTGCGATTCCAAAATTGAGTTATGCTACTGCGAATTCATCCCGAAAACCCAAGTGAAAGACAAATCCGAATAGTTACCGAATGTCTGAAAGACGGGGGGATTATCATCTACCCTACTGATACAGTTTATGGTATTGGATGTGATATCTTTAAATCCAAAGCTGTGGAACGCATTGCAGCTATACGGGGTATCAATCCTGGAAAAGCAAGGTTTTCATTTATCTGCTACAGCCTAAGCCAATTATCAGACTTTTGCTTACCAATAAATAATAGTATTTTTAAAATGATGAAAGCTAATCTGCCGGGACCTTTCACTTTTATATTGGAAGCCAATAATAATGTTCCTAAATTAATACAAAGCAAGAAAAAGACTGTTGGTATCCGCATCCCCGACAATTCTATTCCTATCGAAATTGTGAAGATGCTGGAACATCCTATCATGACTGCTTCCATTCACGACGAGGATGAGATAATAGAATACACAAGCGATCCCGAACTTATTTATGAGAAATATCAAAACCTTGTCGATATTGTTATTGATGGAGGTTATGGTGGCAATGAGGTATCTACAATAGTTGATTGTACTTCCGGGGATCCTGAAATTTCAAGACAAGGCAAAGGAATACTTTTGTAATGGATTTTAAGCGCGGCAACATTTTTACTAAGGCATTAATGCCTGCTGACGGAACAGAACTGACAGAAATAATTCTGGACCAGAACAGGTTTCGCATTGAGCGCATTGTATCCGATGGCCAATCAACCCCTGACGGGTTTTGGTATGATCAGCCCGGCGATGAATGGGTTATCCTTTTACAAGGGGATGCCGTTGTAGAGTTTGAGGAATCCGGCGATATATCTTTATCGAAAGGAGATTATCTGTGGATACCTCCTCATGTGAGGCACCGTGTAAAATTCACTTCAAATAAACCACAATGTATCTGGCTTGCCTGTCATTCAAGCCAGTAGACCCTGAATCAGAACAAGTTTCAGGTTTTAGTGATTAATAACTTTGGTATATAAATTAATTTCTTTACTTTTGCACTCCCAAAAATTGTTGATTTGGTAGCTCAGCAGGTAGAGCACATCCCTTTTAAGGATGGGGTCCTGGGTTCGAATC
>CAZEDO010000095.1:0-1925 GCA_964511085.1 uncultured Lentimicrobiaceae bacterium
TATTCAGGGTTGAATCATCAGTCCTGTATTTCAATGTGGAAAATATCCGGAATGTAATATGGTCAAAAATTCAGGTTTCGGATGCTTCTTTAAATACTGTAATCTGGGATTTGAGTTCATCACCTTATGTTGACCTTGCCGGAGCAAAGCTTATCCGAAGGTTGTACCATGACTTGGCTGCAAAAGGAATCAGCTTTAAAATAGCAGAAGCCTATTCCGGTGTCCGCGACAGATTGCGTGCTGAAGGTCTCGAACACTTATTCGGCCACATCAGCCGAAAGTATTCGGTGAGTGACCTTATTGATGATTGTTTAAAACAACACGCATGAAATGACTATTTCTGGTTATTGTTTTCTCAGGCTAAAAAATTATAAGGACACCTCGATCTTCACTGTTTTCTTTTTAATCTTTTCGAAACGTAACAGATGAGCCACTTTGTCGATTTTGTCGCGCTTTACAGCAACAAAAGATGAATAATCCAATACTTCAATCAGGCCAATTTCATCCTTGTGAAGTTTCCCTTTCTGGATCAACAAGCCGACAATATCCGTTTTATTAATCTTGTCTTTTTTCCCGGCAGCAACATAAAGCGTATCCCATTCTGAATTATCAGGCAAACGGGGTTCTGAAGGCAAATCAACATATTGAGGTTTTTCTTTCAGGAAGGAAGGGAGATGATCTCCTTCGCCCATAATCAGGTATGATGTGCCTTCGGAGTGCATACGGGCTGTGCGTCCGTTGCGGTGCATAAAAGCATCAGCTGTGGCAGGAAACTGGTAATGCACTACATTTTCTATCTCCGGAATATCAAGTCCCCGGGAAGCCAGATCAGTTGTGATCAATAAGCGGTAGCTGCCATTTCGGAACTTGATTAAGGCACGTTCGCGTTCTTCCTGTTCCAGCCCGCCATGATAAATACCATGAACAAGGCTCTTGTCCCACAGCAGTTTGCTGATGCGCTCCACGGCTTCGCGATGATTGCAAAAAACTAATGTTGTACTGTTACCTAATTTGCAAATTAGCGCAAAGAGTGCCTCCAACTTATCACGTCCTTCGCACACAACGGCTTTTAGCTTTAATCCCTGAGGTTGTGAATCGGAAAGGAAATTCAATTTAACAGGTGCAGATACTCCGGCAAATTCTGGTATAACTATAGCTTCAGAAGCCGATGTCAGAAATCTTTTTTTCAGATGATGCAAATTGCTGATGATAAATGACATTTCTTCCTGAAAGCCGAATTCAAGGGATTTATCAAACTCGTCCAGAATAATAATTTTTACAGAACTGGTATCGAAAGTATCGCGTCGCATATGGTCGGCTATTCTGCCTGGCGTGCCTATAAGAACCGCGGGGGGATGTTTCAGGTTATTCTTTTCTACCTTCATGGGGTGTCCTCCGTAACAGCAGTTCACTTTAAATCCGGTCCCCATTGTACGAAACACTTGTTCTATCTGTAAAGCGAGTTCACGCGAAGGAGCTAATATCAGTATCTGAACGCCGGAAACAGCTGCATCAATCATGCTTATTACCGGCAAAAGAAATGCCAGCGTTTTACCTGACCCCGTTGGAGAGAGCAAGATAATATCACTTCCGGTGCTGTTAGCTTCCAGCGAAGCTAATTGCATTTCATTAAGCGTTTCAATCTTCAGATTCTCCAGCGCTTTTTGTATCATTCGTATGTAAATTGGGATGCAACAAAGGTAGCCTTAAACTCCAATCACCTGACTAACCAGAAAAATCCCGCTATTTGCTCCTGCATATGGAACCCGGAATCCAGAACCTGAAACTCGTTACCATTGATAAAGGTACCCCACTCCTATTACGTAATCCGTCAAAGGGTCGCTTGTGTTTAACTGTTTTTGGATCATGTAAAACAAGTCGAGGTTATGGTGTTTGGAAAGTGCATATTCCATGCCAACAGAATT
>CAZEDO010000095.1:2025-13715 GCA_964511085.1 uncultured Lentimicrobiaceae bacterium
ATGGGATGGTCGAGAATAAAAATGAAAACTATAAAAATCAGGTTGAAAATGCTGATAGGAAGCAGGTTTAGACCAATGGCATTAATCAGCCCAAGAGCTATTGCGATAAGAAGATACGTCATTTCCTTCATCGAAATCCCTTCGGTTCTATAACGCAGCATCGAGAACACTGCAAACAATCCGAAAGCAGCCCCCATCGAAATACTTGTTTTATTAAGCACAAAAGTGATGATGAAGATAATGATGTTAAAGAGGAAGAAAGTGAACATAAATTCCTTGTTCCGGTAGTTTGGGAAATAGATAAGCCCGAAAATGATGAGCATCGTCAGAATATCTATACCTATTCCGTAAACAAAATGATGGTTCAACTTTACGGTTTCCTTTGGAATATCTTGTAGAGCTCCCCCGTTTGCTGGTGCCACTGAATTGGTTTCTGAAGCCGCCAATTTATTCCCCTGAGCCAATGACGGCGTATAAGCAATAATCAATCCCAGCAACAAAAAAGAAGTTATTAAATGTTTAAAGTAGGTCATAGCCAAGTTTGTTTAATGTTATGAGTTTTCTTTTGAAATTATTTTTTTTTACTTCCCTGATCAGGCATACAACACCCATACAATATTTACTTATGTAGTTTCCGCGCAGCCTTTTCTTTAGCATCAGTTGCTGAAACGGAGAGACATTGTGTTTTTCCTGTTTTACCTCGGCAATCACCATTTTTTCAATGCACTTTTCGTGTCCATTAATCGTGTACCGCAAATCAGTATCAATTGTCAGGCGTTCATTGGCGAATATATTTACCAGTGTTATCCGGTTAAAATACACCCTCAGGGAAGGCACATACGTCCTGGTGGTATCAGGTGTATGGTTTGCAATAAATTCCTTAAGAGGATCATTAAGTGTTTCAAGAATATCTTCAACTGAAACGCGCTTTTTTATGGTGCGGTGTGTATTTGTCTTTTTCTTGATCTCGAAAAAAGAAATATTAGAATTAAGATATTTACGAAAACGAAGCTTAAAGCGGTTTTGCCTTCCATTATGGTGCATTCTGTAAAGAGAGTAATCGGGTGTATCGTAGTACAAGGTTTCGTATGGATGCACCAATTTTCCATCAATGGATAGAATTTTGTATTGCCCTACTATTGCCAACATGTAATTCTCTAGCATGTCCTGATTGAAAACATACTTAGTGTCAATCCGATCGAGTAGTTTTACACGATCCATCTCCTCCAGGCTTATTGGAGTGAAGTTCAGAAGATTGGCAGCTAAATTAGTCATTCAATGGTATTTAGTCTTTCCGGTAAAGGAAAAAATATACAAACTACGTGTTAATTCACAATCAGTAAAAAGAAAACGTCTTTCACATCATGTAGTATATGGCCAACTATTTAATAATAATCATATCCTCTGCTTTTACACTCTGCTTCTTGTCAGTAATTTCAACTTTCCTGATTACTGTTGTTATTCCCGAAGGCAATAAAAGGGTTGAATCCTTGGAATAAGCATATATAGTATAGTTTCCCGGACGAAGGTATTTGAATTCATACATTCCGTCGAAGTTAGTCCTTATGCGCTCACTAAAGCTGCGATCGTCACCGTATATGATAAAAACATCTTCGTCTGCAGCATCATAAATGCCTTTCAGTTCGGTAAACTCAGCGTTATAATCATGCGCAATAATTTTACCATAGATTGTTGAATTACCACCATAACCGGCTTCTTTTTTACATGAGCCAAAGAAAAGCAGTACACCCAGAAGAAACAAAAATGAAAAATATCTTTTCATAACATGACTTTTTTTGCCTGAAGTAAACGGGCATCAAATGTAGATATATTTAGGAAATCCACAAATCACTTATTCCATTATAAAACACGGGCAGATCGCTTACGATCTGAAATAGCGCGATTAGAGCACTCATCCCGCATTCTGTTACACTATCGCCGGATTTACTTAATTTTGCTTTTCCTATCTCAATAACTACTATGCTAATCATCAAACGACATAATACTGAACCTTATTTTAACCTGGCTACCGAGGAATATGTTCTTAAAAATTTCGACGACGACAGTTTTATGCTCTGGCGCAACGAACCATCTATCATCGTTGGAAAGCACCAAAATACACTGGCCGAAATAAACCTTGATTATGTGAATGCAAACAAGATCAAAGTGGTAAGAAGGCTCTCCGGTGGAGGTGCTGTTTTTCATGACCTGGGTAATATCAATTTCACATTCATCCGTCATGGCGATCACAATAACCTTGTGGATTTCCGGAAATTTACTGAACCTATACTGGAAGTTATGCAGAAATTGGGTATTGAAGCCCGCTTTGAAGGCAGGAATGACCTAACCATTGATGGCCGCAAATTTTCGGGAAACGCCGAACATGTTTACAAAAACCGCGTGCTGCACCATGGTACTTTATTGTTCTCATCCGAGATGACTGATCTCTCAGCTGCACTCAAAGTGGATCCTTCAAAATTCAGTGATAAAGCTGTTAAATCAGTCCGTAGCCGCGTTACAAATATAAGTGAACACCTGAAAGAGCCGATGGAGATAGAGGAATTTATTGAATTGATCCGCCTGCACGTGCACGAAAAATATCCTGATGCTGCAACAATCCAACTTTCGGAAGAAGACCATCAGAAAATTCATCGCCTGGTTGAAGAAAAATATTCTACCTGGGAATGGAACTTCGGGTATTCCCCAAAATACAATTTCCGCAAACAGGCAAAGACCACAGGAGGGCATGTTGAAGTTAACTTACTTGTAGAAAACGGCATTATCAACGAAGCAAAAATATTTGGCGATTACTTCGGCAGGCTCGACACCAGTGATTTTGAGGCAATGCTGAAAGGACTTCCTCATAATGAAGATGCAATCAGGAAACTTATTGAAGGGACAGTAGTCGGGGATTATATTACACATATTGAAAATGAAGAACTTATCGCATTATTCTTCTGAAAAATTCTTATCTATGGCGCAAAATGGACTACCCTACCCATAGCAGCGGGGTATCAGAATCCATAAGAATTTTCAAATTCTGACTGCTTTATTCTTAATTCTCCTTAGAAATGAAGTAAAACAATGAAAGATTAAAACCCATCTGAACATTCTGTTTCCCGCCTTGTTTTTATAACACAATTTTAATCAAGAAAAAGTATGTCAGCACAACAGATATTCGACCGGTTATGGAATGCTTACACCAGGCAAAACCCGGAAGCCCTCGGCATTTACAATCTATTTGTTAATGAAGGAGAAGTTGTGGTGAACGACCATATCGCTTTTCGCACTTTCAATCATCCGGGGATAAACATAGATGTAATCGCAAAACCTTTTTTGGCCGCAGGCTACCAATACAAGGATTCATATAGGTTTGAAGACAAACACTTATTTGCCAGACATTATGAACACCCTACCCTACCTGATGCCCCGCGTGTCTTTATCAGCGAGTTGATAGCAGGAGATTTCAGCATGGAACTGCAATCAACTATTCAAAGTATTACCGATAAAATTCCGTCAGATTTGCTTGAATCTGATGAGCTGCTATTCTCCGGAAATATTTGGGGAACGCCTTCCTATGAAACCTATGAGAAATTACGGGCCGAATCGGAATATGCTGCATGGGTTTACGTTTATGGATTCAGGGCTAACCACTTTACAGTCAGCATTAATAGCCTTAAAAAGCATAACACTATCGAAAAAGTCAATAAATTACTGAAAGATAATGGCTTCCGCCTTAATGATGCCGGAGGCGAAATCAAAGGAACACCTGCCGAATTACTGGAACAATCAAGCACGCGTGCTGGTATTCTGCCCGTTACATTTACGGAAGGAGTCTTTGAAATTCCTACATGTTACTACGAATTTGCAAGGCGATACCCCGATAGTAGTGGCCAACTTTATTCAGGATTTATAGCCAAATCAGCTGATAAAATTTTCGAAAGCACTGATTTTTATAAAAAGAAAGACACTTTTTAGCGTGCTAGTTTGAAGTTTGCAAAGCCTTTCGTGCTACTTCTGCAATCGGGCGGGCTTCAGGCAGCCATCTCTCATAAGTTGTGCCGCTAAAGTCTTACATATCCACATGGTATTTAGTGTTGTCTTTCATCACTTTGAGAGTATATGTTCAATTGTGACCCTGAGGTAATTTAATGTTTAAAGACTTTCCGTAGTTAACTCAAAGTCAGGCCTTCGAATGCATTATTTTCAAATCTAAACATCCAATTTTATTTTGTTCTGTCACATGGCAAGGAATAAAACTATGCTATTTTTTTTGATGACACCTAAAAACACTAATTTTGGAATCTTTCAAACGCTCATATCCTTACTGATGAAGAGATATTCCTTTGTTAAACCGGCTGCCATACTGATTATCCATAGTCTTGTTTTACTGAACACTACCCTGGGACAGGAACCAAGAAAATTCAGGATTAACATTCTAAGCGGATATGCATTGCCACAGGGGCAGCTTGCTTCCAAGCATTTCGACAATGGTGGTTATGCCGTTTATGGCGCAGGTTCAGCATTAGAAGGAATATGGAAATTTCATCCACATCTGTCTGCGGGCGTATCTTTCTCCGTGTCAAAATTCCCTTTCGATGAAAATACTTACGCACAGAACCTTGTGGATAGCGATCCATTTATGGATAATTTATACATGAAATCCGACGCATATAAGGTTCTTACTTATACGGGCGCAATTTATTACACCGGATCCATCTGTAATAAAGTGCGGCTTACAGGTAATGTGGGCGGCGGAATAGTATGGGCACAAACACCTGATCAGCTATTTAGCGCCACTTACTTTGGCGGAATCAAACGAACCTATAAAATTACTCCGGCATACTGTTCCAAACCGGTAATAACAACAGGGCTGTCCTGCAAATACAGGGTTTTCGAACAAGTTGATATCTCTTTGTTTGCCAACTACTATCTTGCCAACCTGGGATTCAGCTTCCTTACTTCATCTGATTCCTATACCAGGTGGTTAACTTTTTCGTACATTAACACTGGGCTGGGGATCGGATTTGTATTTTAATCATGTAATAAGTATCCTTTGCCACTTGTGAAATAAATATAAATAACAAACCAGGAGATGAAAAACATTAAGAAATATTACAAAATCAACGCTTTGCCTGAGTATGTCTTTAAAGCACTTACCAACCCTGTTACCATTGAATTGTGGACTGGCTCACCAGCTATAATGGATGACCAGGCAGGAACTGAATTTTCGCTCTGGGATGGCGATATTTCCGGAAAGAATCTGGAAGTGGAACCCGACCGTAAACTTGTTCAGGAATGGTACTTTGGCGACCAGGAAGAGGCTTCCATTGTAACTATAAAACTGCATCCCGATGGAAAAGGCACATCCGTGGAACTTCTTCATATAAATATACCGGATGATGACTTCGTGAATATACTCGAAGGCTGGGACAAGTATTATTTCGGGGCTCTGAAAGAATTGGTGGAAGAATAAACCGGACACAACAGAAAACTACGCGTTTTGTTCCTCAATTTCTTAACTAAAGCAACATCCATTAATGATACCTCAAAACAAACTTGATGAACTCCGGCAAAGTCTTGACGGTACATTGAGCACTGATCGACCTACACGCCTTCTATATGCCACTGATGCGTCAGCTTACCGCGAAATACCGGTAGCAGTAGCTGTGCCTGAAAATATGGATGACATCGGCAAACTCATCGATTTTGCAAGGCAAATGAAGACTTCGCTGATACCACGAACAGCCGGTACTTCGTTAGCCGGCCAGGTGGTTGGTGGAGGAATTGTTGTGGACATTTCAAGGCACTTCAACAAAGTTATCGAGATAAACGCTAAAGAACACTGGGTGCGCGTTGAGCCTGGGGTTGTGCTCGATGAACTGAATAAACTTCTGGAGCCTCATGGCTTATTTTTTGGGCCTGAAACTTCTACTTCTAATCGTTGTATGATTGGCGGAATGGTTGGGAACAATTCCTGCGGATCACATTCTCTTGTTTATGGCAGTACCCGCGAACATACGCTGGAATTAAAAGTGTTGCTGAGCAACGGAATGGAAACTGATTTCGGAACGGTGACAAAATCTGCCTTCGATGACAAATGCCTTCAAATCGATCTTGAAGGTTCTATTTACCGTAATATCCGGACAATTTTATCTGATCCTGAAAATCAAAAACAGATTCGGACTGAGTATCCTGATCCAGCCCTTGAACGCAGGAACACCGGATATGCCATCGATCTTTTACTGGACTCTGAACCATTCACACCCGGAAAAGAAGCCTTCAACTTTTGTAAGCTCTTAGCAGGTTCGGAAGGTACACTCGCCTTTATTACCGAAATAAAACTTAACCTCGTGCCGCTTCCTCCTAAGGAAAAGGCGCTGTTATGCATCCATTGCCACAAACTTGAAAATGCTTTTGAGGGCAACCTCATAGCTCTTGCGCACAAACCCGTAGCAATTGAGTTGATGGATCATTTTATTCTTGAGCAGACAAAAACGAATATTGAACAGCGTAAAAACCGCTTCTTTGTAGAAGGTGAACCAGGAGCCATTCTTATTGTAGAAATGGCAGAAAATACAAAAGAAGAGATTAGTGTAAAAGCTGCCGCCATAGAAAGAGATTTACGGAAAGCCGGATATGGGTATCATTTTCCGATGGTCACAGGAACCGATATAAACAAAGTATGGAACCTACGCAAAGCCGGCCTTGGGTTGCTCTCAAATCTGCCAGGTGATGCCAAACCTGTTGCAGTTATTGAAGATACTGCCGTAAAGCCGGAATTGCTGCCTCAGTATATGGCTGACTTCAAAGCAATGCTCGACAGATATGGCCTGTTCTGCGTTTATTATGCCCACATAGCAACCGGTGAGCTGCACCTACGGCCAGTCCTGAATCTTAAAGATTCGAATGACGTAGAGCTTTTTCATACGATAGCACTCGAAACTGCAAAGCTGGTTAAGAAATATCGCGGTTCACTCAGTGGCGAACATGGTGACGGCAGGTTGAGGGGCGAATTTATCCCGCTTATGATTGGCGAACATAACTACGCGTTGCTTAAAACTATCAAACAAACATGGGATCCTGAAGGAATCTTTAATCCCGGAAAGATAACTGACTCGCCTGGCATGAATACAAGCCTGCGGTATGAACCGGGCAAACCTGCAAGAAAAATCAGCACAATCTTTGACTTCGGCGGAAAAGAAGGCATAATACATGCTGTGGAGCAATGCAATGGTTCGGGCGACTGCCGCAAAACAGAAATCATAGGAGGTACAATGTGTCCCAGCTTTATGGCAAGCAGGAATGAAAATTCCACTACCCGCGCCCGTGCAAATACATTGCGCGAATTTCTTACCAATTCAGCAGAAACCAATCCCTTTAACCACCGGGAAATATATGACTCACTTGATCTTTGCCTGTCTTGCAAAGGCTGTAAATCCGAATGCCCGTCAAATGTGGACATGGCCAAATACAAAGCTGAGTTTCTATTCCAATGGTTTAAATCCCACAGTATTCCTTTACGAACACGCCTGATAGCTAATATTTCTAAGATAAATCAATTGGGAATTTTATTTCCTGCATTTTTCAACTTTATAGCATCAAACCGCTACACCGCCACTCTGCTTAAAAAGTCACTTGGCTTTGCTACTGCCCGCAGTATTCCAGTGTTGTACAAATTTACACTAAAAAAATGGGTCAATAATCAAAACAAAATCGGAATCGGAACGAATTCTATTACCGGATTCCCAAATGGCAAAGTTTATCTTTTTGCCGACGAATTTACTGATTACAATGATGTTGAAGTTGGCATGAAAGCCGTGAAGTTGCTGAACAAATTAGGTTATAGGGTGGAAATACCCATGCATACCGAGAGCGGACGCGCTTACCTGTCCAAAGGCCTGGTGCAACAAGCAAAAGAACTGGCAATAAAAAATGTGAATCAGTTAAAAGATATTATTATAGAATCATCGCCACTGATAGGGATTGAACCTTCTGCTATTCTGACTTTCCGTGACGAGTATCCTGATCTTGTAGGCGAAGGTTTAAAGGAGCAAGCACTTTCGCTTGGTAAGCATTGCCTTATGTTTGATGAATTTATAATGCTTGAAGCAGCAAAAGGGAATATCTGTAAAGACCAGTTTACTACAGAACATAAGAACATAAGGCTGCATGGCCATTGTCACCAAAAATCGCTGGCATCGACCGGGCCTTCCAAAGAAATGCTTTCGCTTCCGGTAAATTACGAGGTTAATGAAATCAAATCAGGATGTTGTGGTATGGCAGGCTCCTTCGGCTACGAGAAAGAACATTACGAGCTATCGCAAAAAGTGGGAGAATTAATACTTTTCCCTGAAGTTCGCAAAACACCTTCAGATACTATTATTGCTGCCCCTGGAACAAGTTGCCGGCACCAGATTAAAGATGGCACCGGTCGTATAGCACTACATCCTGTTGAAGTGTTGTATGAGGCACTGAATATCAGGGATTAGGTTGGCTTCCTCAAAATAAGCCGTTTGGCAATTTGGAATTTGTTAATTACGTAGATTTGTTTTAGAATCAAAAACCTGTTTGTCTGTAGGATTTACTGAGATATCAGGTTTTAATGTTCAACACGTGCAACAAATAATATATAATCAGGTAATCAATGGAATTGACTGTAATAATTTCGTATTATAAAGCAATTGATAATTTAAGATTAATTCTCAAAGCTTTTAATCTTCAAAGCAATAACAATTTTGATGTTATTGTTTCAGAGGACGATTATAATGAGGAAACGATAACTTTTTTGCTAGAAAACAAACATTTGTATAAATATCAAATCACACATCTTTTTCAGGAAAATGATCAGGGGTTCAGAAAAAATATGATGTTAAATCAATCCATACTTAAATGCAGAACAGAACTTATTGCATTTATTGATGGCGATTGTATCCCTCACAGGTATTTTGTTGATGAGTATATTAAAAATATAAAGGATGGTTATTTTTATTCAGGGCGAAGTGTAATGCTGGGAGAGAAAATATCCTCTAAGATCAAAAAGCATCAAACACTTGGAAAACTTAACTTCCTGTCGTTAATTACTTCCGATTCAAAAACAATCAAAGAAAGCATCTATTGGCCTTTTTTTCCTTTAGCTATTAAAAACAGGGGAATGTGCGGGCGTAACTGGGGCATTAATAAAAAATATCTGATAGAAGTTAACGGATTTGATGAAGATTATACAAGGGCTGGTGTTGGGGAAGATGTTGATATAGAATGGAGGTTGATTTCTTATGGGTTAATAAGGAAGCCAATCAAGAATAAAGCTATTGTTTATCATATTTATCATACAAGAAAATATTCGGAAGAAGGTGTATGGAAAAATTATGAAATGCTAAATAATAAAAAACTTTCCAACAATGTAAGATGTCTTAATGGAATTGAGGCTCTCGGTAACGGAGGCTAAATGCATTAGGTACAGGGAGTTTTCTTCTTAAAATTCCGCAATAAATTACAGCCATCTATTCATTCACAAATTTTTCAAACCGCCATTCACACAACTGTTTAAGTCTGTTCATAATATGCGTTGTGGCCCGGTTATGAATGGCTTCCCATGTTTTGCTTATAATATTCAATTTTGACAATGTTGTATTCCCGTAAAAATTAAATCCAACCATCATAAATAGCTGTGTCATCTCCTTCTCTCCCCGTTCCGGTATAGAAGATCGCACGTACATAGAAAATACCCCGATAGGATAACCGCCACTGCATTTGTATAAAAGGTACCGGGCATTATCAAAATCAAAAGGTGCAGGTGTTGTCTGGATTTTTATAGCGTTCAGGTTAAAAAGATGAAAAAGACGAAGACCGGCAATCCCCTTTTTCCTTTTGAAAGGATCTGAAGGCCATCCGAAAAGATTGATCTGTATATGCTCCAGTTCACCATCTTTGAGTGCTACCTTGGCAATATGATTCGGCCAGCAACTTGAATCGCCATTCCATTTTAGCAACTCCTCGAAGACGAAAGTGGCCGGAACTTCTATACCTATCCGGTGGATATTAAGCACCTTGTACATATCTACCCCGATACCTGTTCGTTGCAGGATGCTCCTGGTATATACCAGTCTTTCTTCGTCGGAGTGAAATTTTATCCTTGTAGATATTTCAGGCTTATTCAAGAAAAAACAACGTATATCCGACAAAATGCCATAACTCTTTGACGGTGGGTGCTTTGTTATTTTATAACCTGATTGCAATGCTGTTTCCTTTGCTGCTAATATCTTACGAAGTTAGAAAACAGTGCTTACATCTGAACAAATTTAAAAAATATTTTTCTTTATGTTGTTTATATATATTTATGTATATATCTTTATCCATTGATACGACGTGTCTTTATCAGGCACATCTTTTCTTTATCAGCTTGCAATAGTTACTTTTTAATATACTTGGCTATCTCTATATAGTTGGAATTCACGGTTTAAATTGCGTGCGAAACCCTTTAAACAAGGAAGCGCCATTTGTGGATCTGAAACTTCCGGCTAAATTTCTCGACAATCTTCCCTTACTCTTTTAGTTGACCTGTGAAATTCTAAATCAATTTGCTTTGATTTTGATCTGAACTAATAATTTTCCAGAAATGGCAAACAAGCTATATTCCCGGAACAGAGCGGGTGGCGGCTTATTCCAATCAAACCATAATTAACCATATACCTAAAATTCATGCTTCAAAATATCAATTTTACTATAAAAAAGGTTTCCGGTTGCAGATTGTTAATCCATTTGCTGGCCTTATTGAGCTTGTCCTTGCTTTCACTCCCTGCAGTTTCCCAGGTTGCTATAAACGTCGATGGCAGTCCGCCAGATAATTCAGCCATGCTGGATGTAAAATCATCGGCAAAAGGTGTTTTGCTTCCACGGATGACTTCTGCAGAAGCATACGCAATTGTTAATCCAGCACCCGGGTTGCTTATTTATTGTACAAATTGTGGAGCTGGCGGAACTGGAGTGCTTGCAATGTTTACAAACGGAACATGGGTGTATTTCAGCCAGAATTTCGTAATTCCTCCACCACCTCCTCCTTCTGCAGGTATTCATACACCAACCATTTCTCAGATCGCGTGGAACTGGAATTCAGTTTCAGGTGCCACCGGGTACAAATGGGGAACGGATAATAATTATGCCTCCGCAACCGAAATGGGAGGAACAACTACAAGAACCGAAACCGGACTTACCTGCGGCACGTCCTACACAAGATATGTCTGGGCATACAATGGCTCAGGACATTCTGCATCTGCCAGTTTAACCCAGTCAACATTGGGCTGCCCGGTTTTCGGAGTACCGGTAACTATTAATCATGTTGCGGGAGCCGTAGCACCTGTTTCTAAAACAGTTTCGTATGGTACTGTTACCAATATCCCCGGTGAACCTGCTAAATGGTGGATTACCAGTAATCTTGGTGCCGACTACCAGGCGACTGCTGTTGATGATGCTACTGAACCCGCTGCCGGCTGGTACTGGCAGTTTAACCGCAAACAAGGGTATAAGCATGATGGCACAACACGTACACCAAATACTACCTGGATTACTGATATTAATGAGAACCTTGACTGGCAGGCTGCCAATGATCCCTGTGCCCTTGAACTTGGCGGCGGCTGGCGAATACCAACAAATACAGAATGGACCAATGTGAATGTTAGCGGAAACTGGAC
>CAZEDO010000096.1:0-13613 GCA_964511085.1 uncultured Lentimicrobiaceae bacterium
GTATTGAAATAATAAAACTTGTTCCATTGTCAATCGTGGATTCGACTTGTATTTGACCTCCAAGTGCTTCTACATGAGCTTTTACAATTGATAAGCCAATACCTAAGCCCTCATTTGGTCGTGTTATTTCAAGATTAGCATGCACAAATCTATCATAAATTACATTTTCCATGTCTTTTGGGATTCCAATTCCGGAGTCCTTTACGTAAAGCATTAAATTTTTCTTATCTATCCAATTTCCATATTCAATCTGCCCTGTATAAGTAAACTTTACGGCATTATCAATAAGATTCTTAAGAATAACAGAAATCTTGTTTTTATCGCATTTAATTATTGCATCTTCATCATGAATTTTGCCGGAATAATTCAATTCAATAGCTTTTTTATCAGTTTTAGGTTTGAATTGGCCTAGAAATGACTTCATCAAGATGTCTATGTCAAAAACAGAGTAATTTACATTGTTTTGTTCCGTTTCTATCTTTGAAATTTCCATTAAATCGTTGATTGTATCTAACAAACGAAGTCCACTTTGCTGCACTACATCATAATATGTTTCTCTTTCAGTTGAATTTATATGGGGATTTCTCAGGAGATCCATAAACCCAAATATTCCATTCATAGGCGTCCTGATTTCATGAGCGATGTTCTGTAAAAATACAGTCTTTAATCTGTTACTTTCTTCTGCTTTTTGTAAAGCTAAATTTAACTGTTGTGTTCGTCTGGTGACTTTTTCTTCAAGCGAATTGTTTAAGGCATTTACTTTTTCGAGAGATTTTTTTAAATTCAAATGTGTCTTTACACGCATTAGTAATTCCCTGCTATCAAAAGGTTTTGTAATATAATCCTGCGCTCCTGCTTCAAAGCCTTTAATAACACTCCCTTTGCTATATTCAGCTGTTAGAAAAATGATTGGCACTTTCAGCATATCAGGATTTGTTCTGATCTTTTCACAAACAGCATAACCATCCATTTCGGGCATGTTAATATCTAACAGAATCAAATCAAAATATTTCAGCTTTAGCAATTCCAAAGCTGCCATCCCATTTGTGGCAAATTCTATTTCAAAATTATTGGCTCGTAAAATACTCCCCAGAACTTGAAGATTTTTCGGGTTGTCGTCAACAATCAAAATACTGTTTTCAGTTAGTGTATTATCTATCATATTTGTATTTAAATATATTAATTTAATTTTTTGATTTCTTTTAAGAGCTCTGAGAAGTGATTAATTAAGTTCAAAATCTTTTCAACATTAAAATTTTCCGCTGCATTCAGTAAATTCTCACCATATCGTACAAGTTTGCCTGAATTATGCAATTGCCCAAGTGATTTCAGCTTATCTGCGAAATCTGTAATCTCGGCAATCGTTTGTCGTTTTTTTAATGTTTCTAATTTTATTATACAATCATTTTCAAGTACCAGAAATAATTTGTCTGGATTAACAAGCTTTTCATTATTCTCATAAATAATTAGGTTAGTTGAAATATCCGGGATTTTTTTATATGGTAAATATTTACACAAAATGCCATATAGTTCGGTTACTAAAACAGGTTTAATCATTAAGTCAGTAAAATCGCTCTCATTAATATGATTAATTTTATCAATCATAACAGAGGCTGAATATGCAATTACAGGTATTTTATTTAAGGTTTCATCTCTCTTAAGTTCAATAAGCAGTTCAAATCCGTCCATAACAGGCATTTTAATGTCTGAAATTATTAAATCAGGAAGATTGTTTTTTGCAATTCTCAGAGCTTCCTTGCCATCCATAGCCAAAAGAATATTAAGTTTTGAATTTTTTAAAGCATCTCTGATATAATTTCTGTTATACTCAATATCATCAACAACGAGAATTAAAGCGGGCTCAAATTCGACATTATTTGGATTTACTTTGTCTTCATGTAGATTAATCTTTGCTTCATTCATAAAGGATACATCCGGAATTATTACTTTAAAAGTAGTGCCACAATCAACTTCTGAAGTTAAATAAACAGATCCATTCATCAGTTTTAAAAGCTTTTGAGTTATAGCCAGACCTAAACCCGTGCCCTCAGTATTTCTTCCTTCAGCTTGAGTAAATTCATGATATATTACTTTTTGAAATTCTTCAGAAATACCTATACCTGTATCTTCAACAATTATAACCAGATCAATTTTATTTCCATGTTCATTTTTAGTATTTGAACTTAGTTGAGGATGTTGAGCATGTACTTTTACCTTAACAGATCCTTTTTCTGTAAACTTAATCGCATTACCTATTAAGTTAATAAGTATCTGACGAATTCTTACCTGATCAATATATAGTATGTTTGGTATTGATGGGTCTAATAATAAGCTGTATTTAATTTTTTTTTCTTTTAATTTTAGTGAAAAAATCATTTTAAATTCTGAAAAAAAGGATTCAGTGTTGATATAATCAAACTCTATTTCCATTTTCCCGGCTTCAATTTTGGATAAGTCGAGTATGTCATTAATAATAGTGAGCAGGCTTTTCCCGCTCGTTCTTATAGAGTCAATATATTCTTTTTGAGTTTCATCTTTGATGACGTATCCGAGTAAATCTGAATAGCCTAAAATGGCATTCATTGGAGTCCGGATTTCATGACTCATGTTGGCAAGGAAAATACTTTTTGCTTTATTTGCATCCTGAGCCTTTTCGGCTAACATAAGCGATTTGTCATTTGCAGCAGATAATTCCTGATTTTTTTCAAGAATTATTTGTTCCTGTGCTTTAATAGCCGTAATATCGTGACCAACTAGTTGAAATTCAATAACATTGTTGTCTGAATCGAAAATAACATGACTAGTCCATTCGAGCCAAATATTCACATCATCCGGCATTTTGTGTTGAATGATTCTGGCGTAACATTGGTTTTCAGTCTCTAATCCAGCAATGATTTCTAATATTTCTGTTTGCTCTGTATCAAAGACAAAATCGGAGATTTTTTTACCAATAAGCAGCTCTTTTTGAGTATTAAATAGGCTGCTAAACGCTTCATTAACAAATGTTAAAGTAGTATCAGGCAATAGCCTGCAAATTAGTTCCCGTTGAGTTTTGAGAACTGCTGCAAGAAGTTGTTCGCTATCTTTCAAGGCATCCTTTGTTTCTATTAGATCAGTAATATCAAGTGATATAGAGCCAATCAATGTCACTTCAGAGTTTATTATTTCCAAGGGGAATATATTTGTCTGAAAGATTTTAGGACTATTGTCAATCATTAATATATCCTGCCCTTCAACATTGGATTTCGACCGACAAACTTCTTTAACGCGATTCCCGAATCCTTCTGCAAAATCCTCAGCCATTATCTGATGAGTAGTTTTGCCAATTATTTCCTCCCTGTTTAATCCGATTATCTTTGTAACTACATCAGAAACGCTGATATATTGGCTATCGGGATCTAATATTAAGATAGGATTAGGACTATAATTTAACAGGGCATTAAATCTGTTCAGAACTGCCTGGCGTTCATTCTCAGCTAAGACTTCTGTGGAAATATCCTCAATAATTGATGCACATTGATTTTTAGCAGGACAAAATGAGCTTATTCTGAAATGTTTATCATACTGCTTAGCAAATTGTACTAAAACTGAGGGGTTTCCTGATTTGGCGACTTTGCCATATTCTGCAATCAGTTCATGTTGCAATTCAGGCACTACGTCTTTCCCTGTTTTTCCGATAATTTCAGTTGCCTTTAACCGGGTCATTTTTTCAAATGCAGGATTTACATTTAAAAACACATAATTTTCAGGCGTGCCGTTTTCATTAAATATTACCTCATGTAATGCAAATCCATTACGCATCTCAGTGAATAGAGTCTGGTATTCTTCCTTCGACTTTTGTAATTCTACACGCTGGCTTGCTAATTTAAGAAAAACATTAATTTTTGCAATGAGAAAAGTTGGATTATATGGCTTTGTAAGATAATCTACCGCCCCGGAACCATAGCCTTTGTACTGATGAATTTCATCAAAATAAGCAGCAGTAATAAAGATTATAGGTATATGCTTTGTTACAGGATCTGAGTTTAAAATTTCAGCTAACTCATATCCATCCATTATTGGCATTTGTACATCCAGAATTGCCAGGGCAAATTCGTGCTTTAGTGTAGCAGCAAGAGCCTCCTCGCCACTACCTGTGAGAATAAGTTTAGCAGGAATTTCATTCAGTGTTCTTTGAATGGCTATTAAGTTAGATTTTTTATCATCTACGATTAATATGTAAGGTTGTTCTGAGGACATTTATTAATTATTTATTAAACGGTACTAAATTCTTTTTTTATAAATTTTGGCTTTGCTGTCTATTATTTCAAATTTGTCTTCAACTGACGTATGGGCTATTGTTTCCTTGTCTCCTAAACAAAGAAACCCTCCATAATCCAGACTTTCCCAAAACAATTTAAGGATTCGGTTTTGCAGAGAACTATTAAAGTAAATAAGCACATTACGGCATACTATAGCTTGCATTTCTCCGAAAGATTCATCAGTAGTAAGGTTGTGTTTAGCAAACGTGATATTATTACTAAACCGGGCATCTATTTTCGCGGCATTATACTGAGCAAAATAATAGTCGGAAAAGCTGGCATGCGCACCGGATTCAATATAATTTAGACTACCATGCTGAATTATTTTTAGTGGGTAGATTCCGGTTTTTGCAGTTTCAAGGGCAGATGCATTTATGTCGGTTGCATAAATCGTTGACCGTTCAAACATTCCTTCTTCATGCAGCAAAATAGCCAGTGAATAGACTTCCTCGCCGGTTGCGCAACCTGCATCCCATATTTTATTATGTGCCCATGTACGAAGCATTGGAACTACATGTTCTCTGAATGATGCATAAAAAAAGGGATCCCTAAACAGACTGGTTACGTTAATTGAAAAATATGAAATAAGGTTATAAAAAAGAGTAGGCTCTCTCAGAACACGACTGATGAGTTCCGATAAAGATAAAATGGAACTGTCATTTTGAAAGTTATCGATACGTCTTTCCAACATAGGGCGTGTATAATCCCGAAAATCATAACCAAATCTTTTATAGAGTGCCTCGAGAAGCAAATCAATTTCAATTGTTCTAATTTCAGTTTCGTGCATAAAATGAAATAATTATATTTATCTGCAGAGTAAGACCCGCATCAAAGAAGTGAGACGGTCGGGGTTGATTGGTTTTGACAAATAATCCGTAGCACCTGCATCAAGGCATTTCATGCGATCTTCTTTCATGGCTTTGGCAGTCAATGCAATGATAGGGAGTCTCACAAACTGATTCTGACTACGGATGTTTTTAATAGCCTCATATCCATTCATTACCGGCATCATAATATCCATTAGAATAATTTTGACATCTGGATTTTCCTCAAGTAAATCAAGAGCGCGTTTCCCGTTTTCGGCTTTAATAGGATTCATCCCGTGGCCTGCAAGTAATCGTGCCATCGCAAACATTGTCCGCATATCATCTTCAACTATCAAGACTTTTTTGCCTCGCAGAGGCTCATCAGATTCTCTAAGATGCATAATTGCCTGTCTGTTTTCTTCAGACAGATCTCTTACAACTCGGTGAAGGAAGAGTGCAATCTCATCAATAAGTCTTTCCTGTGAACGTACATCTTTTATAATAATAGAGTCAGCATAATTTCGCAAGGTCAGCTCTTCTGCAACCGTTAATTCGCGAACGGTATGAATAATTATTGATGGCAAAGGAATATTTTTGTCAACGGCACGTTTTAGCAATTCCAAGCCTTGCATATCTGGTAAGCCTAAGTCTAATATTGCCAGGTCATATTTTTGTTTCGACAGTGCTTCCAAAGCATCTTTTCCGGTAGCAACCTCATCAACACTAACGTTCCCGTTACCAACTATCCTTACAGTTTCTTTGCGAATTATTTCATCATCTTCAATAACCAGGACCCGTTTTGGTGCCAGTGCTGATGCAGCCTCAATTCTTTCCAATACCTGACTGATTTGTTCAGAATTGATTGGTTTTGAAAATTGTCCGATTGCCCCTTTATTCATCGTTTCGATATTTGCTTCTTCAACTGAAACAATGTGAACCGGGATATGACGTAATGAGACATCCTGCTTTAATAAATTGAGTACGGACCATCCATCCATCCCTGGTAGTTGAATGTCCAAAATAACTCCGTCAGGCTTATATTCATTAGCTAATTCCAGACCTTCTTCCCCTGAAGTTGAGTTCAGACATTTAAATCCGCGTTTTCTCACATAGTCACAAAGGATTTTTAAGAATCTCACATCATCTTCGATTAGTAAGATTACACGGTCATTATCAAGCAGAGAGTCTCTGTCGTCAGGTACCAGAATGTTATTGGTAATCTTAACCTTTTCCGCTTCTGGTTTAAAAGTTAGAAGTTGTGATTTTCCAGACAGATCTGCAAAATTATCACTGTCTGCCTTTGCTTCTTTTATTTTTACAGATTCAACAGGTATATATATGGTAAAGGTTGAGCCTAGGCCTGTCTCACTTTTAACCTGAATCTCGCCACCTATTAAATCAATTAAATCTCTGGAAATAGTCAGTCCAAGTCCAGTGCCTTTATATCGTTTTTGATCACCTGAATCTAATTGTTTAAAAGCTTCAAATATTTCAGACAGTTTCTCATCAGGTATTCCAATTCCTGTGTCTATAACACTTATCGCTATAACAGGTGTGTTTCGAAGCTTAACATTCTTATAGATCACATCATCTTTTGGATTACTGAATATTACAGATATTTTTCCGTTCTCAGTAAACTTTATTGCATTACTGATAAGGTTTTTCATTACCTGGCTCAATAGCTGATAATCTGTCGTAATTATTTCAGGGATAGAATCCATTCGAAGGACTTCGAGTAGCAGGCCTTGGTTTTCGGCCATATGAGAGAACTGCAACATGATTTGTCTCTCGATTTCTTCGGGGCTGACTGCACTAAGATTTATATCCATGCGACCGGCTTCGATTTTTGAAAGATCCAGAATTTCATTTATTAAGTTCAACAAATCGCTGCCACTATCGTAGATCACACTGGCAGATTCTACTTCGTCTTCATTTAAATTTCCTTCTTTATTTTCCTTTAATGATCTTGAAAGCAAAAGCAAACTATTTAAAGGTGTACGTAACTCGTGCGACATATTTGCCAAAAAGTTTGTTTTATGCTTGTTTGCCAGTGATACTTCTTCAGATTGTTTTACAATGTTTTGACGGGCAAGCTCAATTTCTGCTTTTTGCTTTTCCAGCAATGAGTTTTTTGATATCAATTCAGAATTCGAAACCTCGAGTTCTTCTTGTTGTTCTTTTAATTTTTCTTCAGATTCCTTTACTCTAAGCATTTGACTATTCAATTCTGTATTAATTGTTTCCAATTCTGTTTGCTGATTTTTTAATTCCTGTTCAGATTGTTCTAACGACCGAGCTTGTTCGTAAAGTTCTTCGTTCATTGATCTTAATCCTTCACTACTACTGCGCAATTCGCTCTGATTTTTTGCCATTTCAAAAGCAATTCCGATAGGGCCGGATATCTGCTCCAGATACAAAAGTTCTGTTGTGCCCAATGGTTCGAGAGTTCCAAATTCAATTACACCTTTTAAATTTCCTTTAAATAAAAACGGTGTAACACAGATATTTCTCGGTACTGATTCGCCCAAACCTGAAACAACCCTAATATAATCTTCGGGTACATTTTGAACCAGAATTTGTTTCATTTCCAATGCTGCCTGGCCAATCAAGCCTTCGCCTAAACGGTAAATATTTGAAAGATTTTTCCTTCTTGTATAAGCATACGTCCCTTGTAGTTTGAGTAATGGCCCTTTTTCATCTTCAGTGACGATATAAAAAGCACCTATTTTTGTATCTAACCTCTGTGCAATTTCAGAGAGCACATTTGATGCAATGCTTTCAGTATTATCTTCACCTATTAATAAATCATTTATACGCATTACACCTTCCTGCAACCAGTTTTGCTGTTCAGTGTTTAATTTATTTTCAAAAAGCATTTTATTCATTGATTGAATAGCCACATTTAACTGGTCTTTTTCCGAACGCACGGTGACAGTTGTGGTAAAATCGCCTGTCGCAATAGCTTTAGCTTGTGTAATTGTATCTTTTAAAATGCTTACCATCTGATTCATTGCTCGCGACATTACGTCGGCCCCGCTTCTTTCAGTCATATAAATACTTACGTCTCCCTGTGCAATTGCAATGGCGGCATCACTTACCTGTCTCTGGCTTTCAATCACACCATTGAGGCTTTGCCATAGTTGTCCTATTTCATCGTCTCCTTTTGGTTTAAGATTGTGATCCAAATCCCCTAATGCCAATTTCTTTGCCATCTCCGACATGTCTTTTATTGGTTGAGAAATAGTTCTGCCAAAAAACCATGCCAGCGCAAAAACGATTACGCTGATAATTGTTAATAGTAAAAATAAAAGATTTTGAGTTTTTGTGATTGTCGCTAACGCTTCTTTCACATCTATTTTAGCTTCAATAACCCAATTTAAACCTTCTAAATCCAACAATTCTGTAACTATCAAAACTGGTTCACCACGATAATCGGTTTCCTGTCCTGACATAGGCAACCCTGCAAAAGCTTCTTTTACCGGAGTTGTTTCAATTTTTGTTTTCATTATATCAGATTGCCCCTTGTTTGTTAATCTGGAATCTGAGCGCATTAAAAAATCTTTACCGATTATAAGCGTCTCGCCTGTTACTCCCATTCCCGTGCGGACGTTCATTAAATCTGAAATTGTCTCGGTCTTTAGGCGTATGATGATTACTCCGATAATTTTGCCAGCAGCTTCGACAGGAGATGATAGGAACATTACATATTTATTCCCAATCGTATTATAATCAGTATAATCGCTAATATAAACAGCACCGCGCATTGAATTTCTATAAGCATCGGCTAAAGTAGATTTTGAATTTCCGTCTCTCAGAATATTAGTTTTATAGTCCGACTCTCTTGCAGCTGAGTATATTACATCGCCTTGGGCGCTAATCATAAGCACATCGTCAAAGTTATATAGCAATGTATAATTCTTATAATGGCGGTCATAAACTGCTAAAGTCTGTATATACGCATTACTTGAATAACCTGAACTTTCATAAGTCTCTGCCAGGGCACCAAGTGCCTTGGCAGTCTCAAGCGATGCTGCTACATTCGCAACATCTTTACGCTTTTCCTTAATCCATAATTCGATTACACTTTTCTTCAATTCCATTCTGCCTGAAAGATCTAAAAGTTTCTCTTTGCTGACAGAACTCCTGAAAGTTTGCAATAAAATAAATCCAAATATCGCTAAAGGTATTAGGGCTATTACTAAAAATAGCAAAACAATACGGGTGTTGAGTTTTAAATTTTTTAAAAACATATTCTATTCCTCCAAATTAAAATTTATACTATGAAACTGTTTTGATATTGTGGAACCGTGTGATTAACGCCATAAAGGTCTATTCCAAAAAACTTTAAACCTGACAATAACGCCCTCATTATAAGCGCTGTTAACCGATTTTCAATAATACGATATTCTCACTATCAAACTTGTAGGATAAAGGATGAATCTTCGTAGGGATTGTGCTTAATATTTAGTAGGACAAAACTGACATTGAAAGACATCGGAATACAAAAAAGGAGAATAATTAATGATGTGTTTCTCGTTTTTATTCAGAAGCAGAAAATGCCCCAGGATTGTTTTCGAAAAATCCGATACCACGGCCTCCTACAGGTGTTCAATAAACAGTTCGTTTCAGCATTTTATTGCCTACTGTATAAGGCATGCAGTGTCACCAGTCTTTGATTATTAAGAAGGTATTTGGTCGCTATAATTGGACACTCTTTGCAGTTTACAGACCATCATGGTTGTGAATTTAATAAAACAGCTGGTGGATAACTTCAGCTACATTAAATGCTTGTGCAAAGGTTTAGAAATCGCCGGCTAATGCGAAAGGCGAAGAATGATGATTGATGGCTAATGTGATGCCATTTTTGGCACAGGTCAATGCTGTGACAGAGGCACTGGAGAAGATCATGCCCAGATCAGGTTCTTTACGAGCACTTACCAAATATTACCAGAAAGTTCTCGGGGTTTTTCCGGGAGTACCTATACCGCTTGCCGATGCGGAGTAACGTTGTAGTACCCTCAGGTAAAAGATTTGGTGATTAATATTTCTATACAGTCGATTACCCTGACACTTCCGGTTTGTGGCTGATCCAATAAGAATTTCAATATGCCACCAGGCATTTCTTCAACCAGAATAGATGTTTGTTGGAATTTCAACGATTGCCAGTTGATAAACCGCTCTTGGGTAATTTTTTAATACCTATTAATATTGTTCAGATCTTCAAAAGCAATTTTGAGGCGGGCGATCATTGTTTTCTGCGATTCATTCAGCCATTTGCGGGGATCATAATATTTTTTGTTAGGTTTATCCTCACCTTCGGGGTTTCCAATCTGCCCCTGAAGATAGCCTTCATATTTTTTATAATACTCCATTACGCCAAGCCAGGTAGCCCATTGAGTGTCGGTGTCGATATTCATCTTCACAACACCATAGCTGATAGCTTCACGAATTTCGGCATGGCTTGAACCTGATCCTCCATGGAAAACAAAATTTACAGGACGATCAGTTGTATTGTATTTCTCCCGGATATATTTCTGTGAATTATTCAGAATAATTGGCTGGAGTTTTACATTACCCGGCTTATAAACACCATGCACATTGCCGAATGATGCAGCCACTGTAAAGCGGTCGCTCACTTTAGAGAGTTCTTCATAAGCATATGCAACATCTTCGGGTTGAGTGTAGAGTTTGGCGCTGTCAACATCTGAATTATCAACACCGTCTTCTTCGCCACCTGTAACGCCAAGTTCAATCTCCAGAGTCATTCCCATCTTGCTCATACGCTCAAGATAGCGTTTGCTGATTTCGATGTTTTCCTTCAGCGACTCTTCTGAAAGATCGAGCATATGCGAACTGAAAAGAGGTTTTCCATAATTGCTGAAATGTTTTTCGCCCATATCCAGCAAGCCATCAATCCAGGGGAGGAGTTTGCGGGCTGCGTGATCGGTATGCAGAATCACCGGTATGCCATACTGCTCGGCCATGGTATGCACATGTTTTGCTCCCGAAATAGCACCTGCTATTGCTGCCTTTTCGCCTTCATTACTCAGGAATTTACCCGCATAAAAATGCGCACCTCCATTGGAAAATTGTATAATTACAGGAGAATTTACCTCCCTGGCAGCCTGCATAATTGCATTTACCGAATCGGTACCTACAGCATTAACAGCAGGAAGTGCAAATCCTTCCTGTTTAGCAATACGGAATATTTCTTTCACGCTATCGCCAGATGCAACACCGGGCACTACTTTGGATGAAATTTTTTCTGACATGATTAGTGTATTTTTGTGTTTGATAAATAAGTAACCTTCCTGGTTCAGGAACGTCAAAAGTACAAATTCTTTACCGGAATTTCTTTGGAAAGACAGTAAAGCATTGTTAAAAATACCCAAAAGGAATATTAAAATAGCAGGTGCTTCATTAAAAATACACCTCTTAGCTAATCACTTAATACAAATCAAAATGAAAAGATTTTCCATCTTGTTATTCGTTGCAATTTTTATTTTCCATCTTGCTGCATTGCCGCAGAATAACAAAAGGTTTGCAGGTTCATGGGCAGGGAAATTAGATGTTGGTGCTATGAAGTTGAGGCTAGGTCTCAATTTTAAAGATACAACAGGTATGCTCGTTGCTACACTTGACAGCCCTGACCAAGGTGCATATGGGATTGCGACGGATAAAACAACAGTGCTTGCTGATGCAATCAACGTAGAACTAAATACGCTTAGGGCGTCCTATGAAGGAACCATGTTGCCGGGCGATTCCCTTATCGAAGGCAAATGGACGCAGGGAGGTAAATCATTCGACCTGCTTCTGCATAGAGCGGAAAAGCAGGTTAAACTTAAACGTCCGCAGGAGCCTGTTCCTCCCTATCCCTATAAAGTTGAAGAGGTCAGTTTTACAAATAAGAAGACTGGCATTGAGTTGGCCGGCACACTTACGATACCTCAGGGCGACGGGCCTTTCCATGCCGTGGTGCTCATAACCGGTTCGGGGCCGCAAAACAGGGACGAAGAAATTATGGGACACAAGCCGTTCCTTGTAATTGCAGATTATCTGAGTCGCAATGGCATTGCTGTGCTGCGTTATGACGACAGGGGTGTCGGACAATCTAAAGGAAACTTTGGCAAAGCAACTTCATTTGATTTTGCTGATGATGCAGAAGCAGCATTTGAATTTCTGGAAAAGCACGCATTGATTGATAAAAAACACACGGGGTTGGCCGGCCACAGCGAAGGAGGCCTTATTGCCCCAATAATTGCAGCGCGAAATAAAGATGTGGATTTTATCATCCTGCTTGCCGGAACAGGAGTTGCCGGAGAACAAATCCTTCTTGCTCAATCAGCATTGATAATGGAAGCAGGAGGTTCAACGCAGAAAGAAATCGAAGAAACCCGGAATGTCAATAATGAAATCTACCGGACAATCAAACAGGAACCTGATAGCGCCAAAGCAATGAAATTAATGGTTCGGGCGGTAGAAAACTATATTAATGCTGATACTAGCATAAAAGCGAGCGAAAAAGAAAACCGGATAAAAGAAAATACCGCAGGCTTATCCTACATGACTACTCCGTGGATGCGGGCTTTTCTTGTGCTCGATCCCCAGCAATACCTGGTTAAAGTAAAATGTCCGTTGCTGGACCTTAATGGCAGCAATGACCTGCAAGTTCCCTGTGAAATGAATCAGCAGGCCATCGAAAAAGCCATGAAAGCAGGTAAGAACAAGGACTATAAGATTGTGAAGCTTGATGGGTTGAACCATTTATTCCAGCATAGCAAAACCGGTTCGCCTGTGGAATATTCTACCATTGAAGAGACATTTGCCCCCGAAGCCCTGCTGGTTATTAAGGACTGGATACTTAGGAAATAGGCTATTTTTTGGATACCGGCATGATAATACCGATTTGTATGCGTAATTTTGCATTTTTAATATAGAAATTGGCCTCGTAGTTCAGCTGAATAGAACGTCAGATTCCGGTTCTGAAGGTCGGGGGTTTGAATCCCTCCGGGGTCACTAAATATTATATTAAAGAGCTGTAAATCAATAATTTATAGCTCTTTTTTTGTCTTCGGGGTAAACATAGGGTAAACATATAAAAATTAATTTTCCTACCTCAAATTACGCCTAAATACTCTGAACATAGCCTTAAACATGGATTTACAAAATTAAATTTAAAAAATATGTTTTGGGTTTTGATCTTCAATACAGGGATAATTCCGTAACTACAATTTTATTTATTTGATCCTCCAACTTTGGATTCGCCAGGCAATCCGGTTGCGGACGGCTCGGCCGCTGATAGGCAAGTAGATGAGGTCAGAAACCGCCAAGCAGCACTTAGCGACTAGCCCATCCTGCGCGGAATATTTGGCAAGGCCGCAAAGGTGCGGAAAGGCAATGAAGCACTTAGCAAAAAAGGTAAACGGATTATTATGAGAAATAGCGGGGGCATGCGCTTGTATAGCCTTGCGAAATATGGAGCGCAGGATACCTTTGCTAAGTGCTG
>CAZEDO010000097.1:0-13534 GCA_964511085.1 uncultured Lentimicrobiaceae bacterium
ACCCATGAACTAAAGTTTGATTTTGCCTGCGAAAGGGTATGGCTTTCCCGGCTAATTTCTATACGTGTATTTATTTTGTTTGCCGCCTTGTTAACAAAAAGATCATCGTCGCCGGAAGGTATGCGGTAATGTGAAATAAAACCATTATTCCTGTAAAACAATGATTTGCGATAAGCCAGGTTACGCCCAACACCCATGTACGGTATATGTGAAAGGGCTAAAGAGAAATATTGAATGGCAATGTGCAAGGTGTCGAAACGGATGATTTTGTTTAGCAAGCCCGGAACTGTTTCATACGCTCCATAGCCCAGCACGATTTCAGTACCGGAAGTAAAGTTTCGTTGCATTTCTCTCAGCCATTGGTTGCTGCTCGGTTTGCAGTCAGCATCGGTGAGCAGGAGTAGCTCGTTTTTTGCAGATTTTATTCCGATAGATAATGGGAATTTCTTGCCACTAAAGAAGTTCAGAGTCTGGGTAATAGTAACAATTTTCAGGTTCTTATATTCCAGTTCAAAGTCCTTTAACAGGTCCTTGCTGTCGTCGTCGGAATTGTCGTTCACAACCACAACTTCAAAATTTGGATAATCCTGTAGCAGAATCATCGGGAGATTTGCTGCAAGGTTCCTATATTCGTTGCGTGCGCAAATGACCACCGAAACAGGCTGATCCGCTGCATTTTCATCTGATTTTTTTCTCCGGAAGGCCAGACGTGCAAAAATACCCCAGTAGTAAACGAGCTGGATAAAAGCTGAGAGAGCAAAAACGACGAGAATGCAGAAAAGGAGAGGCTCCTCTCTGAAAAACTGGAATAGCATTGGAATGCGTTATTGGTGGCACAAAAGTATTTATTCTGATAGGAATAAAATCTATCTTTGGTAAAATTTTAATAACAATCTCTGGGGTAGGTAAAGCATTTTACATCAATATATTACGATCATTTGCAGGGGATGGTGTTCATTCTTTGGATCACTTTTCTCTACCCAGGGCTTTACTAAATCCGGATGAAGTTTTCGATAGAAGCGCAGGATAAGCAATCCTCTGCCCGCAATGGGTTAATAACCACCGACCATGGTACCATACAGACCCCCATTTTTATGCCTGTGGGTACAGCCGGTACTGTTAAAGCATTGCATTTCCGCGAATTGCGCGATGATGTTAAAGCGCAGATTATACTTGGCAATACTTATCATCTTTACCTCAGGCCAGGGCTCGAAGTTTTGAGTGCTGCAGGAGGACTTCATGGATTTAACGGATGGAACAAGCCCGTATTAACAGATAGCGGAGGATACCAGGTTTATTCGCTTGCCGAAAGGCGCAAGTTGAACTCAGATGGCGTAATTTTTCAATCGCATATCGATGGCTCAAAGCACACCTTTTCACCGGAAATTGTAGTAGATATTCAACGTGTGATAGGAGCCGATATCATCATGGCTTTTGATGAATGTACTCCCTATCCGTGCGAATATGATTATGCAAAACGATCAATGATGCTCACGCATAAATGGTTGGAGCGCTGCCGCGAACGGTTTAGCCAGACAGAATGCAGTTATGGCTACAATCAGGCTCTTTTTCCTATTGTACAGGGTAGCGTTTACCGCGATCTCCGCATTCAATCTGCTGAAAATATTGCTGCCTGCGGGGCAGAAGGCAATGCCATTGGCGGTTTATCGGTTGGCGAGCCCATCGAAATGATGTATGAACTTACTGAACTTGTTTGTGGTATATTGCCGGCTGACCGCCCCCGTTACCTCATGGGAGTTGGAACACCGGCAAATATCCTTGAAAGCATAGCACTTGGCGTTGATATGTTCGATTGTGTGATGCCAACACGTAATGGCCGCAATGGTATGTTATTCACTTCAGAGGGTATCATCAACATACGAAACGAAAAATGGAAAGATGATTTCACTTCAATAGATCCTTCAGGAATATCTTTTGTGGATAAGGAATACAGCAAGGCTTATCTGAGGCATCTTTTTGTAGCAAAAGAGATTCTTGGCCCAATGATTGCAAGTTTACACAACCTTGCATTTTACCTTTGGCTGGTTGGTGAAGCCCGCAACCAGATTGCTGCCGGAACATTTGCATCCTGGAAAAACGTTATGGTTAAACGGCTTGCCAACAGGCTTTAATATGGAAAAGATAAAGAACAAACTGAAAATTATTGACGTTTATATCATCGGGAAATTTCTCGGGACGTTCTTTTATGCTATTACGCTTCTTGCAATAATCATTATAATTTTCGATATATCAGAAAAAATTGATGATTTTCTTGAACGTGAAGCACCTCTTCGTGCAATCATCTTCGATTACTATCTTAACTTTCTTCCATATTTTATCAACCTGTTCAGCGCGCTATTTACATTTATTGCTGTTATCTTTTTTACCTCGCGCATGGCTGCCAATACCGAGATTATTGCCATCCTTAACAGTGGCATTAGTTTTTGGCGTTTGCTTCGCCCTTATATGATCTCTGCATTCATACTGGCTTTACTTTCATTCTATCTCACCAATTTTCTGATTCCTATTACCAACCGCAAGATGGTGCAGTTCGAATCGAAATATATTAAAAGCCAGAGCAGGGCCAGCGACATGAATATCCATATGCAAATTTCCCCGGGCACCTTTATCTATGTAGAAAGCTACAACAAAGACGCACGTGTTGGTTACAGGTTTTCATTGGAAAAAATGAATGAGAAAGGCTTATTCTATAAACTTTCTGCAGATTATGTGACCTGGGATAGTATCAAGCAACAATGGAAAGCAGATATGTGGGTTGAGCGGACAATTAAAGATATGCACGAAACCCTTATAAACGGGCGTTCTAAACTTATAAGTCTGCCACTCTTGCCAAAGGATTTTTCTATAAATGTTGAGGATACAAAAGTGATGAATTATTCGGAATTGCGCAGGTTTATCGCCCGCGAAAAAATGCGGGGTTCATCTACTGTTGCCAAATTTGAAGTGGTGAAATACACGCGTATTGCTTGGCCGTTTGCAACAATCGTACTTACAATAATAGGAGTGGCTTTGTCGAGTCGCAAGGTGAGAGGTGGTACCGGACTGAACCTCGGACTGGGTCTTTCTATTAGTTTTGCATTTATCCTTTTTATGCAATTTTTCTCTGTATTTGCAATCTTTGGCAACATTCCTCCTATAATTGCTGTGTGGATACCAAATGTTCTTTTTGGATTGTTGGGTGTTTACCTGCTTAGGATGTCACCAAAGTAGATTTAAATAAAGGAAATAGACAGATGAAGATTTCAATAGAGAAAACTGAAGAAAGCTGAAAACTACCCCAGTTCCCCTTCCCAATAAAAATTATCTTCAAATTTAGCATGAAGATCAGGCGCTGATGTAAATATTCCATAAACTGCCGAACCGCTGCCTGATAGTGAAGCATATACTGCTCCAGAGTCGTAAAAGGAATCTTTTAATGATTGTAATTGTGGAAATTTCACAAATAAAGTTTCTTCAAATTGATTATAAAGTTTCCCTCTCCAAGAAGAAGCAGAATAAGCTGTGAGTGAAGCGAGGCAAATCTCACCCGGATGAGCAATGGCTCCCGCATAAGCTTCGGCTGTTGAAATGTGAATATTTGGGCGGGCAATACAGATTGTATGCCCTTTCAAACTGAAGTCTAATGGTGTAAGCACATCGCCACGCCCGGTGGCTAAAGCCGGAAGGTTATCAACAAAAAATGGACAATCCATACCCAGTATTGTAGCCAGTTCTATTAATTTAGGTTTGCCAAGTTCAAGGTTGAATATTTTGTCGAGCATACATAGCGTAAAGGCAGCATCAGCAGAACCACCACCCAGGCCTGCACCAGAAGGGATAATTTTATGAAGCCACATCTTTACAGGAGGAGTATCAAAGTGCTCATGCAAAAGATTGTATGCTTTAACACAAAGATTGTCAGCCTCTTTGCAATCCATATTAAGGCCGCTGCTGCGAAATTCAAACTGCTTATCTGGTGCAATGATTATCTCAAGAATATCACATAGAGGCACCGGATAGAGCACCGATTCAATATTGTGGTAGCCATCCGGGCGTTTTTCAGTAATATTCAGGCCAAGGTTGATCTTGGCATTGGGAAATGAGATCATTCGTTCATCTATTGCCGACTGTAAAGGTAGCAAGCATTTTCCTGTTTAGATGATTGTGGCTGAAAATAGATTTGTTTCCATTAGCCAATGTGTAGATGCCCGTAAGTTTTTATCTTTACAGACAGATTTTAGTTTCAAAGAATAGCCTGAATACTAAAACTACAATAGTTCCGATTACAATCCCTTGATAATCAGGTTTAAAAATTATGCTAACAGTATGAAAATCAGCAAGGTTTTATTCTTATGTGTTGTTTCAATTCTTTTAAGTTGCCAGAATCAGTCTTCTAAGGATTCGATGGCTGGTGAAATTGTCAATCCCGACGGGTCAGTTACAAAACGAACTTTTAAGGCTAATGGTAAATTATTTGCCGAAATCACCAAAAAGGATGGTAAAAAAAATGGCCTCACTAAGAATTTTTATGATAACGGAAAGGTGAGTGTTCAAACAAATTATAAGGATGATAAAAAGGATGGCGAATCGATATGGTATTATACGGATGGTAAAGTATGCCAGCATACTATCTATAAAAATGATGTGAAAGATGGAATAGACAGGCATTACTATAAAAATGGGAAACTGGCCGCAGAAATTCCATTTAAGAATGGTGAAGTTGAACCCGGTCTGAAAGAATATAGCCGTGAAGGTAAACCAATAAATAATATTCCCACTATTGTGGTTAGGGTAATTAACAACGTATCCACTCAAAATAAATACATATTGCAACTGACACTTTCGAATAAATCCGAAAATGTTTCCTTCTCAAGAGTTTATATTGAGAAAGAAAAGAAATCTATTATTGAAATTCCAACATTCAAAGGAGTCGGTAACGCTATCTTCCCGGTGAAACCAGGAACAGGTATAAATGAAGATGTAATTTTGGAAGCATCATTCGAAACTGCTTATGGAAACCCTTTTGTAGCAAGAACAGTCTATAAATTGGTTGTAAGAAACTAAGATTAACTTCTGCCTGATTTGTTTGATTTTCCTATTGCTTTTCCGGCACTCGCTTAAAACACCTATATTTGATTTTTACTAAACAATGCCATTGTTGTTATGCCCATTTTTAATTCCGTTATTTCATGGTTCATAAAGAAGCGCATCCATCAGATTGAGCTTTTTATGAAATACCCTCACGATATGCAGGGTGAGTGGTTCCGCAAATTAATTACTGCTGGGCGGGACACCGAATGGGGCCGTAAATATGAATACAAATCTATACGCAACTATGAGCAGTTCCGCGAACGCGTTCCGCTTAACGATTACGACGATCTAAAACCGTATATTAACCGCTTACGCAAAGGCGAGCAGAATATCCTGTGGCCATCAGATATTAAATGGTTCGCCAAATCGTCAGGAACTACAAGTGATAAAAGCAAGTTTATTCCCGTTAGCGAAGAAGCGCTGGAAGAATGCCACTTCAAAGGTGGCAAGGATCTGCTTTCAATCTATTGTAATAACAACCCGGACACCCGAATATTCAATGGAAAAGTACTGGGGCTTGGTGGTAGTCTGACTATTGATGATGAAAATGCAGAAACCTACCATGGTGATGTTTCTGCTATCATTATGGATAACCTTCCATACTGGGTAGAACTGATAAGAACTCCGGATATCTCCGTGGCACTCATGAACGAGTGGGAATCGAAGATAGAACGGATTGCATTTATCACTAAGGACGAAGATGTAACAAATATTTCAGGGGTTCCTTCCTGGACGCTGCTACTGCTCAAACGAATACTTGAGATAACAGGAAAGAAGAACATAGCTGAGGTTTGGCCAAATCTGGAACTATATATACATGGTGGGGTTAATTTCAGCCCTTATCAGGAACAGTTTCGCAAAATAACTTCGAATGGCATGAAGTATCTTGAGACTTACAATGCTTCCGAAGGCTTCTTTGGCATTGAAGATCGTACAAATTCAGGCGAAATGTTGCTTATGTTAGACTATGGCATATTCTACGAGTTTATTCCAACCACGGAAAATGGTATTCAGGGATATCGGACTATACCCCTTGATAAGGTTGAAACTGGCGTGATATACGCTATGGTAATTTCAACCAATGCTGGGTTATGGCGCTACCAAATCGGCGATACAATACAGTTTACTTCAACTGATCCTTACAGGATACGTATTACCGGGCGCACAAAGAGTTTTATAAATGCCTTTGGCGAAGAGTTGATAATAGATAATGCTGAAAAAGCTCTTGCAACTGCCTGCGAAAAATCATCTGCAACAATAACTGACTACACAGCAGCACCCGTCTATTTTGATGATAACAGTAATGCGGCACACGAATGGCTTATTGAGTTTGAAACACCGCCACAAAGCCTGGATTATTTTACTGAAATCCTCGATAATGCTCTTAAGGCACTGAACTCAGATTACGAAGCCAAGCGATACCATAATATGATACTCAGGCAGCCGATTGTAATACAGTTGGCTTCAGGAACATTCTACCGCTGGCTTAAAGATCGCGGTAAACTGGGTGGTCAAAACAAAGTGCCGCGTCTTTCGAACGACCGGAAATATGTTGATGATATCAAGGAATTGGCTGGAGTGGAGTGAGCAGTGAAGAGTGAATTACTGTGGAAGAATAAGGATTGAATTTCGGAAATTAGAACTTCTGTCTTTTTCCGGCCACGAATTCCAAAAGAAATTCCGCCGGCATTTCCCGAATCCTTACTATATTTGTTTCGGGGTAGCTTTACCATTACCTTACCTTGATCAGGTCACATTTTATCACTAAATCGGAAATAATTACCATATGCACGTAGCCATAGCAGGAAACATTGGTTCGGGAAAAACTACCCTTACCGGTCTATTATCAAAACATTTCAACTGGCAGGCCCATTATGAAGATGTGGATACCAATCCTTACCTCGGTAGCTTTTATGAGGATATGCAACGCTGGTCGTTCAACCTGCAGATATACTTCCTCAACAGCCGCTTCAGGCAGATAGTGGACATTCGCAAAAGCGGTAAAAAGGTGATACAGGATCGTACAATTTACGAGGATGCACACATCTTTGCACCTAACCTCCACGACATGAACCTGATGACTACCCGCGATTACGATAACTACAGCAAGCTTTTTGAACTAATGAGCAGCTTTATCCAGCCTCCTGATCTGCTCATTTACCTGCGTGCCGATGTGCCAACTCTGGTAAGGCAAATACAAAAGCGTGGCCGCGAATATGAAGCGTCTATTCGAATCGATTACCTTAAAAGCCTGAACGACCGTTACGAAGAATGGATTAATAATTATAAGCAGGGAAAACTACTTATTGTTGATGTTGATAACCTTAATTTCTCTGATATCCCGGAGGATCTTGGGCTAATCATCGACAAGGTAAATGCCGAACTTCACGGTTTGTTTTAATCCGGATTATTTTAATAGTCATTTGCTGCTGATACCCTTTGTGCTACTCCGTTTAGGCGATTTTTACCTGTAAGGAAGTATAACGGTAATCATTTTCAGCCCTGATTAGAGAAAATAATACAACGAAATACGTTTACCAGAATAATAGCCATTAAAATACCTGAATTGAAAGATACAAAATCGCCGGTACGTGCTGCTGCTGCCGCTGCCGGAGCCATTCTGGGCAAAGGGGACTATGCTGACCGTGCCATCGAATATGGCCTTAACGAAAGCCGTCATTGGACTCAGGCAGAGAAGTCTCTGTTTGTAACTCTGACATATGAGGTGGTTCGTTGGCTGCGCCTGCTTATGGAAATTGAATCTTGCCCCGTTGCCCGTGGGAAATACTTATATGCCATTGGTGTTTATATGACATTGAAAGGAATTCCACTTGATCCTGAAGACTTTCCTGAACCATTTGACAAGGGAAAAATTACAGAACGGCTAAATATCCTTTCGTCAGAACGTCGGATTATTGAGTCTATTCCCGATTGGCTAGACCAAATGGCTGCTGATGAACTTGGCTCAACCTGGCCAGGGCTTTTATCAGCACTAAATAAACCGGCACCAATTGTATTGCGAACCAACACGCTGAAGACAACTCAATCTGCATTGGCTGAATCTTTAAAAAATGCTGGTATTAATACTATTCCTTCTACAGTGGCCGAACAAGCGCTATTGCTGGAGGAATTTTCCAATGTTTTTACTTTAAGTCTCTATCATAACGGTTATTTTGAAGTGCAGGACAGTGGTTCGCAAATGATTTCGCCTTTTGTGGATGCCAAACCAGGCATGAGGGTTATTGATGCTTGTGCCGGGACTGGAGGAAAAACCCTTCATCTGGCAGCATTGATGCAGAACAAAGGGCGTATTATTGCTCTCGACACAGCTGTCTGGAAACTGGATGTATTGAAGCAGCGTGCCTTACGTGCCGGCATTAACATCATTGAAACAAAACCTATCGAAACTACAAAGGTGATCAAACGACTTGCCGGTACTGCTGACCGCTTGCTTATTGATGCACCGTGCTCCGGGCTTGGTGTTCTCAGGCGCAACCCCGATGCAAAATGGAAAATGACCCCGTCAAAAGTGCAAAAACTTATTGAACAGCAGCGGGAAATCCTTGCTAGCTATTGCCGCATGATAAAGCCCGGTGGAATGTTGATTTATGCCACTTGTAGCATCCTTCCTTCGGAGAACAGAAGGCAGATAGATGATTTTCTTTCCACCCATTCTGAATTCACTTTTATCGAAGATAAAACCATAGGACCGGATACATGCAATTGTGATGGGTTTTATATGGCAAAGATGGTCCGTGGTTAAAAACTGAAAAGTGACAGGAGCCAGTAAAGTGTGTACCAACTTGCAGACGAATAAATTAACGTCGTTCAATGTAAATGTTTACTTGAAACTAAATGTAAAAACCGGAATTGTCTTGTCATTGATATTCTGGGTATACCTTATTTTCAGGGCATACCTAGTCCCTTTTCTACATGATGAAATAGCTACATACTGGTTTTATATAAACACAGGAAACTACATTCCTTTTACTTTTAAAACTGATTATAACTCTGCGAATAATCATCTGTTAAATTCATTCATTTCCAGAATATTTTACTTGTTATTTGGATATACTCCCTTTGTATTGCGATTGGCAAATTTATTATTCGTGCCTGTTTATTGTTTTTATGCATATAAAATTGCAGATATGCTGAAAAATAAATATCTCGCACTCTTGTTTTGGTTGTGCCTGTTATTTATTCATTCCATTGTTGAATTTTTAGCACTAAGCAGGGGGTATGGCATGTCATTCGCATTACTACTTGGCTGTTTATGGTATGTTATTATTTCAATGAAATCAGGCAAACCAATGGATTATCTCCTTGCAGTATTATTTCTGACAGGAAGTGTTTCTGCAAACTTATCTTTAATAGGATCCGCTTTCATTATACTGGCATTGCTAATTCTCAATATAATTATCAATAACGCAAAAATATATCATAAAATATTCATAATAAGCATTATAACAATAGCGGGGCTGCTTCCTGTTTGTTTTTTTGTTATTTATTCATTTGCTCTTCAGAAAGCAGGTGCTTTATATTATGGTCAGCATGATGGATTCTGGGTGCAGTCGGTTAATTCGTTGATGAAAGCCTTATTCAATAATCAAAGCCAGCTACTGAGATTAACAATACTTGCTTATTTTGTATTTATACTGATAATGCTGGTAAAGTATTTGAGTAAGCATTTTTCGTTTACCATATTTAAACATGAAGTTTTAATTTTCCCTTTGCTATTAATAGGGAATATAATTACAGTATTGCTTCTTGGTTACTTTATTAATGTGAATTATCCGGAAGACAGATCTGGATTCTATTTTTACTATTTTTTCATTGGAAGTGTATTTTTTTTAATTGATAAATATGCAGAAAATCATAATTACTCAAGATTAGCATGGATTACACTCCCTTTTTTGTTGATACCTATACAATTTGCGTGTGCATCAAACCTGACACATGTTTTTGTTTACAGGCAAGACCGTATTCCATACCGATTTTATGAAAAGATTAGAGAGAAATCTGAATCTATGACTGAAGTGGCAACACTCGGATCTTATTTTGGGAGGACGATGGTCCTTGCATATCTAAACTATTTGAGTGATGGAAATGTAGGTAAAAACCACGATACCGATTATCCGTCGTTAGTACCTGATTTTCAAGTAGTGAAAATTGGAGAATTTGCTGCCTGGAATTTGTACTACAATACCATTGATTATGATAAAGTTTCTGGCTATCATTTACTGGAACGGAAACACAAACTGCAAAGACACACAATTACCGAAATAAAAGTAATTTCTACTAACGGAAATACAAACTGTGAATATTTCAATCTGGCAGAAGGGACGATAGATACATTGACTCAAAAACCTCTATTTTTTGAGTATTCAATGGATATTGAAAGTCCTGAAGCCCCTTTTGAGGCTTGGATAGTAGTTAGTGTATCTGATAGTGCAGGCAAATCAACAGCTTATGAATACATTCCTTTGAATTGGGTAAAATCAGAATGGAAAGGAACTTCAAAACATTATCATAACGGACAACTTGTGACTAATTTATCGCCGGCTTCCAAAAAATATATTACTTATATTTGGAACATAAACAAAGTTCCTTTTTCGGTAGCAAATGCAAAAGTTACAATCAAACAATTGGGAAAAATTAATATTGAAAAGTAGACAGGTGTGAAGGAAGTATTGAAGTCGAAAGGCTTTTAAAACTTGATACGGCAGCTTCAAATACCTGTTCATAGTTCGATTCATTTGCATCACTTAAATCTAATGTAGATTATCATGAATCTCATACTCACTGGCCTGTTTTTGCTCTTTGTGGTTTTAATCGGATTAATTCCCTTTCCGCTGCTTTATCTGTTTTCTGATTTTATCAGGTTCATGATGCAAGTGGTGATAGGCTACCGAAAAGAAGTTATCCTCTCGAACCTGAAAGATTCTTTTCCTGAACTGAACACTGAGGAGCTAAACATTATCGTCAGGAGTGTATATAAAAATCTGGCGGATGTAACGGTGGAAGGTATTAAAGCATTCAGCATGTCGCCCCGGCAGGTAAAAAAACGGCATTTCATCAACAACCCTGAGATAATTGAATCTTATCTTGCCCAGGGAAAGAGCATTATTGCATTACCAGCCCATATCAATAACTGGGAGTGGGGTAGCCTTTCTCCCGGGCTTTTTACAAAATACCCTATTGTGGCATTTTACAAACCACTTAGTAATATATACATCGACAGGTTCTTACAACGAAGCAGGTCAAAGTATGGTACCACGTTGGCTTCGATATATAAAACTCCATTTTTTTTTGAAAGAAATGCCGGAACTCCTTCTGTTTACATTATGGCTGCTGACCAAAGTCCCACGAATGTAAAAAGATCGTACTGGCTTCCTTTTTTAGGCCGGGATACTGCTTTTTTGCATGGCCCGGAGAAATATGCCCGAATATACAATTTCCCCGTGGTGTATGTAGATGTGAAAAGGGTTAAGCGTGGGTATTATACGCTTGAAATCTCAGTACTTGCTGAAAATCCTTCAGTACTTCCCGAAGGAGAGATCACACATAGATATGCCGGAAAATTAGAAGAGGTTATCCGGAAAAATCCCGGAAGCTGGCTCTGGTCACACCGACGCTGGAAATTAGTGCGATAAGTACATTTCATCGATCAATGCCTGGTATTTTATATAGATAACCTTACGCCGCATTTTCAGAGTACTGGTAAGTGTGTCATTTTCAATACTGAAAGGTTCGGGCAATAGGGTAAATTTTATCACCTTTTCATAAGGAGTAAGCTCTTCCTGGATAAGTTCCATGCGATTTTGGAAAAATTCAAGAACTGAGGCATTGGTAATTAGTGACTTTTCATCCTGAACTTTCTCTGTGGATGTTATAAACTGCGAACGGAGGGTGGCAAAGGAAGGTACAATGAGTGCCGTGATATACTTTTGGTTGTCGCCAATAACCACAGCCTGCTCAATAAATGGATCATTGCATAGCAATAACTCCACCTTTTGGGGCGAAACAAATTTTCCACCTGAAGTTTTAAAGATATCATTGATTCTATCCTCCATCCACAGGTAGCCTTCATTAGTTAGTTTTCCCCGATCACCGGATCGATACCATCCATCTTCGAGTACTTGTGCAGTTTCAGCCGGCTTATTATAATAGCCTTTGAAGACAGTTGCCCCTTTAACCAGAATTTCACCCTTGTCATCAATTTTAACAGTAATACCAGGCATCACGGTTCCGCATGAATCAAAATTGTACACATCAGGCCTGAAGCAGGATACGGTAGCAGTTGTTTCGGTAGCACCGTAGCCATAGTTCACAAAGAATCCTGCAGCATGAAAAAACCGGAGCAATTCGGGCCGGATGGCAGCCCCCGAACAAGGCATCAAGCGAATATTGCCACCAAAAACGGAACGTAATTTTTTTAGTACTAGTTTTTCGGCAATACTATGCCTGATAGCTAATGAGAAGGGAGGAGGCTTATTGTTTTTCAGGAAATCTGAGTTGGCATAGCCTATGCTGATAGCCCAGTCAAATATTTTTCTTTTGAATGGGGTCCACCTTGCTTCTTCTATTTTAATGCCTTCAAATGTCTTTTCGTAGAATCTTGGCACCGTGCACATCAGGCTGGGTCTGGCCAGCGGCAACTCTTCTATTACTGTCTTAGGATTCTCCAGAAACACATTTATCGCCCCGCGATGTAACATGTAAAACGTCCACGAACGTTCAAAAATATGGCTAAGTGGTAAAAAGCAAAGTGAGACATCTGTTTCTGTTACATCCAGCCGCTCATCGTGTATTTTCAGACAGCTCATAAAATTATCGTGTCCGAGCATCACTCCTTTCGGTTCACCAGTTGTACCTGATGTATAAATAATAGTTGCCAGATCATCCGGTTCTGCCTTCTGCAGGGTTTGTTCAAGTTGTTTTCGATAAGTCTCCTCTTGGCCAAGTTTAAGGAAAGCATTCCAATTTATGCATCGGGTATCCTCACATTGGGAGAGGCCGGAATCGAAAAATACAACCCAGCGCAAAGTGGCTGAGTTATCGGCTAACCATAATGCTTTCTCCAGTTGTTCGCGGTTTCCTGCAAAAAGTAGTTCCATCCTGGTCTCATCTGCAATATATTTAATTTGCTGCTTGCTTGCAGTACCGAAAAATGGCACAACCACTCCCCTTATGGCCAGAATTCCAAGATCGGCCAGCGTCCATTCAGGCTTATTATCACTGAAAATACCAATATTGGAATTAGGAGCAAAACCTAAAGCAAGCAAGGATTTTGCAACATTGTCCGAGATAGTGATCAGTTCCTTCCAGCTATAGCTCGAATATACTTTCGTGCCAGGCTTCCTGAACCGGAATACTTCGCGTGTGCCATAAAGTGCCGCACGGTTTCGTACCATCTCTATAAGGTGCTTTTCCATAATTAGTA
>CAZEDO010000098.1:0-13496 GCA_964511085.1 uncultured Lentimicrobiaceae bacterium
CCCAATCCCTTGTATTTATTAACAATTTGAGTTTATAGACAGACACTAAATAGTATAAGATATGGAAGAAATAATAGATATGGGCTAATCTTAACAATGATTTTTTTCATAATAGTACAAAAAGACATGGAAGTCAATACAAGTATCCGAAGAGCTGTAATTTAACTTAAAACATTATAAAATAGTTATAAAGCTGAGACCTAATCAATTAATAGAAAGCTGTTTGGCTCGCATTTTTCGCAAATTATAATGCACAATGCAACTGAATTAAAAAGTCTTTTGCTCATGCAAAACAGCAAAGATTCAGAATATTTCTATTTCAATTACATCTTTAGTGTTTGCATTATAAGTTCCTGCGTTTCCTGAATATGCGATTTAGAAGAAGCGCCAAAAAGCACTGATTCAATTTTTGGAAAGCGGCTAAGATATTCAATGGCTTCTTTTGGCCTCAGGGCACCAGCGGCTAAAACCTGCATAGCCATAAGCCTGAACTCCCTCTCGTTCATGGATTTCTCATACAAATCTTTCCCACCAGACATTCTAAATCCTATTTTATTAATTGAGGCACAAATAATTGGATTTTCGATGCCAACTGAGTTCAATGCGTCAATCAATGCCGGTAAATTCATAGTGATATAACCTGGTTCAGCTTTAAATTTTTTTCGGATATAAGCATCGTATTCAGCAAATATTTCGTACATCTTTAGACCAAGAATCATATCAACCAGAACATTCTGAATGAAAATAACCGGTGTCTCGATGCCTTTAAACATTTTCATCTCTGCATCAATAAAGATCTCCATTAATTTCATGAAATCCTTATTCAGGAAGGCCATACCACCTTTGGCAAACGTACCGAATATATTCCCGGGCACATATTGTTTAATTGTTCCCACGATTCCCAGTTCGGTAACGGCATTGGCATATTTATGCGCATAAGGCATACACGGATATATTTTAAATCCATTGTACCTGTCTGGATTATTCCTAATATGTTCGCAAATATTAGCAATACGATCGTGGGTTGTACACATAAAGGTTTTGATTCCAAGTTCAATCGACTGGTCAAGGACGCTGATGATAGATGAATCGTCTTTAAATCGTATTGACTGGGCGCGTGATTTCTCATCGGAAAGATGGCTCACCGCAAAAAACTGGTTATCTCCTAATATTACTTTTTCCATCTTAATCCTTTTTTCCATCTTCGACTATCATTTCAATTACTGCATCAGTATATGAGGCCTGTTCAAAAGTATTGTATTGCGCCTGCTTCTTATTAATAATACAATCCACAAAATGTTCTATTTGGGCACTATATTCTTCGCCTCTCAGGTAAAAATTAACAGGTATCGCAAATTCAGTAATATATTTAATTGTCCAACCCTTATCCAGTTTTTCAGAAACAACTGGTTCTTTTAGAAATATTTTTATTTCAGTCGCATCACAGATTATCTTACCTCTTTTTCCCTGTATAGTAAGCGAAGTAGCCATTTTGCGATAGGTTTCATCGCTCCAGTTAACGAGTAATGTTCCTGTAAGTCCGCTTTGCAGTTGCAACAAAGAATATACTGCATCTTCTACTCCGTTTGAATAAATACTCTTTAGTAATGTGCCCCGGATTTTCTGAGGACGCCCGATTACTTCCTGGATCAGATTTATAACATGTGAAGCATAATCGTTTAAGCAGCCTCCTCCTTCTTCGGCACTGGATCGCCAGGTACTACCCTTTTCCTTTGTTACTACCGGTCCGTATGCTTCTCCGGAAAAATGGACAAGTTCACCCAAAACATTTAGTGATAGTAATCGCTTTAGCTCCCTGAATGTTCCTATAAATTGATTGTGAAAACCCACCTGGTTAACAAGCCACTTACCATTTGCAAGTTCCACTAATTCTCTACCCTGTATTGATGTAAGTGTAAAAGGCTTTTCACAAAACACATTCACGCCAAGTTCTAAAGCATATTTTACTATAGGATAATGAAACTTTGTAGGAGTAGCAACAACCACGAAGTCCAGCGCCTGCTCATCGATCATTTTCTGATAATCAAAATAAGTCTTCACTTTACTGAATTTCTTAAATGCATCCAGCACCAGTGAAGATGTATCACATACCGATACCATATCCACTTCGGGATGTGCACTTACAATGGCCGCGTGGGACAATCCCATTTTCCCCAAACCAATTATTGCGCCTCTAATCATATTTCATTTTTCTTGAAAAACATCAATAAACTGTTCTGTTATACTATCCCAGTTGAATCGTTCTATCACATTCTGTTGCCCGGCATCAGCCAGAAGCCTGATCTTTTCAGAATTAACTAATACATATTTAAGTGAATCAAGTAAAGATAAGAAATTATTACTTTCAAAATGAGTAGCGTTTTCTTCAGTAATATACGTATTTTCGATAATATCGCTGCAGACCAGAGGTGTACCTAATCCCATCACAGTCAGTATCACTGGAGATAATCCTTCGATGAGCGACGGCTGAACATATGCATAAGCATGTTTTATCAGGAAATTAGTGTCGTCGCCATAAATATAACCAGTAAATACAATTCTTTCATCTTTCGTTTTTTTTAGCTCCTTTTCATATTCACTGGGATTGGGCGAATTCCCGATGAGAACAAGTTTCTTCCTGGTTTCTAGCTGTTCAAATGCTTTGATAAGTAAATGAATTCCCTTGTCAGGAATAAACCTGCCTACGAACAGAAAATAATTATCCGGGTCGAGATTTAATTTTTTCAAGATTTTATTGTCCGGTGTAGGTTCCTTTACTTCGCATCCGTAAGGAATAAATCCAAATTTTTTATGAAATTTCTTTTCGAAATAATCTTTGGTATAAATATTATCGAACAAAACCAAGTTAGGGAAATAAGCTGTCATGTAATTCGAAAGCCTGTAATATAACTTCCCATACCAGGGCCATTTGTCGCGTTTCCAGTCCATTGCAAACTGGCTGACATATACCTTTTTTCCAGCCATACGTAAGAACAATGCCCATATACTGTTCGCGCCGCTTTGGATATGAACGACCTTAGCCCTGTTATGAAATATAATATCAAAGGTTACTTTAGACGAATGGATTAATGTATCAAACCCGCCTTTATTAACAGTCCTGAACCACTTTAGCTGAACGCCCTCGTATTGATGATGTAATTCATCTTCATTTCCTTTGTAAATTCTACAATAAGCCAGAACCTCATAACCTTTTTGTACCAGGCGGGGATAAAGTTCTACAGCAAATTTATCAGCCCCGGCCGCACCCGCTTTAGGCGGAATTGACCGAAAGCCTCCGAAAGCTGCAATTTTTAATTTTTTACCCATTCAACTCATTTATCGTTCACAGGATGGAAAAGTAATCAAGGAGATACGATTTGAGAATAGAATTAAAATTCAATATATCCCTTGTAATAATTATCCATGTATTCTTTTAGTGCCACGCGCCAATCACGCATAATGTTCAGATTACGGTTACTGAGTTTACGATTTATAAGCCGCTCACAAAGTGGCCTATCGGCAAAATACTCCTTCTTAAAGTGGTCCGAAGTAACAGGATAAATTTCGATTTTTTTATCCAGCCCTAGAATATTTATCATCTCCTGTGCCACTTCCAACCGGCTGGTTTGCCCGCCACATACCATATTGTATAAACCCCAATATTCCTTTTGTAGTAACAATTTTACATTCTTTGCAAAATCGTGCGTGTAAGTGGGGGTACCGTCTTTATCATTAACAATAAATAGTTCGCGTTTCCCGGCTTTAATTTGTGCCATAATTTTTTGTACGAATTTTTTGTCTTTCGCCGGCCCTGAACCCATCATCCAGCCGGCCCTGCAAACAAGGTACCGCCGCGAATTCTCTATTACAAACCTTTCGGCTGCATACTTTGCCCTTGCATAATGTCCCAACGGATTAGGCAGATCCCAATCATCATACATTTCCTTTTTACCGTCAAAAATGCCTGCGGTGCTTATATATAATATTGGAATATCCAGCTCATTGGCGATAAATACAGCATTTTCAACGCTTAATGTATTTGTTAGATACGTATCTTCAATATTGGTTTCGCAAAATTCCAAATCAGTATATGCTCCGAGATGAAACAAATAATCAGGATCAAACTCTATAACATCTTTTTTATATGCTTCAAAATCACGAAAATCCAGAAAACTCAGCCATGAATCATTCACGTCCTTATCTGTACATTTAAGTTCATATTCATCGCCATATTGAGCGTAGAATGCTTCTCCCAGCATACCACCACACCCAGCTATATAAATTTTCTTTTTCATTCGCCAACGTTACTTTTGTTTATGACTATAAAGTTCTGAATAATAAAAATGAATAAATTTTTCACTTAAATATTTATACCCTTTATCACTTAAATGTAGAAATCCTTTTTGATAGTCTTCTTTTTCTTTACAGGGAATATCTTCAAATATTTTTACAACATCAAAATACGGTACACTGCTCCTAAGGCAATAATCTTTCATTTGTTGATTAAATTCGTCAAGTTTTGTATCAATCTTTGTACTCCAGATCAACCTTCGCATAATTTCAATGTTTCCTGTTGGAATAACAGCCATGTAGATTACTGCAATATTATTATTTCTGCATAAACTTATTATCTCAACTGTGTTTGAATAACAATTTGAAACTATTTCATTTGTCTTACTCTTCACCAAACCTATTACTTTAAAATCATTTATACCAACCTGTATAACAACGCAATACGGATGCATAAGATCCAAATATTTCCTGAAGTTTTCTAAAGTTTGTTTTGATGTTTGTCCTTCTACACCAAGATTAATGACTTTTTTATTAAGTTGTTTCAGGTAATCTAAGTTCCATTGTGCAATTCTCGAATCACCAATAAACCAGATTACACTGTCGTTTCCCTGTGCATGTCTAAGCTCATCAAGGACAGATACACTCTCATCAAGGGGATTCAGCCGCAATAAGTTATATTTTGTATATTGATATTTCCAGATTGCAAAAATGATAAATACAACGATTACAGCGATCAGTAAGGACAATAAGTAAAGCAATGTACTGTTTTTCACAGGCTATTTATTTTGCCAGCCACTTTCCTGGTTCCAGTTAGTGAGTTCAGCCTTGTTATTCATACTTATGTTTTCCCTGATTATCCGGGCCGGATTTCCAGCTACTATTACATTGGAAGGTACATTCTTTGTAACAACGGCCCCTGCTCCCACAATCACTTCATCGCCAATGCTAACGCCCGGCAGAATTGTTGATCCCACTGCTATAAAGCATCGCTCACCGATATTAGTTTCAAGCAGGAGCGGCTGGTTATTAACCCTCTTACAATGATCATGGCTAAGTATTGTTACATTCGAAGCAATTAAAGTGTTTTTGCCAATATGGATTCCCTGCGGATACAACCTGTCGAGGTGCAAGCCCCTCTCAAAAATGACAGGCCTGCATACATCATAACCCTGCGATTTGTATTTCAGAAACCGGAGATACTGAATAATGGATGCCAGAAAACTCCTGATCCCAAATTTAAAATATAGGACTTTATTATTCATCTGGCTGATTCTTGTAATTCATAATTGTATCCATGTATATTTTACTAAGGTTTTCGTAATGCACTTTTTCTGAGAAATTCTGCAATGCAAATGCCCTTGCTTCATCTGATTGAGCTTTGTACTCCTCATTACTTAATGAATTCGCTTTCACTAATTTACTGTGCAGATCATCCTGATCACCCATCGTAAATGTGTAGCCTGTTTTTCGATTAATTACAATTTCAGGTAAGCCACCAATGTCGGACACAATTACTGGCTTCCCATAGGAATAGCATTCAATAACTGTCATCGGATTGTTTTCGTACCATTCTGAGGGCACCAACACATAGGAGCAATTCCTAACCAGATCATTCAGTTCCTCTCCTGACTTATAGCCGACTAGCTCGACATTATCCAAATTATTATGCATGATAACATCTTCTATTTCACTAAGAACAGGCCCTGTTCCTACAATCTTAAGAATATATGTCTTTGGCAAATTGATCCATGTTTTCACCAAAGTATGTAATCCTTTTTCCTGGGAAATACGCCCATAATAAAGGAAATACTTTCCCTTAACAGGATTTTGGGTGGCGTCCTTTACGATTGGCGAAAAATTATACAAATGAACCAGTCTGCTATTAAGGTTTGATTTAAGCAGGTGCTTGTTGAAAAGAAATTTGCTCGGTGCAATAATTTTGTCAAAATACAGCTCAGGTTTAAACAGATAATTGTTGAAAATGTATTCAACTGTATTCACTGCACTTAGCGCGAAGCTCATCCTGTTGCATCTTTTGATCAGACAATTAAGAGGAGAACCTGTTATACAATTTTCGCAAATTTTATTTTCCCCATCCAGCAAAATATTACGCGGGCAGAGAAGGCTGTAGTCATGCAGGGTAATAACCGTCGGAATCCTGTTTGACTTCAGGACTTTTAGAATTGAAACGGTCAGATCCCCCTTATATAAATGTATGTGAGCAATATCAGGCTTTTCAATTGTCAGCAGTTCTTGTAACTTTTTTCCTGATTCCCGTGAATACAGGTATCTCGGCGTTTTTAGAATTTTAGCGCTGGTTGAAAGTTCCAGGAAGTCTATTTTCTGAACAAAATACCTGCTATTTATAGTGCTGTCATTTTCTTTAGCTGCTGCAGAGAAAAACACAACTTCATCACCCATACTGACAAGCAGTTCCGCAGTATTTAAATAAACTGCATCAGCGCCTCCTCTTCTGTAATGACAATTATTAATCTGCAGTATTTTCATCAGAATTCTTAACAATATTTATATTGACTTAATATTTAGGAAATGAAATCTGAATTTTAATTTTTCATTCCCAGATCTACTAATCAGCCAGTTGTTTAAGTCTTTTTACTAAACTTAAGGTTAAATTTAATTGAATTCTGAAAAACATAAGCTATCCAAACAAGAAGAAAAGGAACTGCAATGGTAAACATCCTGAGTATTGCTGATACAAGTGAACTTCCTCCAAGGTATAAAAGTACTATCATTACAAGAAACCGGACAGAATAAGGAAATTTACGCCAATTCAGAAAAGTAGGTATCAGGCTAAATAACATTAGTGTAAAGAGAATTCCGTTAATTGGAAAGACCAGCAGTGTTTTAGGACGTTGTACTGCATACGAGAACGGATAATGAAAAATCAATCGCCCGACGTTATATATAACATTTTGCACAAATTTCACAGGATGCGACTTGATATTTTTTATAGCCAACCTGGTATAGATGTCATCCCGCTCTATGTTATTATATTTATATAATTCTTTGAAATCTGCGCCATGATTAACCTTCAGTACACTATCTGCACCAGCAATATTAAAATTACCATTTGCCGGGGGATTTAGGCTCAGGTCACTTTTCCAGTCACCATATTCGCCATGATACGGTGTACTCATCCAATACAAGCTATCATTACCATTTCCCCAGTAAAGAAGTTTGCCAGTCAGATTATACGTATACAGCAAGTATGGTGTTGTTGTAAGAAAAGCCAGGGAGACTATCAGAAGACCCTTGTGATAGTTTACGTTTTTCCTGTTAATTATCCACAACAGGCAGCTTCCTGCCAGCATAATAAGAAGCACATAGCCAAAGATCATTTTGGTAAGAACAATATATCCTAAAACAAATCCAGAGAGCAATACATATTTCCTGGCACTGCCTGTTATATCAGGTTTAAATGCCTTGATAATTAAAAAGATAAGCGACGCACCTAACAGGTAGGTAAATGATTCGGTGTGAATATATGGAATGTTCTGGTAAGCAATATAATAACATGCCCATCCAAGGCTGAATGTGAGCGATATGCTAAAAGATACTATTTCCTTTAAAGCTTTAAATAATAATATGATAGAAAAATAATAGAAAAATGCATTCATCAACGTGATGCACATCAACGGCAATTTTAATGCTAAAAAAGGCATCAAAATAACAGGGTATCCTGGACCACTGCGAAGGTCGATGTTAGGAGCAGGTGCCGAATAAAATCCATGAATAAGGTTTTGCGCACATCCTAAATACCTGCCCTGATCGCCATCTGATAAATCAATGGGAGAAATTAACACCCAAATGACAAATGCTATAAGAAATGGGAAAAATATAAGGTATGGATTATTGAGAATATTATCTTTATTCATAAGAAAATTTTAAATAGTTAGGTGAAATGGTTCAAATCAATCATCCGCTATATTATTGGTTTACAATTCATATTGTTACATGTTAAACTCTTAGCCTTGCCATGGGTAATTATTTTCCTTGTAAATTATTTAAACTTTATAATGCTGTAATATTTTTGCAAAAGGCTAATCCTTTAGGAACTTCTTATTCGCGAGATACCATTTAATAAATTCATTTATTCCACCGGTCATATCATATGCCGGATTATAACCAATCACAGAACGAGCTTTTGAGATATCGGCATATGTAACATTTACATCTCCGGGTTGGGAAGGCTGTTTATCCAAAATGGCTTTTCTGCCCGATGCCTTTTCCAGCATCTGCACCAGAGTATTCAGATTTGTAAGCCTAGATTCCCCAAGATTAAAAATATTGTAGCCATCCAGTTTGCTAAATGCGCATTCAATTCCATTCAAAATATCGAGGATATAAGTGTAATCCCGCGCTGATGTGCCATCGCCGAAGAAAGGAATTGGTTTTCCTTCTTCCATAAGTTTTGTAAATTTATGAATCGCCAGATCCGGACGCTGCCGGGGCCCGAAAACTGTAAAAAAACGCAGGCAGGTTATATTCATTCCGTATAAATGAAAGTAAACATGACAAAGCAACTCTCCGCTTTTTTTTGTCGACGCATAAGGAGATATAGGATTGTCAACAAAATCATCCTCTGAAAATGGGACTTTTATATTATTTCCATAAACAGAAGAGGACGAAGCAAATATCATTTTATTAACAGAATTCATTCTCATAACCTCAAGTAAATTGATAGTTCCGTTTACGTTAACATCATAATAGTCTGAAATTGCGCTTATCGAAGGCCTTACACCTGCCTTTGCAGCCAGATGAATTACTCCTTCGATTTTATTTGCTGAAAAAATGTCATTCAGCGCTTTATTATCACGGATGTCTGCTTCATAAAAACGAAAATTATCATTATCGATTATTCCGGCAATATTTGCCTGCTTGATTTTTTTCGGATAAAAATTGTCGAAATTATCTATTCCGACAACTAAATTTCCTGATTTAATAAAATGCTCACAAACATGTGAACCTATGAATCCAGCAGCACCTGTGACAAGAATGTTCATCTGCCTAATTTTTATTAAGTAAATTTGAATATTGATTGATGTAATTCTGCGTCATCACATTGATGTCAAATTTATCGTGAATTAACTTTTTCCCGTTTTGTCCGAGTTCTGATCTCAAAACCGGATTGTTTATTAACAACCTGATCTTTTCAACCAACTGATCTTCATTAGCTGCATCAATCAGATATCCATTGACACTGTCAGATACAACTTCACCAGTACCGCCTCCCCTTGTCGCTATTACCGGTTTGCCCAATGCCATGTATTCAATAATGGAGTTTGATATCCCTTCGCCATGAACATCGGAATTGGTAAGTAAAATCCCGATATCGAAAATATTACCAATTGATTCTACATCTGATCTTTTGCCAGGGAATAGGAAGTGATCCCGTAGAGATGTTGGGATACTTTCTATAATATTGTATAAATTATTCCCATCACCAACCAGAACAAATCGAATATTAGCATCATCTGAAAGAATAATTATAGCGGCCCTAACCAGTGTTTCATAGTCTTTCCGGTCCTCAAACGCAGCAACCATACCAATAATAAAATCATTCCCGGCATTGTCGCCTAAAATTTCCTTCCGCATATCGGAAGCCTCTTTTAAATGATCGAAACGCGAAAGATGCATTCCGTTATGAATGCAAACAGACTTTTTTAGCGGTGCCCGATATGCTTTTAATCCTGCATTTGAATTCCCTATTATCAGGTCAGAAAAAGGGAAGGTCAGCTTAGCCCTTATCCAGGCTTTGTTCCGTATATTAAAGTTCACAGGTGTATCGACAATCATCCCGTTCACAAGTTTAATATTCAGGATTTTACAAATCGGTGCGATATACACTGCAGTCATGTCGTCCCAGCAATGTACAATATCGGGTTTACGCTTTTTACAGAGTTTGTACAATTTATGGAATACAGAAAAATCCTTTTTTCGATTTCGTAATAAATAATGAATATTGATGTCTAAATCGAACACTTCCTGGTACTGAATATCTTCGCTCATAACAGCCAAATCTATCATAATATCTGTGCTGGCAGAAAGCCGTTTCATCAGTTCGGTAAGCCTGCGCTCTTTGCCGCCTGAAGTCATGCTGTCGATGAAGAAAAGAATTCGCATTATTTTGTATTAGCTTCTCTATCCAAATGTCAGGAACATATTATACCCAAATAACCTATTCTGCTTTTCGAGATGCTGAGTTTTTCAAACGAATAAATTCCTGAATTTTTTCCCGTCTTGCCACTGGCTCATTTTCTGTAATATAAACAGCTTCTTTTAATGACCTCTGCTCATATTCTTGCATGGAGCGGATAATCCGTGCAGGAATACCAGCCACTACAACATTATCCGGAATGTTTTTTGTCACAACGCTCGATGCCCCGATCACCACATTATTGCCGATTGTTATGCCCGGAAGAATTGTAGTATTGCTGCCAATGAATACATTATTCCCTACAACTATTGGTTTAAATATATGCATGCCGGGGTATTTGTCCCGAAAAACTCCTACACCCCCATCGTGGGTATGAAATGTTACACCTTGTGTTATGGTAACATCATCTCCTATTGTAACTAGATATGGTTCGCTTCCAAAATAGGGTTCTCCGGAGATCCTTACGTTCTTACCGAAATTTACTGCCTGGTAGTGGGTATAAACATCTGCTCTCTTATACTCATCTGTTAGAAAAAGCCTGAGTTTGAAGAGTATTTTAGTTAATAATAGTTTCATTAATTTATTTTTAGGACTATTAACAAATTCAACAATCTAAAGATGAACGAAAATATTGTGTTCAATTAATTGTCATGGCTTAATGTCAGAATATTCATTATTTCTTTTCTCAATAAAACTTCTGGATGTTTAATTTTCAATGCCTTATCAAATAAATGTCTTAAGTAATTGTTTCGGTATAAGTAAATCAGACAAATTAAGGATCGGGACAATCTGCAAAACAACTGCATTTTCTATTCCAGCAGCTAAAATATCCATTTTCCTGAATAACCCTGATTTTTTCCTGTGTTAAAGTAGTTTTTCAAGTAGAGAATCAATTTCTTTTATCTTATTCTCACTGATGGCATGATTCCGTTTCACATATTCAACACCTGTTCTCGCAAAATCATTTGTTAACATATAATCTGTTAACTCAGTTATTTTACCGCCAGCCACAAACCCCAATGCTTCCTTTTTGATAATATTTCCGGGATCAACATACAATGATAAAACCGGAACCCCAAATGACCATGCTTCTATAAAAGTGTTGGGAAATCCTTCTATCGGTGAAGTACAGATCAATGCTTTTGAATTCGCAATGTGAAACAGGGTATCACGATGATTTAACCTGCCTATTATTGTTACATTCTTATATGCTTTGAGTTTTTTCAAAAACAAATATCCTGTTCTATCGCGGGCTTGCCCAATCACCTTGTAAGTGCACTTTGGCGTGTGTTTAACTATTTCAAAAAAATCAGTGAACCCTTTTCGCTTATCAAGTGAACCGACATAAATAAAATCATTCCTTACCGGATTTTCTATCGTCAGCGATTCGCTAAGGTCAATCAGGTTTTGAAATATAACAGAATGGATCCCCTTCTTTTCCAGGATTTGCTTTTGATGTTCATGTTGAACAAAAATACAATCGGCATGCCGGAAAAGGAAGGGATAAATTATTTCCGAAAGTATGCCACTGAAGAGCCACCAGAGTTCACCGAATTTGGAAGCATAAAAATACTTTGCCCGTATCTTGAAACTTGATACGTCAAGGTCGGATGCCAGGCCGAGAATAAATTTTGCTTTTACTTTCCTGGCAGCCAGGTATGAAAAAATATGCCGGAAATCACGTATTCGGCAATAATAGACATCCGCATGTTCATCTCTTAAAGTCCTGTATAATTGCGGAAACCGGTGCGTAAAGGTTCGGATATACCGTATTCCTTTGTTATACCCATTTATTGCAATTACTTTGATGCCGTCTGCTGTCTCAAAGTCGCTGGTTATATTGTAATCTATAGCAACAACTTCGTGTCCTGCCTTTACAAGCGTTTTGGCCAACAATGCAATCTGCAGTTCTCCTCCACCCTGAGTGGTTCCCGTCAATGCACCGGCCAATTCGCCCCAAAAACAAATTTTCATTTCTATAACTCCTTTGCAGCTTCAGTTAATGTAAGCGAAGATATTGACTTGTCCTTTAATAAAGCAAAGAAGTTTTCCAATAAAACATATAATTTTCCAATGGCCTTATTATCTGTAAATTCCTTGGAACAACCAGGCATTAATTCGCTGGAATGAAACATCATGATAAGGTATGGCAACTTATTACAGGTAGCTTCATCTAATAGTTCCTTTAGCATGGAAATTTCCATCCACCCGAAGGGCCTTAACCATAAAGGCTGTCTTCTAAAAAGCAACTTTCGCAAACCTTTCAGAGGAATACTCTTATTAACATTTCTGAAATAATACCTGGCCAGCTTATCTGACTTGTTTAATGGAAATTTTGTCGGTAAAATTGTTACCGGTAATTCCAGCAATGAATCATTCTCAAAATTATACCGATATGGGACTGGAGTATCATCTATAAAATCCGGACCGCTGGAAGCGCCGGGCATACCTTTATGGGATGACCAGCTAGTATAAGGAGTAACTGAAGAATCAACCAGATAAGAATTCCCGGCAAGGGCTCTTGCTACATTTTCATTAAAACCATATCGGCCAGACCGGAACGACAATGGGCGCTTCCCAAATGAACTTTCTATCTGCTCAGTTAGTTTCCTGATTTTTTCTTCCAATAAATCAACAGGTAATTCTGAGGCAAAGGCATGGTTAACATCATTAAATCTTAATCCTTCCTTATCGCGAAATGGCGGTGTTGTCCATGAATGCAGGTGCGCTCCTATCTCTGCCTTCCCTGAGAGTAGATAATCCGAAAACAACTCTTTGGCAAAAGCATCATCACATACTTCTGATGTTACCAAATACGTTGGCTTTATTTCATACTTATCACATAACTCCTGGAAACGAGGAATATATTTAATATTTTCCACCGTAAGGTCGCAGCCATGATCCCACTGGTTATCCGCTTCAGTATCTATCGTTAATATAAATTTCATTTTTTCCAGGTTTGAATTTTAGTGAAATTTAATATAAATCTTCCTGATCAGCAGTAAAAGACTATAAATGTAGTACC